>NZ_JAAIFP010000035.1:0-128405 GCF_010747435.1 Paenibacillus sp. ALJ109b
CCGTCCAATAAGGCGGAAAGAGCCATTTTTTGTTTGTGGTGTTATCTGACGCTTCGAACAAGAGTCGAAAGGCACCTATAAGTTGATAAGAAAGATTTTTAATCCTCTGAAAATGTTTCCATTTATAGTATGATAAGACTATCGCTAGCTTCTTCAAACATGGCCTGTATTATCTCTGCGGCTATCGGGCAAAGGCCATATCGAATGATCACGAAGACCATCCTATAGATAAAGATAAGGAGATCCAAATATGACCGTAACTTCGATTATCGAACAAATCCGTATTATCGAATACGATCCCTCCTACGCTGCCGCAGTCGCTGATATGTGGAACCGCAGCAACGAAAGTTGGGGAGGTGGCACCAACCAGAGAACGGAGGATACCGTTCGCCGGGAGATGGAGACTTCGTCCAATCTTCATGTATTTCTCGCCGTTCATGAGAAAGAGGTTGTTGGCTTCTGCAGTTTTGCCCACTACCGCTATGACGAGAACGCCCTTTATGTACCGCTGTTGAATGTGCGCCCCGATTATCACGGCTACAAGGTCGGACGTAATCTGATCCTGAACGCCGTTCGCAAGACTGTGGAAGCGGGATGGCCTCGCCTGGATCTGTTCACATGGGCAGGTAACACCAAGGCTGTCCCGATGTATAAGAAATGCGGATTCTTCTGGGAGAAAAAAGATGATAACGTGCATCTCATGAACTTCATCCCGACCATCTTGCAGACGGAAGCACTTGCTCCTTATTTTGAGGAGCTGGATTGGTACGCAGACAGCACGCGTGAACTCGTCATTGAGCCGGATGGCCGACGGGAGCGTGGTTTCGATTTCTTTGATTATTCCTGGAAAAAGGGAGATATCTCCTTGCGAGCCGAATTCGAGAAGTCTGGTCGCGGGCTGACGGCTCTCGAAACACCAGATTACGAAATTTCCACAGAGATCGACGATCATGATCTCGTATTTGGTTCTACATACAAGGTTCGCTACCGGATCACGAACCGCTCAGCATCCGAGCTGAAGTTCGAGATCAAGGGCCAAGACAACAAAAATATTCGTTTTGCGCTGGACGTTGTAAGAGCGGTTGCTCCGGGAGAAACGGTAATCGTGCAGGGCGAATTCCACCTTGATCCGGTTCAAGAGGAGCAAAGTCAGAATAAGACCCATCCCGTTGTCACAAGCACATGGCTGATCAGTGGCAGAAAAGCCGAGTTTCGTATGGGCGTTGCCCCGAAATTCCCGGCCAAGATCAACACGGCTTTGCCCGTGAAAGAGCTCTATACAGGCATTCCTGCTGAGCTATACCTGAACGTGGAGAATAATTTTGATTCCGAAGCGGAGTTCACTTTTGACCTGCCGGAGGATGCATTTCTAGAATGGACAGAACCTTCGGTGCGCTTCACAGTTCCTGCAAAAGGCAAAGCATCTGTACCGGTAACCTTCATTTTGCGTTCGTATGGTCTCTATTCGAGAGAAGTTGAGGTAACGGCCGTTCCGACGGATAGACAGGCGGTCTCTTTCACAATCAAGCTGTCTGTTCTGATGAAAGGTACACAAGGACGTTACGGTGGGGAAAACGGAGATCAGTGGGTGGCCGTGAACGGTGCATTCTCCCTCCATATGAGCAAGCAAGAAAACAACATGTGGATTGAATACCCTGGCTCCGTCCACACGTTCTGGTGGACCTATCCGAAGCTCGGTAAGCCATTTGCAGAAGAGTTTTCCAAGAAACAAGCCAAGGAAGTGAACATCTATCCGGAGGGAGAAAATCAGGTTCTCGAAGCACTGTATGAATCGGAAGACTTTCCTGGTTTGGAGATCAAGTCCGTCGCCAAGCTGTCTGCTAATGGAATCGCTGAATTTCACCACGAGATTGGGAATACTCGCAGCGCAGAGCTGGAAGAAGATATGTTCTTGATGACGAACTTTGGTTTCTTCGGCAACCGACTTATTCTCCCGTACCAAGGCCGTTATGTAGATATGGGCGATGCGTACTCTGGCGATCCGAGCCACTGGGACAGCGCCCAAATTACAGAGAACTGGCTGTTCTGCAAGGAAGAGTACGGTGCTTGCGGTATCTATTGGGACCCTTCCCTGAAGCTGCTTCGTCCGGAACATACGCTGGGGTTACAGCATGAGCTTGGCCGGATTCCAGCAGGAGCCGTTGTGCAAACAAAGGCGACCGTATTTGCTCTGAATACCTTTGCCAAATGGCAGGATTTCCGGTCTTTCGCTCAAAAACGGCATAGCCCGGTTGTACCGAAGCTGGACAACCATCTTGAGCTGGCATTGGGTGGTGGCAATCCGTTTGCCCAGGATGTGCTGACAGCAGAACTGATTGAACGGAAGATGGTCCCGCTCGCTGGAAACCTGGAACTGTACGTGCAGAATGGTGGCACGCCAGAGCATTTAGCTGCTGATATGGAATTAAATCGAGAGCAGGATCTGCGCTCTGCTAAATTGCAGTTCTCCCCTGCGGAAAAGGATGAGACAGGAGAAAGCGAATTTGGCTGGAAGGTTCGGGCCGTATATCGAGGCGAGGATCGGATTCATGAACGTACAGCCCTCTGGTATCCGCAGACAGGAACAGCCGTTGATTGCGTGATTGAAGAAGGTCCAGCAGGTCCTGTGTACACGGTGAGCAACGGAGTTCTTTCGATGGCAGCTGCCCCTGGTTTCGGAAGTGTCGTGCATTCCTTGAAGTATCAGGGTCAAGAATGGCTGGACAGCACGTATCCGGAAGCAGCCCCGCGTTCCTGGTGGAATCCATGGTACGGTGGACTTGGTGTAGGTATCCCTGGTATGAACGGTTTCAGCCGTCAGATGGAACAAAGAAGCGCGGCTTGGACGGAGCAGAAGGATGAATTCGGTAACGTCTGGAAAGGAATTCAGATCACAACCCGCATCGAGAAGCATGAAGCGAATCGGGGAATCACAGTACAGCAGCATTACCTCATGCTGCCCGGTGTTCCTGTTCTCTGCGAGTTGCACTCGGTTACGAACGAAAGCGGATTGGCGCTGGATTACTCGCTAGCCGAGGAACATTTCTTCAAACCTTCGCCTGTCTTTGCTGATGGTTGGCTGGAACACCCCGAGCAAGGGCGATACCCACTTGGAAAGGTAGACGGATATCTTCAGTCCAAAGGTTTCTTGCGAATGGGAGCAGTTTCGCGTAAAGACATGCTGCATGCAGTGAATCGTTATCCTAATCAGAATGCTGCGGGGTTTGTGAACAATGTGGTGCTTGGTCACAATGTGTATCACAATCTGCCACTGCTGAACGGGGAAACGATCTGGACAGAGCCGACCTATCTGATTTTGGGGCAAACTCCTCTGAATTCAGAGGATGTACGTGGCCTTCTGCAGCTAGATTTTGCAACTTCAAAAGGTGAAAAGGAGGCTTAACATGCCGATTATTGATATTCACATTCATCTGTCGGACATCGACAGCTTTCATCGAACGGCGATAGATTTATCGAAAGTGGATTACTCTGCCGCTGGTCTCAAGGCGGAGTTTGATAAGAACGACGTGGTTCTTGGCATCGGAATGGGGGTTACGGAGCAGACGAAGGGAGCATTCCCGGATTCCAGTTCTCCCAATCCGATGGGACTTGATTTGGAAGAAACGGTTCCGTCATTCCTCATGGAATGCGTCGGCATTAATCCAAACCACCTTGGTGGTGATCACGCTCAGGCCGAGCTGGACCGGATTGAAGCACGATTGCAAGCTCCTGAGGTAGCCGGAATCAAACTATATGCGGGGTACTATCATCACTACGTGTATGACAAGATCTACACACCGGTCTATGAACTGGCAGCCAAGTATAACGTGCCTGTGGTCATTCATACGGGCGATACGTACTCCATGAATGGATTGCTCAAGTATGCACATCCGCTGACCGTGGACGAATTAGCCTTTCAACAGCGCGGCGTGAATTTTATGATCTGTCATTTGGGTGATCCTTGGGTGATGGATGCCGCTGAAGTCGTGGCGAAGAATCCGAACGTTTACGCAGATTTGTCAGGCCTTGTTGTCGGTGATCGGCCCCATTTTGAACGGTTTATGAACGAGCCCCTGTTCATGGATCATTTCCGCCGGGCGCTGGTCTATTCGGATCATTACGAGAAAATGCTGTTCGGAACCGACTGGCCGCTCGCGCCGATCGATCTGTATGCAGAATTCGTCCGTCGACTTGTGCCGGAGCAGCATCATGAGAAGGTATTCTACGAGAATGCTTTTGGTTTATTTCCACGCATTAAACAGCGAATTGCAGATCTAGGTTAAGCACCAGTTCATAATTTTGTGAAAAATGTAAGCCATGTAGGTCGTGGAAGCATACGATGTTCATGCTGAATCCCTATCATGTAAGCTCCTGTCACTTCTGGTGGCAGGAGCTTTTTTGTCCGGCAAAACAGTGAATACCTCTTATGCTTAACCTGGAATGAGGAGGGGTTTAGGAGAACAAAGGTTGAGTTACCATCTTCATATACTTTTTTAAATCGTCTTTTGCATATGAGTGTTGTTCCCATACCCTAAGGTTCCAACTCATATAGCGGATGCCAAGGTATCGGGATGCCAGGGAGAAATACTTTTCGAATTGATCTTGTGGAATATCGTATCCGTGGGAACTTAGGGCCTCCCGATAGATGTCTACTTGTCTCATATGGCTACAGCGTAGAGGAATATCGAAGAACAAGGAGCCGTATCTTGCTTCCTCCCAATCAATAAAATAGACATCCTCATTGTTATGTACCAGTACGTTTCCGGGATTCAGATCATTATGGATCATCGTATGCATATGTTCATCTCTGATCAGAACTTCAAGATCATCTACGATGTTACTGGCTACAGCTTCAATTTCCGATACGATCGGTAATCCAAATTCCGCAATGAATGCTGGGTTTTCTATGGCGGCGTTCCACGAAGGTCTCCAACGATTTTCCATCATATCGATGATATGATTCTGATCCACAGTGGGTATCCAAGGCATTTCTTTTTTTAACCCCATATTCGTTCCATGTATGTAAGCCAGCGCTCGTAATTCTTTATTCTGAAGCAGATCCATATCCAGATGTCTATAATCGGTTTGGTAGTCCACATCCTGAATGCAGATCAAGCTGCGATCTTCAGTATGAGGTTCATTGGATAGACTAAATGGCACATTCGCGCCTTGTGAAAATAATCTGGTCAATGCAGAGCGTTCTATGAACGTGGCCTTCTTCGTAATGAGAGAAATGTCCTTTTGCACTCCATTGACTAGGAATTCAATATGATGTCGAAGCAATTCCACGGCCTGAAGTCCCAATTGGATAGGGTTACTTTCCATGCTTAGGATGTGAGCATCCGAGGATACATACTGATTAATGGTTTGTTCTATTAATGCTTGCACTGTGATAGATTCCATACTTATCTGTTATCTCCTTCATGCCTATTAGTGGAGTAGCTTCCCAAGCTTCGCTGTAATTACAAATGGAACATTCACCTTGGTGAGCCACTCAACAAGGGGGTTCCTGTGTTTTCAGGAACCCTATTATGGATTTGATAGAAGCATAAAATTATTGATGAATCCTTCTTTTTGAAGAAATATGGCTTCCACTTGTTGCGTTTTCAAATCATAGAAATAAATTCCTCGTTCCTGATTCACGTTTGCTTTTGTATTTTCTCCGAGGAAATAGAAACCCTGCCCGTCTTTGGACAAAAACAATCCACTCCTCGCTTTAATGGGAAGATCAATTTCGTTTCTTTCTCCTGTTTTAATATTAACCATACTATATTTAATTGGATTCTTGTTGATATGTTTTGCAGTGGCAATAAGAATTTGGTCTCCCCTTGTTGATAAAGTTAAAATTTGTTCCTCCTCTAGTTCAATAACCTTGCGTGTCTGTTTAGAGATTGGATCTATCTCAATGATCGTATGGTTTGGAGGAACCATCGGTGTTTGCGTTTTATTGGACTGCTCCATATGAATATACTGCTCTTCTTCGGAATATTGGATGGCATAGGTTTTACTCGTTTCCGGGTTAAACGAAATATCCCATGTAGTTGTATCCAAATCATCGTCATTCAAGATGTTCATCTCTTGCGTTTTCTGATCAAAGAAAATGACTTTGACAGGACGCTCTCCCTTTTTAACAGCAGCCATAACCAAAGTATGATCAACGGTATCCGGAATAATTGAATTAATTGCAAATAAGTCTGAGCTTAATTGTTGAGTCTTTTGTGCCTGAATGTCATAGGAAAACAACTCGTCACCCTTATCTTTTCCAACTCCTGAATAATAGATGGTGTCATTTGCTAAGGAAGCTACAGTTAAGGGATATTGTGAGCTATAAGGTAAATCAGCTAGTTTAGTTAGAGCTTTCGTTTGGATGTCGTATGTGTATACTCTCATGATCATTCCATCTTCGGTATCTGTTCCATTAACATATTCCGTGTTTGTAATTGAAAGATATTCATGGGCTTCTTTTTCTGAGCTACATCCCGCAATGAAGAGAAGTAAAGTTATTACGACTGCAATAAATTGGTTGGCTAAAACCTTTCTTTTCATTATCTTTGCACCCTTTTCACTAAAAGAAACGATAGATGAATTCAAAGAGGATTATACCTTTATTTTACAAATGGAGTAAATGAAAAAAATATAATACTAGTTACATATAGTTCTATTTTTATATAGATGAATATGAGTTTAAAAAAAACATTTTCAGTGCAAACGTTTTTCCTGCTGAACAATTGATTGATATCTACCGATATAAAGTTAACCCATACAATATTGGACACAATCAAGGATGAAATGGAAGGTGGATTCATTTGGTATTCGCGAAGGCGAGAGAACGCATGATCAACATGTCGTTCAGAGTCAAATTGCCGCTAATGATCAGTTTACTGGTAACCCTCGTATTGGCGGTAACTGCGGTATTATCTTACACTGTAGCAGCAGTGATTACCCTAGACAAAAGCAAGGATGAGATTAAAGCAACCTCTGACCGGATTGGTGCGGGCTTGCTCACTTCACTAACGTTGGAAGAACAGTCTACGTTCCTGATTACAACACATGGCACATTTCAGGAATTGCTGGAGATTCGAAATAGCGAAGGACAGAATGATGATGTCTTTTTCTCGGAAAATAGTGAACTCGTGGATAAGTCCAATGGTATATTGGCGGACAGCCTCGCAGGGATGGAAGGCAACAGCAATATCATATTGCTGGACCGGAAAGGCATCGTCGTTGCAGCGAACGATCCTGAAGCCCTCGGGGGAGAACGTGCAGATCGTGCGTATTTTCAACAGGCGGTTCAAGGCCAGAATGTAATTAGTGAAGGGGTTATCTCTAAGTCACTGGGTACGCTGGGTACCGCTTTTGCAATGCCGATCTACAATGAAAACAAACAAGTGGAGGGCGTAATCGTATCTACCGCATCAACCTCGTTCTTCGTTGACCAGCTTCAGAACATCAACATTAATGAAGAGGGAAAAGTCATTATTCTGGACCGCGTAGGTACAGTGATGTTCAATTCGGCGGATGAGAAGATGGCGGGGCAGAAGCTTGAGTCTGGTGAATATCAGTCACTGATTAATCTGCCTTCTAACGAGCAGCTGCAACAAGGCGATATTAGCACAAAGGATAAAGTAATCTTTTATTCCAAAATTCCAAGATCGGATTGGACCATCATTGTTGAAGATAAACTAAGTGATGTGCAGAAGCCATTAGGGAAAATGGCGAAACAGATGTATATCGTCCTGTTCAGCGCAATTGCGGTGTCTGTCATCGCAGGAATACTGATCTCCTTACTGGTTACCAAACCCATTACAAGGCTAACAGTATTGTTCAGACAACTTGCAGACGGGGATCTGACGGTGCAGGCTAAGGGCAAATATAGCGGAGAATTCAAACAACTGGTGGACAGCTTTAACACGATGGCAGCGGGCAACCAACAGCTGATTTCCAGCATGAATCATTCCATCAGCGTACTGAAAACAAGTACAACCGAACTGGATCTGTCCACCCAGCAGACCTCGACCTCCATTGCCGAAACCACGACAACGGCGTTTGAAATTTCACGAGCCATGGAGTCTCAGGCCAATGATACGGAAGCGATCGTGGATAAGTTCATGAACGTGGGCAATAAAATTGCGAACGTTAATGAGATGTCGCAGTCAGTGAAGCTCAAGGCAGACGAGATTACGGATGCATTCAAGAACAACCATAAGGTCATTGATGCGTTAATTGCGGTGAACGGACAGAACGAGGCCGAAGTAGCCAACATTTCCAAAATCACAGTGCAGCTCGCTGAAAGTTCCTCCGGCATTCACCAAATTACAGGTACGATAACCGAAATTGCGAATCAGACGAAGCTGCTTGCACTCAATGCCTCCATTGAAGCCGCTAGGGCAGGCGAGCATGGGCGTGGCTTCGCCGTAGTTGCATCGGAGATCCGCAAACTGGCGGAGCAGACCACAGCCCAATCGGAGGATATCAGCCGGATTGTGATGCAGACGATTGATCATGTCGAGCAGAATAACCGGAGTGTACACGCCATTGAGGCGATTGCAGAGCAGCATAAGAGCAGTGTAGGCCAGACCAAGGAAACGTTCAATTTTGTCACCCAAAATATGAATGAAATGATGGACCAGGTTCAGGCCATTGCCTCTGAGATTGAATCCATTGAACGCGATAAGGATGACGTCATTGGAGCTGCACAGAACTTATCTGCTTCGGGTGAAGAAGTGTCCGCATCCGTGGAGGAAGTAACCGCGACGATGGAGGAACAGTCAGGTATGACCGAGCATCTGTCAGAGATGGTACAGACCATCGATGGATTGACCAAACAGCTTGCCGAAGCATCATCCCGGTTCAAAACAAAGTAAATAAGCGCATGAGGTCATTTGACGAGATCCGCTATGCTGCGATTGGTCCAAGAGATAACTTTCCAGTCGCACAACTGGTGCAGGCCATACAAAAACAAACAAACAAACCTCCCAGCCCGTTAAGTTTCAGGGGTTGGGAGGTTTTTTCGTAGGTCCATATTTTCCAACTTTTATCGTACGAACCAACTGAGCGGCTGCGGCGAAGTGTCTGCAGAATCCCGAAGATCATGGGCCTTGACATGATTACCGTAGATCATGGAATCACTGCTCAATCGGTAGGAAGGGAAACTGTTCTCTGATTGCAGGCGAAGGCAAGGTTCGAAATAGATCTGTTGCTGTTTGTTGATGAGGAAAGGAAGCGAATCGGATTCAATCCGAATGTCATCACTGTCCGGCTCGTTAACGATCAGAAGCACAGCAGTACCATCACATCCGCATCCATCGGTGTCATAAAACAGCTTGAAATAGCCCGGCCGATCTCCCAGCATCGCGTTAAGTCTTGATTCTGCCAGCGGACTGACCTGAATGATCATAACGTCGTTCACACTCCTCTAATCACCTTATGAATTCGCTTACAATCTAATATATGGAACAAAGGTGCGAAATAGAAGGGAAAGCAGGCTGAATCCGATGAAAATTACAACTTTGGTGGATCACCCAATCGATAAGTGATACTGGTGACTACCAATTCGGATTCGAGTGATACAGCGGTGACGTATGATTTGAGTCAGTTTACAAGTGTTGGATAGTCTGCTCAAGTACACCGGACCTCCTCTACGGAGAAGTTGCAGCAGTTGACCAACATCAACATTCAGAATAAAAAGTTTACAGCGACCGCCAAAGCGGGTTCGGTTACGACCTATGTCATATCCGGCGCGACGTATAATGGCAGCACAGGATATGAATCCGGGGCGATCTATAAGCTGATCAATCGGAACAGTGGTCATGCTTTGGATGTGAATGGAGCCTCTACTGCCGGGGGTGCAACGGTTATTATAAGATCCGTAACGTAGGCAGTGGTCTGCTGCTGGATGTGAATCAGAGCTCTACTCAAGGAGGAGCAGCCTTGATTCAGTGGCAGGATAACGGGGGCAACAATCAACAATGGTTACCGGTGGATGTCGGAGGATATCTTGTGCTCGTAAACCGCAATAGCGGCTTAACCGTTGATATCAACCAGAGTTCCACAACCGCAGGTGCCTCGACCATTCAATGGGCAGACAATGGTGGGGCCAATCAGCAATGGAGCTTGGTTAAAGTGAATTAGAAATGACTGTGCGGCCTGTTTATCTGGATTAGACTTGGTTAGTTGTACTCCTTTCTTGAAACATGGTGCGCTATACCACACAGCACGGTTCAAGAAAGAAGTTCACCCTGATATATGGCTACCAAATCGGGAAAGGGCAAATCGTCCAATATCCTGATCTGTATGCCCTGTTTGCACCAAGTCAGACAATATTTTGCCCACTGCACTTGCGAATTTGAAGCCATGACCGGAAAATCCACCTGCCAGCCATACATGGTTATGGGCAGGGTGACGGTCGATAATAAAATCTTCATCCGGTGTGAACTCGTATTTGCATACCGCACCACGTTTCAGCTTTCCCGATGCCAGAGGCATCCGAAGTTCAAGCAATCTCCGCAGATCACCCTCATCCGTTTCATCAGAGCCAAATGAAGCCAGTGTACCGCCTGGTGTCCACTCCTGCCCCGTATCGTGACGCCCAATCTTCAGACCCGAACCGCCAATGCTCGGAAATCCATAATATCCTCCTTCTTTTCCAGCCAGCGTAAAACCGGGAAAGTGATCCTCGGCGAACAATGCCTCCGGTGCATCGAACCATCCCACGGTTTTGCGTACAGCTCGAATGGGGAGGTTCACGAACGGTTTCAGCGTCTGAAACCATGCTCCGGCACTGAGAATGACCTGGTTCGCATAATACGTCTCACCAGCAGATGTGATGACTCCAACAGAATCTGCGCTGCACTCGATATGTTCAACACGTGTATGCGTTAAGAGAGTAGCACCCGATGCTTCGGCTGCCTGACGGAAGGCGAGCACGCAGCGTTCACTGAACAAATATCCTGCATCAGGCTCATACATTCCCTCATAATGTTCGGGGATTTCAATGCCTGGCCAGCGTTTCATGATTTCGGCTGCGCGCAAGGTTTCATACCGAATCTCCGCATCGTCAGCATGGGTTAAACGATTATGAAAAGAATGGATATCGGGGTCAACTATATTCAAGACGCCCGAAGGTACAAGCAATTTGGCCCCGGTAGTATCCTCCAGTTCTTCCCACAGTTCCTGAGCCAGAAGTGCCATCGCTATATAGTCAGGTCCCCCGCTATACACGTGGCGGATAAGCCGTGGTTCTCCGTGGTGGCTGCCTTCCGTATGCGGAGGATCAAAGGCATCAATTAGCAATGTTTTCAATCCACTGTGTGCAAGATAATAACCTGCACTCATGCCCATCGATCCGGCTCCAACGATAATGACATCATAGGAATGTGATATAACCATCCCTCCTTCCGCTTATTTTTCAGAGACCAATCTTATACAGGATAATCTAATCTTCAAATCTACGGCAGTCAATAGAACAGGTTATAGAGAAAGCCGATACGACAATAGAAAATTTTGATTAAGGATAAAGTTGTATGTATACCAAAATAGTGGTAGAGTTTTGAACTAAAAATTCCGACCTGATTAGTCGGTATTTCAGATCTCTGTATTCAGATGAAGAACAAGGAAGGTGAAGTCAACGTCAACGAATCCAACACAAACGTCTGGTTTTCCCAGTCAAACCTATGCCGAAATTGTACTTGAACCCGCCTATAACCAGGCCACACAGCATCTGCTGAATCCCATGATGGCCGTAAACAAAGCACATCTGATTATGCTCCGTGAACAACACATCATTTCGGAGCAAGAGGCGTGCCACATCGCTTCCGCTATACAGAGTCTGGATGTAAATGGGCTCCGAAGTAGCGAATATTCCTTCCACGTTGAAGATTTGTTCTACCAAGTCGAAGTTGAACTAGAGAAGCTTGGCGACCCTCTGTCGGGAATCTGCATTTAGCCAGAAGCAGAAACGATATGGGAATCGCCATTTATCGTATGGTGCTGAGGGAGAAGCTGAACTCAACGATTTCCTCAGGGTTGTCATTACACCGAAGCCTAAGAGAATTTGCATTACGTCATATCGATACCCTCATGATTGCTCACACGCACACCCAACAAGCCCAGCCGACAACACTTGCCCACTACATCTGTGCCGTTAGCGATTCCCTTGAACGGGATCTTAATCGATTGAGATCGGCCTATACAGGCTGCAATCGCTGCAGTCTTGGTGCGGCTGCTCTCACCACTTCTGGATTTCCAGTCTGTCGAGACCGGACCGCAGAACTGCTTGGCTTTGATGGCGTTATTGAGAATGCCTATGATGCCGTCAGCGGTGCAGATTATGCAGGTGAAGCCGCCTCTGTAGCCCAACTGGCAGCTATCAATCTGGGGCGTTTCGTTCAGGATCTGCTGTTATGGTGCACACAGGAATATGGTGCATTAATTGTAGCTGCCCCTTACGTTCAGGTTAGTTCCATCATGCCGCAAAAACGGAATCCGGTATCGATTGAACACGCCCGTTCACTCCTTTTAAGTGCCAAAGGGGATGCAGCAACTGCGCTTAACATGATGCATAACACGCCCTTTGGTGACATTGTAGATACCGAAGATGATATGCAGCCCTATGTATGGAGAAGTCTGAATACGCTTGAATCCGTATATCGCTTGCTGTCCGAAGTGATGGATACCCTTAAGGTCAATGTGTCATTGCTGCGGGAGCGGGCAGAACATAGCTTTGCCACGGTTACCGAACTTGCAGATACGTTGGTCCGCACAGAAGGATTATCGTTTCGACAAGCTCATTCCATCGTAAGCGGCATTGTAACACAGCTGACTGAATCCGGTACTTCCATTTCGGGATTGAACTGGGATGTTGTGAATACAGCGGTGCAGGAAATTGCCGCCAAACCGCTTGCCCTAACCTTTGAGCAATTAGAGCAAGCAATATCCCCTGAGCATTTTGTACACATTCGGCATGTGCGTGGTGGACCCAATTCGGAGGAAGTTGCGAGAGCATTGGAGGCCCAAGCATTACGTCTTAACGCACAGGAACAATGGAGTTTCGACACCGCCAATAAACTCCGTTCCGTAGATGCGAATCTGGATTTAATTCTAAACGGCTGGCTTAACAGATCTTAACGGAAGGAGCAAAATCAATGTTCGCCAATCCCGACTTTCGAGTTTTTGATATCCATGCCCATCTGCCTTATAAACTTTTGCTTTCCTCATATAAAAACCATGAATTGGTGACTCGATATGGCAAGGAACGCAGTGAACGAATGCGACTAACCTGGGATTTCCCAGCGGTGGAGGAGCGGGGAGAGGAAGCGGCGCGGCCGTTAATCGAACGGTGGGTAGATGAATTGGACAAATACAATATTGCCGGACTTAACTTTCTGACGGCTCTGGATAATGACAACTTGGCTGAACAAATATCCATATACCCGGATCGGTTTACCGGATTCGCCTATCATCCCATTGAAAATGAAGATGCATCCACCGAGCTGCGTCGAGCGGTCGATGAGCTCGGATTGCGAGGATATAAGTTGTTTGGTCCCCTCACCCAGATTCCCTTTGACTCCCCTTCGCTTGATCCGGTGTGGGCATTTCTTGCAGAGCGCCGCCTGCCTGTCCTGATTCATTTTGGCATGCTTGGTCATGCCGGAGGCATCGTTCATCATCCCAACATCAATCCGCTTGCCATCTTTAACACGGCCCGTGCCTATCCAGATATTCCATTCATCATCCCTCATTTTGGCGCAGGGTATTTCCAGGAGCTTCTGCATCTAAGTTGGAGCTGCCCTAATGTGTACATCGACACATCGGGTTCCAATCAGTGGGTACGTTGGATGCCATACGAGCTGAATTTGGAGATATTGTTTCGAAAAACCTACGAGCTGTTGGGTCCGGAGCGAATTATCTTTGGAACGGATGCGAGCGGCTTTCCGCGTGGTTATCCTTATCGTTATTTGCAGGATCAGGTGCGTGTATGCCGTGAACTTCGCTTCCCTGAAGCGGACATCGAACTCATCTTCGGAAATAACGCAAGACGTTTGTTGAAACTGCCTGTTGGCAAAGCCGTCGGTTCCACCAACGCGTAAGTCAGTCAATGAATTAAAGAAGTTATAACACTTTTGTTGGAAAAAGAGGGGAGAGTGGCTTCACTTGACGGAATCCGGTTATTTTTCATTCAGGCCAAGCAAGACCCTGCGATTTTTGATTGCAGGTTTACTCTTATTGAGCATTACAGCTTGTTCAACCAAGCCATCCGAAGAGTCCGGTTCGGCAGCTATTGCAGCTTCGGGTGATCAGACGGAGCCCATCACGATTGAGTACTGGCAGTACGAATTTCCAGCCAAGGTTGAACTGATCAATACCTTAATCCAGGAATTTGAGACTGAACATCCCAACATCAAAGTCAAACAAACCAATTTTCCGTACGACCAGTACAATCAAAAGGTAGCTACACTGGTTCCTGCCGGAAAAGGACCGGATGTCATCAATCTGTATTACGGCTGGCTGCCCAAATATGTGCAATCCGGTTATTTACAGCCGTTGCCTGAAAGCAGTTTTCCGGGCATCGCCGAGGCATTTTTCCCTTTTGTGGATACAGCGAAATTAAATGGAAGCTATTATGCTCTGCCTACAGGCGTGAGAACGCTGGGGTTATTTTATAACAAGGACTTGTTCACCAAGGCTGGACTTGATCCCGATAAACCGCCGACGACTTGGGAAGAGCTTGTTTCGGATGCCAAGGCATTAACGGAAACGGACAAAAATGGGCAGTTGGTGACAGAGGGTTTCGCGTGGGAACCGGGTTCCCAGCTTCATCACTGGTTCCGAGACGGATTGTTATATCAAGCGGGAGGCAAAGATACGAGCGAGGATCGTCGGAAAATCCTGTGGAATGATACCCCTGCAGGGCTTGAAGCATTCAAGTATCTGGTTGATTTTGCAACCGTGCATAAGGTAGGAATTAACGGCTTTTACACTGATGATGCCAATGCATTCAAAACGGGCCATGCCGCAATTAACGTGGATGGTTCATATCGATTGGGATCTATCAAAAAAGACGCTCCCGATTTGAATTTTGCTGTCGCACCGCTGCCCGGTTATAAAGGAAAATCCACACAGGCTTCATTCTGGGCCAATGCGATTCCAGCCAATGTTACCGGAGAGAAGTTGGAAGCAGCTACGGCCTTTTTACAGTTTTTGATCAGCAAGGGTGTTCAGGAACAATGGGTGGAGAAGGTCGGTGAACTTCCCGCACAGAAAGAAGTGGCTCTTCAGGATAAGTATGTGAATGACCCGCTGCTTGGTCCGTTCATCTCCCAACTAAACGATGCCAACGCCCATTTCTTCATTGATGAAACGCAGGAGCGAACATTGTTTGTTAATGCTGTGGATGAGGTACTGCTTAATCATGTGCCGGAAGAGCAGGCTTTCAATGATCTGGTGAGCAAAACCCAGAAGCTCTATGACGACTACTGGACGAAACAGGATAAGAAAAAATAAGTTCTCATTCAAGGAGGCTGCGCTGCTATGAGGACTACCGGGGTGATCCCTTCGCGGCCGAAACGGCGTTTATGGTTCAGATCGGGAATTGGAAGACTCAATTACAGACATAAACAGCGGGTATTCATTTATGGCGGTTTGTTGATTCCGCTGCTCTATTTTGTAGTCATCCGCATCTTACCAATTCTGTATTCCTTTAACGTGAGCTTTCGCGAATGGGGCATGCTGTCACCGGATAAACCCTTTGTGGGCTTTGATAATTATGCGACGTTGCTAAGTGACTCTCTATTTCTCAAATCGCTGGTGAACACAGGAATCTATGTCGTTGTTGGTGTACCTGCACAGTTGATTGCCGGATTAATCGTGGCTCTTCTTCTCCAGCAAGTGGTGAAGCTGCGCGGATTATTCAGGACAGCCTACTTTATTCCGTATGTAACCAGTGTAGTGGCGGTAAGCTGGATATTCCGGTGGCTGCTGATGAAGAACGGGATTGTAAATGCTCTATTTATTGAGTTGGGCCTTGGTCCGCAATCTTTCCTGTATTCGCCCTCACAGGCCATCTTCTGGATTATTGCGGTGATGGTATGGCAGAATATCGGATTTCAGATGCTCATTTTCCTGGCGGGTCTACAAAACATCCCCAAATTGTATTATGAAGCGGCTGCGATAGACGGAGCCACGGGTTGGCAGCGCTTTGTGCATATTACGATCCCTCTGTTGAACCCAGTCATGCTTCTATCTGTCGTCATGGCAAGCATCGGGTTTCTGCAATCCTTCACTCAGGTGCTGAATATGACTGGCGGCGGACCGTTGGACTCCACCATATCTGTCGTGCTTCATATATACAATCTGGCTTTCAAAAGTTTTGATATGGGCTTGGCCTCGGCAGCGACTGTTATTCTGTTTGCCATCATATTCATGCTGACACTGATTCAGCTTAAAGTGCTGGGCAGCCGTTTTCAACAGGAGTAAAAGGAAAGGACGGTGCTCTTCAAGCATGAGCAGATCTGCCGCATTGGCTGATACCCGAACGACACTCCGCTGGAAACGTTCCGGGTCACTGATCAGTTATGTTTTACTTACACTCGGACTTGGTTTGATGGTGTTTCCGTTTCTATGGATGATATCGACGTCGTTCAAGACGCTGGATGAAATCTACTCTCTGAGCCTTATCCCTTCCATGTTCACATGGGACAATTATGCGGCTATTTTTCAGGGAACCCCATTTCCCCGTTGGATGTTGAACAGCCTATATGTGGCCGTCATTGCCACCGTGAGCGTCTGCGTATTTGATTCCATTACGGGATATATTCTCGCCAAATTTTCGTTCTGGGGGAAACAGGTTATCTTTGTACTCATTCTGAGTACATTAATGGTGCCGACTGAAATGCTAATTATTCCATGGTATCTTGTATCCAGCAGTTTTAACGGCATGGATACCTACTGGGGGATTCTGTTTCCGGGTTTAATATCCGGGTTTGGCATTTTTCTGATGAAGCAATTCATGGAATCCCTTCCTTCGGAATTATTGGACGCAGCACGAATTGATGGCATGGGAGAATGGGGCATTTTCCTTCGGATCGCTGTTCCGCTGGTTAGGCCAGCGTTTGCCACCCTCTGTATTCTGACATTCCTGGGCAGTTGGAATTCATTCATCTGGCCGCTCATTATTACGCAGAGTGAAGAGATGTTTACGATTCCGGTTGGGATGGCTTTCTTCTCCAGCGAGGCCAAGGACAGCAGCAACTGGGTGCAGATTATGACTGGAGCAACACTTTCGGTTCTGCCATTGATCGTTCTCTTTCTGTGCTTTCAGAAGCAGATCATTCGTGGCATTGCTACAACAGGTCTCAAATAACATTAAAGCGTCGGACATGTTTTATAGAAAAACAGAACAGAACACTACAATACAAACAAAGCCGGTTACCCCGTCAAGGGGGCCGGTTTGTTCTATTACATAAAAATGAAAAAGCCTTGTATGCAATGAAGCGGTGCATTTTCCATATGGAAATGGGTGATTCGTCCATGGAAGGCCGGACCGACCTTGGATATAATCGGAGATTAAAGCCGTAGCAACCAGGAGGAATACTTCATTGAAACAAGTGATGAGACATGACGGAACAGAACCGGAGGTAACTTTGCCGGGAACAGCTTTTTACCACATACGTGCAGAACAGACCGAAAGAGAGTACGAGATCAGAGTTTGGGTGCCGGAGAGCGCCCCGCCAGCATCCGGATATCCCGTGATCTATCTGCTGGATGCCAATGCGGTGTTTGGTACGATGGTTGAGGCCATGCGTATACAATCTTTACGCCCGGAGAAGACCGGGGTTGTTCCGGCAGTTATTGTTGGCGTGGGGTATAAAGCCCGGGAAGCCTTTCCACCGGACAGGCACTATGATTTTATGATGCCGGTTCCCGAAGGGGAATTACCCCGGAGACCGGATGGAGCAACTTGGCCGGAGCATGGCGGCGCTGAAGGATTCACCCTGTTTATCGAGGAACAACTGAAGCCGGACATTGAACGACGCTATGCCATTGATCGGAGCAGACAATCCGTTGTGGGGCACTCGCTGGGCGGCTTATTTGTTTTGCAGTTGTTACTGGAACGTCCGGGAACATACCGAAATTACATTGCAGGTAGTCCGTCTCTTCATTGGAACTCGGCCTGGATCGCCCGGCAGCAAGAGACGTTTGCTTCCCGTATGCTGGATAATCGTATGGAAATTCACGTTTTACTTGCAGCAGGAGAACTGGAGGGGAGTCATCCCAGCGGGGTGATTGAACGTTCCCGAGCATTTAGCGAATGGTTGAACCATGCCGATGCAATTGGAGTCCGTGCTGATTTTATCTGTTTCGAAGATGAAGGTCACATCTCTGTATTGCCTGTGTTGATCAGCAGGGCACTGCGATTTGCATCCAGAGATTGAACGGGTTGAGCACCATCATGAAAGAACTAGTAGATGCGGGGGCCTCCGAAAATTTGATATACTGAAGATAGTTATTGAGAATGGTTATCAAATGGAGGCCTATAAATAGATGATTTCCCCTAACTTATACCCTAATCAAGAGGTGGATTCCACGTATGCACTCGACAGATTGACTATAAAATTGCGTGACATGGAGAAAATGAAATCCACTTCAGACTGGAACATTCCCCAGCAGCATACCTCGTCTTATGTGCTTGTCATGGTCACAGGTGGTGAAGCCTTACTGACACTGGATCGGGGGTCTATCCATATCCATGCACAAGGAGTATATTCCTGTGTACCCGAATCCACTTTTGGACTGACTTCTTTCGGAGATGAAGGAGCCGAAGTAACGATCATGCGGTTTGACCTTTATCAAGAGCTGCATGATGATCCTGACACCTTGCATGTGGTTAAAGATACCCTGATGTTCAGATCTGGCAAGGAGCTGGCAGTGTCACCCACTGTTCAGCTCTCATTTATGTGTGAAGAAATACACAACCTGTGGCATAGTGGCAGGGCCATGGGGCAATTTCAGGCACATGTGCAGTTTCTCCAATTGCTCGCAAGCCTTACAGAAGCATCACCTCCGCTCAAGGAAGATTCCCAAATGATGATCCAGCGTACCAAAGATTATATCGATGAGCATTCCAATGAGAATCTAACCGTGGAATATCTGGCAGGCATGGCCGGGCTGAGTCCGAAATATTATGTGGACCTGTTCAAGCGAAGATATGGAATGAGTACAACTGATTATATTTCTTCACTCCGCATTAACCGGGCAAAACAACTGATGGCCGGTACTGAAATGCGTCTGCGGGATATTGCTCATCAGGTTGGATATCAGGACGAATTTTACTTCAGTCGCAAATTTAAAAAAGCGATGGGAATATCCCCTTCGGTATATATGAACAGCCGCCGCCGTAAAATCGCCGCTTATCACATTGCGATTACAGGACATTTGCTGGCCCTGAACATGATTCCCTATGCGGCACCGCTGCACCCGAAATGGACATCGTATTATTATCGAATGTATGGCAAGGACATCCCTGTACATCTTAGTGCCTATCGGATTGACATGGAATGGCAATCCAAAATTCAGGCTCTGCAGGAGCATCAGCCCGACCTGATTATCAGTTACGACCACTTGCGACCTGAGGAGAAAGCACAGCTTGAAGGTATTGCGCCGGTTCATTACCTCACGGTTTCCGATCACAACTGGCGATCACAGCTTCAGATTCTGGCTGAACATCTGGGGACACAGCAGGATGCCAAGAGTTGGCTGGAAACTTATGATCATAAGGCGGAACAGGTCAAAACGATGATGCAGCAAAAGCTTGGCAACGAGAAGGTAGTCGTTGTCCGTTTGTTAAAACATCAGTTTACACGTTATTGTTCACCTTCCATGTTGGAAGTGTTATATGGAGATTTGGCAGTCAAACCAGCCCATATCAGTGAAGAAGGGGAAATATATAACGAGCCGATTACGCTGGAACAGCTGGATGAAATGCAGACCGATTGGATATTTCTGATGGTATGTCAGGAGAGTGAGACGTTATCCTTCTGGGAGGATGTGCAGAAAACCTCCTTATGGCAAAATATAAAATCCGTTCAGAATAACCGGTTGTTCATCATCCCGGCTGATCCCTGGCTTGAGAACTCGCCCCTCGCCAATGAGCGCATCCTGGACGATCTGATGGATCGCTATCGGTGAAAAATCCATAGAGATTCAGGACAGAGTCCATGGTTCTGTCCGTCATTCTTGTTTATCATTCAATAATGATTATTATTCTCAATTACAATAATCGAAATTGAAGGGGGATCACCAGAGATGAAAAAGAAATTGGGGTTATGGTTGGTAATGATATGTATGCTCGCAGTATTGGGAGCGTGCGGTAATAAAGAGGACGCGTCAGGGAATGCGGAGAATTCAGCTTCGACCGGAACCGAGGCGTCGACCAATGAAACGGATACAGCTGAGGCAGCTGAAGGCACACGAACCATTAAATACTTAGATAAAGAGTACACAGTCCCAACAGAAGTTAACCGTATTGTTATTACTGGTTCCATGGAAGCGATGGAGGATGCGCTGGTTCTTGATGTACATCCGGTAGGGGCTATTACTTTTGGCGGCGAATTCCCGGAGATGTATGCTTCTATCACGGATCAAGCTGAGTCCATTGGGCAGAAGATTGAGCCTAACTTTGAGACCATTTTGTCCCTGAAACCGGATATTATCTTGGGTTCTACCAAGTTTAAGCCTGAAGTGGCTGAGCAGTTAAGCAAAATTGCGCCATTTATTCAGGTGTCTCATATTGCTACGGATTGGGAGTCGAACCTGAATCTGCTGGCTGAGCTGACAGGCAAGCAGGAACAGGCCAAACAGGAAATTGAACAGTATAAGGCTGCTCTGACTACTGCCCAGGCTGAATTAGGAGACAAACTGGAAAACAAAAAAGTACTGGCAGTGCGTATTCGTAACGGACAAATGTATGTGTATCCTGAGTCTGTCTTTGTGAATCCGATTCTGTATGGAGACCTTGGATTCCAGGTTCCGGCCGAGATTCAGGCAGCCAAAGCACAGGAAGCACTTTCGGTGGAGAAGTTTGCAGAGATGAACCCGGATTATGTGTTTGTACAATTTGAGACATCCGAGAACTCTGACACCCCGAATGCCCTGACAGATCTGCAGAACAACCCGATTATCCAGAAGACAACTGCGCTGAAGGAAAATCATGCTTTTGTTAATGTCATTGATCCATTGGCTGAAGGTGGTCCAGCCTGGAGTCGTATTGAATTCCTGAAAGCAGCAGTTGAGCAGTTATCCAAATAATTAGAGCAAGGCGTGTATACTCCTATGCAAAAAAGAAGATTGAATCCGGTGGTGCTGTTCGCAGCAGCACCTCTGTTCATTGCAGTTACCATTTTGGCGTCCGTCATGTACGGAGCCAAAAGCATTGACGTTTCGACCATAACGGCAGCCATTTTCCATTTTGACACAGACAGCATCGATCACCAGATCATTGTGTCATCCCGGCTCCCGCGTGTTATTGGTGCTCTATTAATCGGGGCTTTTCTGGCGGTGTCAGGTGCGCTCATGCAGGGGATGACAAGAAACTATCTTGCATCCCCTTCCATTATGGGGGTATCCGATGGATCGGTAGTGGTCATCACCTTATGTATGGTATTTATGCCTAATACGTCATCTCTTGGTCTGATATTTTACTCTTTGGCGGGATCGGCACTTGGAGCAGGACTGGTATTTTTCATAGCCTGGTTACTGCCAGGCGGCATGTCGCCTGTTCGGCTTGCCATTCTGGGCACGATTATTGGTACATTCCTCGGTGGTGTATCTCAGGCAGTGGCTACCTATTATCAGGTGTCTCAAACGATCAGTTTCTGGTATAACGCCAGATTGCATCAGATGGACCCGGGCATGATCAAGCTGATTATTCCATTTGCTGTGGTGGGACTGGCGTTAGCCATCATTCTTTCCAAGTCTATTACCATTCTGTCGATGGGCGATGATGTGGCAACAAGCCTGGGGCAGCGTACCGGATGGGTTAAGGCTTTATCGATACTGAGTGTAGTTATCCTGACTGGAATATCTGTGGCTTTGGCGGGCAAAATCGCTTTTGTCGGTTTGTTGGTTCCGCATATTACCCGATTTCTCTTCGGGGTAGATTACCGCTGGATTATTCCGTGCTCCGCTCTGCTGGGCGGGTTCTTTTTGGCCTGGTGTGACATCTTGAGTCGTTTCATTAACTCTCCGTTTGAAACACCAATTGGAGTCGTCACCGCATTATTTGGCGTTCCCTTCTTCCTTTATCTGATCAAAACCAAAGGAGGGGGAAAACATGCCTGAACCGCAGCGGGGAAGATTATGGGCCGTCATTTTCATAAGTTCAATAATCATTGCAACAGCCGTTTATATCAGTTTGACTAACGGTGCGTTTGACATATCGGTGATGGATGTCGTCAAAACGTTATTGCGGCTGGACCCTGTCCATGAGCATGATCTCGTTATTTTTGATTTCAGGCTGCCGCGTATTGTCATTGCATTACTACTTGGCCTGGGACTCGGGATTGCCGGAGCTGTTATTCAGGGCATCGCGCGCAATCCGCTGGCTGACCCCGGCATGCTGGGTATTAACGCAGGTGCCGGAACAGCAATGGTGCTCTTTATGCTTCTGTTTCACGGGTCCATAACGGGTACAGGATGGTTGTCCATTATGGCGATGCCGCTGTTTGGCCTGGTAGGTGGATTAACGGCAGTTATTCTCATCTTGTGGTTTGCACAGGAGCGTGGTCAGTTGGATTCCCAAAGGCTTATTCTGGTCGGGATTGCCATCGGTTCAGGTTTTAGTGCAATTACGCTTTATCTTTCCCTAAAGATGAACCCGTCCGATTTTGAGATGGCTACCGTCTGGCTGACAGGCAGCATTTATAATGCCAACTGGCGATACATATCGGCGATGATTCCATGGCTGGTTCTGCTGATTCCTTTGCTTTGGGCCAAATCCCGTGTGCTGGATGTAATGCAGCTGCAGGAGGCAAGCAGCATGGGACTCGGTGTGGATGTTCATCGGGAGAGAAAGATATTGTTGCTGGGCAGCGTGGGACTCGTCAGTGCCTGCGTTGCGGTATCCGGGAGTATCGGATTTGTTGGATTAATCGCTCCTCATATTGCACGGCGGCTGGTGGGGCTTCACCATAAACGGGTCATTCCGATATCCGGGTTGGTTGGCATGGCAATGGTTGTTGTAGGTGATTTGATTGGCAAAACGGTATTTGCCCCGGCTGAACTGCCTGTGGGCATCGTTATCTCCATTATTGGAGTTCCTTATTTCATCTTTTTACTGCTCAAAAACCGGATGTAACAAGCCAGATTTGAAACAGGAGGGAAGGGTTCCATACATGAGTAAATGGGTACAGGAGTCGGTTAATGGCTGGACGCTCCATCTGCTGCTTCCGCCATCTTACACAAAGGGAGATCGTCATTACCCGGTCGTTTATATTCAGGATGGAGGTGCGGTAGCCAAAGCCTGCAGCAATCTGCTGGATCATTCTTTTCGCTCCGGAAAACTGCCTGAATTGATTTTGGTCGGTATTGAACCTCATAATCGCAACGATGACTACACGCCATGGCCTGTATCAGCGCTGCATGCATCCTTTTCGGCCTTTGGCGGTCAGGGAAGCATATATCTGAAGGCGATAACTGAGCAGCTAAAACCGTATGTGGACTCGTCTTACCGTACTCTTGCAGATTCAGAGAATACAGGTATACTTGGCTGTTCGCTCGGTGGGCTGATCTCTCTGTTTGCGGCGATGGAATTCCCTCATATCTTTGGAAAGGTTGGGGCGTTATCGGCCTCTATGTGGTATGAAGGATTCCTCGATTATATGAGTGACTATTCCTGGGCTGAACGCCGCGGGTTGAAGTTGTATATGTACGTTGGGAGTCTGGAAGGTGTGTACAAGGCTAATGCCCAAGCACAAATGCTGGAAAATACACGTTCTGCGTGTCGCATGATTTTGGCCCAGGGCTATCCTGCCGAGCGGCTGAATTACGTGGAGGAAGAGGGCGGGACGCATGATCTTTTGTTTTTTGCCAAGCATCTGCCCGAAGCATTAACCTGGTTGTTTCAGTGAGCATAGGGCTTAGGCAGCGCTCATTCTGTTTGGATATCGTCACACCTCAGCTTGTCCTTCCGAATTCGCCCATGCTATATTGGGGAGATGTGAGGAGATGAGGATATGAAGCTGGTGTCCTGGAATGTAAATGGATTGCGGGCATGTGTTACCAAAGGATTCATGGATTATTATAACGAGAGTCAGGCCGATATTTTCTGTGTGCAGGAGACCAAGCTGCAGGCAGGACAGATCGAAATGGATCTGGGAGAAGACATATATCAATACTGGAATTATGCTGTCAAAAAAGGATACTCCGGCACAGCCGTATTTACCCGGATCAAGCCGCTATCTGTCTGGTATGGGATCGAGGAAGATAACGAACCGGAAGGCCGAATGATTACGCTGGAGTTTGATCATTTCTATCTAATCAACGTATATACCCCCAATGCGAAGCGGGATCTGACCAGACTTCCTTACCGTTTGGAATGGGAGGATCGGTTCAGAGGGTACGTGCTGCAATTGGAGCAGACCAAGCCGGTTATCGTATGTGGTGACCTGAATGTAGCCCATCAGGAGATCGACCTGAAGAATCCGAAGCCGAATCTGGGCAACTCGGGATTCACGCTGGAAGAGCGAGGCAAGATGACCGACCTGCTGGCTGCCGGATATGTGGATAGCTTCCGCCATTTGTACCCGGATCGAACGGATGTGTACAGTTGGTGGTCGTACATGCCCAAGGTAAGAGAGCGTAATGTTGGATGGCGGATCGATTATTTTCTGGTGTCCAATCAGCTGGCTCCGAAGGTGTCAGAGGCGCATATTGATTGCCATGTCATGGGCAGTGATCATTGCCCGGTGGGCCTCACGTTGCAAATGTAGAGTGCAGAGGGTGTATTTGCCTTTTTACAAAATGAATATCATCCAAACCGCAGGTTTCCGTTATCGGGAATTTGCGGTTATTTTACGTTGTCTATATGAGTATCTTCCCTTTGGTACAGGTCTCAATGGTATTTTTCATCCTGCGGGTAGGGGGTGGAACTAGACTTAGGTTGGGGAAAGAACTGGACCCGGGATCGTTCCGTTTCCATCCGTACTTGGGTAAGATTGAAGAATACATATAGAAGATGATTCGGGTAAGGGGTAGAGAACGATGAAGAAGGGGTTACGGAGAGGTTTGAAGGGGCTGGGTGGCCTGATGCTGGCAACAGGACTTCTGCTGCTGGCAGGAACCGCGTACGAGGCGTATCAGTCGACACAGGACATGAAATCTTATACTGCACCAGGCAAGATGTATGAGGTGAGCGGACGTAACATGCATCTCTATACAACGGGAAGAGGAAATGCGACAGTTGTTCTCGCTTCAGGCTGGGGTACGCCCAATCCATATGTTGATTTCAGCCCGCTATATAACAAGTTGAAATCCCAGGTGAAAATTGCGGTGTATGATCGGTTCGGTTACGGGTATAGCGATTATATGGATCGGCCACGTGATATCGATACCATTACGGAGGAGATCCATCAATTGCTGCGAGTATCCGGCCAACGTCCGCCATATATCATGGTAGGTCATTCTCTCGGATCGCTGGAGACCGTGCGATTCGCACAAATGTACCCCGATGAGGTAGCTGGCATGGTCATGATTGATGGAGGAAGTCCCGAATATTACAGCACTGTGGCTATGGAGCAATCGGATTGGTATTTCGATTCAGCCCGTCTTCTGGTGAAAACAGGAATTGTGCGTACATTGCTGCATTCGGATCGGATAACGGAATCTTTGGTCGTTAACCCGGATCTCGTTACGGAGTCAATGAGAAAGGCAGCAACCATATCCACACTCAAGCATGCTTACAATGACAACGTGATTGGAGAGATGCGTAACTCCAAGAAGAACGCAGCCCATATCCTGGAGCATAAAAAGGAATTCTCCTTCCCGTTAACCATTCTGACGGCCGGTTCAGAGAAACCAAGCGAAGGCAGCCGGGCATGGCAGGCAGATCAAGCCGATTTTGCTTCATGGTCCAGTCAAGGAACACAGGTCACTGTGGCACACGCCAAACACGATATTCATAACAGTCAGCCGGATATTGTCGCTAGTGAAATTTTGGAGTTGGTGAAGCGGTCCGGTGAACTATGAAGAACATAATCCAGCCAAAATATAGCAAACAGGATGAGGAGGTAGGATGGATGAAAAAGATCAGAACCGCATCAAGATTCCTTTCCTTACTCCTGGCAAGTTGTCTGTTGTCTCTAACGGTGTTGTCTGTTTCCGTCTTGTTTGCTACTTCTTCCGTGGATGCCATACCTTTTATCCATTCGGTTGGACGTGAGTAGAATAAAAGGAATATATCAGTCCTTGCTGCTCTGCATGCAAGGTATTTTTATTTCAAACTGGAAACCTGACAATTTACATGTTATGTTATATCATTATACTAGATAAAGTAGGCAACTATAGATGAAGACAGGAGAGGATTGAACATGGTCAAAGTTGGTATCGTAGGTTACGGAAATCTGGGCAAAGGTGTAGAGAAAGCTATTACTCAAAACCCGGATATGGAGCTTGTTGCTGTATTTACACGTCGTAACCCGGAGCAGATGGTTGCAGAAGGTACGGAGGTTCGTTTCGAGCACATCTCTGCTGCTGAGCAATACATAGGCAAAATTGATGTGATGATTCTGTGTGGAGGTTCGGCAACCGATCTTCCGGAGCAAACACCTGCAATTGCAAAATTGTTCAATACGGTGGATAGCTTCGATACACATGCCAAAATCCCTGAATTCTATAAAGAAGTTAACGCCGCGGCAGAGCAAGGTGGCCACGTGAGCGTCATTTCCACAGGTTGGGACCCAGGCTTGTTCTCAATGAACCGTCTGCTTGCCCAATCGATCCTGCCAGAAGGTAAAGAGTACACGTTCTGGGGTAAAGGAGTAAGCCAAGGTCACTCCGATGCCATCCGTCGTGTTCCTGGCGTTAAGGCTGGTGTGCAATACACTGTACCTGTTGAAGAAGTAATCAACAGCATTCGTGCTGGGGAGACCCCAGAATTGACCACACGTGAGAAGCATCTGCGTCAATGCTATGTAGTTGCAGAAGCTGGTGCAAATCAGGACGAAATTCGTGAAACGATTGTATCCATGCCGAACTATTTCTCGGATTACGATACAACGGTGACGTTCATTACTGAAGAGCAATTGAAGGCTGAACATGAAGGCATGCCGCACGGTGGGTTTGTCATTCGTAGTGGAGTTACAGGCGCAGGCCAGAAACAAATTATTGAATTTGGTCTGAAGCTCGACAGCAATCCTGAATTTACCGCAAGTGTACTGGTGGCTTATGCAAGAGCCGCACAACGTTTGAGTCTGGAAGGACACAAAGGGGCTAAGACGGTATTTGATATCCCACTCGGTCACCTGTCTCCTAAATCGGCTGAGGACCTTCGCCGCGACTTGCTGTAGTCCGTTAATTCATTACCGCAGTTGTAAGTCCTGATTATTTATATCTAAAATGTAATACAACACAAATAGCTCGTCCTTCTAAAAAGAGGGACGAGCTATTTGTTGCACAAACGAATTAGTACTTATCCATGAGCTGTTCATAGTCATTCATACTCGTAACTCATGTGGGGACAGTCTTCCCTACAGCCAGTGTGAGGGAATGTTTAAATGATCCGGCAACTTGGTATCTGCACTGCCTTTTGCCGAGTTGAGCTGGGATTGCGTCAGAAAGATGCTGCCTCTCAGATCCGCTCCACCCAGATTCGCATCCCGCAAGTCAGCCCCAATTAGATCGGTCTTTCTCATATCTGCGTTTCGTAAATCAGCCGCTATCATTAATGCACCTCTGAAGCTCGCTCCCCGAAGGTCAGCTCCTTTTAGATTGGCACCCAGAAAGTCTCTTCCGGTGCGCTTTTTGGTCTTCGATTTGGAAGGACCCTTATCCGAAGTTGGGACCTTTGCCCGCACCATCTCGCTGGCCTGTACAAGCAGTTCGTTCACCACCGCCCGATGTGCGGGAATATCGAGACGTAATATGGCAGATGGCTTCAGTTCGGTCAGTCGTTCCGTTTCCCGATATACGTCCTTCAACGCGGCATGGATGGATGATGTTTCCGGCGGTTGTAGCATTTCATTGATATAGCTCATCATTTCATGAAGCTGCTTCATGACAGGCAAGCAATCGAACATCTCAGCAGCTGATTCCGGATGATTACGCCAATCCTTGCCCGCATATGTAATCTGTGATAGTTTCTGACCAGCCCCGAAACAATCGTAGACTGTGCAGCCCTTGAACCCTTTCTGTCGCAGCTGTGTATGGATGCCACAACGGTTATCGGTACGGAGATTGGAACAGGGGGTGCCACTGGATTTATCAAAAGCAAAGTCTGAGGATTTGCCATACGGCAAGGCGACACAGCATAGCCCAAAACATTGCTCGCAGTCTGCGCTTAAATGCAGAGTAGCCTGATTGCTACTGAATGCTTGGTTAGTCATTTGTACACTTCCTTTTATTAAAAAGAATGCTATTTTAAGGTCAGTACAACTTTACCATTACACTGGATTTCGATCAATTCGAATATGGATCATATGGCGATCCTGATAACGGATTAACTCCATAAATGACATTAGGAATGTAAAATAACCGCCTCCCGTGATGGAAGGCGGTTTATTTATTTAGTTAGCAACAGTAACACAATTAGACTATACCTTGCGCAAGCATGGCGTCTGCCACTTTCAGGAAGCCAGCGATGTTCGCTCCGGCAAGCAGGTTACCTGCACAGCCGTACTCATCCGCTGCCTGAACACAGCTAGTGTAGATGTTAGACATAATGTCATGCAGCTTGGCGTCCACTTCTTCAAATGACCAGGACAACCGCATGCTGTTCTGCGACATTTCAAGTGCGGACACGGCAACTCCGCCAGCATTAGCCGCTTTGGCTGGTCCAAACAGAACGCCTTCTTTGTGGAAAACGTCAATCGCAGCCAGAGTGGAAGGCATGTTCGCTCCTTCACCGATCGCTTTAACTCCGCCTTGAACAAGCAATGCAGCAGCCTGTTCGTCGATTTCGTTTTGCGTTGCACAAGGCAGCGCGATATCACAAGGGATAGACCAGATGCCTTCACAGCCTTCGGTATACACGGCATGTGGATGCTCTTTGACATATTCGCTGATCCGCAGGCGATCAACCTCTTTTAATCTTTTTACGGTATCTAGATTGATTCCTTGAGCATCATAGATGTAACCACCGGAGTCACTACACGCCACAACATGAGCTCCAAGCTCCTGAGCCTTCTGAATGGCATAGATGGATACATTACCCGAACCGGAGACAACCACCGTGCTGTCCTTGAAGCTCAGTCCTTTGGATGCCAACATCTCTTTCACAAAGTACACGCATCCGAATCCTGTAGCTTCCTTACGTGCAAGACTTCCTCCGTACAGCAAGCCTTTACCTGTGAGTACGCCAGCTTCATGTCCACCGCTGATGCGTTTGTACTGTCCGAACATATAACCGATTTCCCGTGCACCTACACCGATGTCGCCGGCAGGTACGTCCGCATCGGAACCGATATATTTGTACAGCTCAGTCATGAAGCTTTGAGTGAAACGCATGACTTCCAGATCCGATTTTCCTTTTGGATCGAAGTCGGAACCACCTTTACCACCGCCGATTGGCAGGCCAGTCAGGGCATTTTTGAAAATTTGTTCGAACCCAAGGAATTTAACGATTCCCGAATAAACGGAAGGATGGAAACGAAGTCCACCTTTGTAAGGCCCAATAGCGCTGTTGAACTGAACACGGAATCCACGGTTTACTTGTACCTTGCCTTGATCATCTACCCAAGGCACGCGGAACGTAATGACACGTTCTGGCTCAACAAGCTGTTCAAGCAAGCCATTCTCCCGATATTTCGGGTGAGCTGCAATGACAGGAATAAGCGAGTCCAGGATCTCTTTGACAGCCTGATGGAATTCACTTTCCTGTGGATTTCTGGCGATAACCGATTCGTAAACGGAATGAACATACTCTGCGGCAGTTACTTGAGTTGAATCTTTAGTTATAGTCGACACTTTTTCAATGCACTCCTTTATTGTGTTAAAGTCTTGGGATGGCTATTTGTATAAATTGCATAAAAGTTTGTAGTTAAATATACAGGAAACAAAATAAAAATACGAGATGAAAACCCATAAAATGTTTTTTATGACGTTATTAAAATCTTCTATGGATCTGTCATATGATGTAAAGGTTAAGTTTGGAAGCCGGATTGACGCCCTTTTTATCATTATACAACGCAAAGTTAACAGAATAGCTGGATTAAAAAATTTGTTTTGGTAAGATGGTAGTAAGGCCGCGGTATCCGTGGTTTTTTTATCTATATGAAGGAGGAGAACAACATGATGAAGAAAAACATGCGAATCAACATGGAGAACAGGGCTTGTATAGGAGGTGAGATTTATTATGAACCATAGGACCTCCTTTCAAAATTGCAGAGAAATGCTGGTGAACCAGCTCATTATATTCGGTGAAGAGAAAAGAACATTTCTCGACGCCTATTTTGACGTGCGTGACCCGGAACGTTCGCAGATGGAACGGTTGCTCGCGAACTATACGACGTGTGTGGAGAAGCTGCTCCTTGGTTCGGATGAAGCTCTGGAATCGGTGGTACTTATCGGTAGTTTGATCCGTTTTGAGTACGTTGACTTCCATACATCTGATTCATTCACCATTGTTATGCCAGATGACGCGGACCCGGATGCGGGACAAATTTCATTCCTCTCCCCTGTGGGGCGGCAATTATTGCTTGGGCTCAAGGGAGAAGTGAGGTCGATTAATATACCGGCTGGCTCCATGCGAGTACGCATTACGGATATTACGTTAAACAAAGAGTCCTTGAATCGGATGTCCACTGGGGGTGCAGATCATGCACTTTAAAGAGACGGATTTGCCGGGAATTGGACGCAAGTATTGGCTGCACACACGAAGCGGTGAGCATCTGGTCATTGTCATCCATAATGACGAGCGACGTGACCTGTTTCACATGGAATCAGGCGATTCACCTGAAGAACTGGGAGATATGGTGTCACTGGTCACACTGGATGATGATGAGGCACGTGCGGTTGCTGCTATTGTCGGTGGCATGACGTACAAACCAACCTTTCAGGATGAGCGTGAAGTTATGCTGGAGGGACTGTTAATTGAGTGGCTCCGTATTGAGCCGCATTCAGAGAGCATAGGAAGAACGATCGGAGAACTGAATATTCGCCAGGCAACAGGAGCAGTTATTCTGGCTGTGGTGGAGAAGAACAGGACGAAGCAGTTTAATCCAGGTCCGGACTATATCTTTACCGCGGGGGCTACGGTTGTTGTCGCTGGTGAACGGGATCAGATCAAACTGTTAAAACAGTTGTTATCCAATGGACGGCTCTAGCCTATGGATATGCTCATATTCGAAGTGGGAATTGCCGTTGCGCTGATTACACTTACGGGGCTAATATCTGCAAGATTACGATTTTCGGTCATTCCTTTCTATATTCTGATTGGTATGGCTGTTGGACCGCATGCACCACAGATCGGCATTGTGGATTTGCGTTTTATCGAAAGCTCGGAATTTATTGAATTTATGGGCAGGCTGGGTATCCTGTTTTTGCTCTTTTATCTGGGATTGGAATTTTCGGTCTCCCGCCTGATGAAGTCAGGCAAAGCCATTTTAACCGGAGGTATGTTCTACGTTGGCCTTAACTTTGCTTCCGGTCTGCTGCTGGGATGGTTCATGGAACTGCCACTCAAAGAAACATTAGTTGTCTGTGGTATTATGACGAGTTCTTCCACAGCTATTGTGGCTAAAGTACTCGTGGATCTGAAGCGCACGGCGAACCCGGAGACGGAGATTATTATGGGCATGATTATGTTTGATGATCTATTCATCGCCATCCATATATCGATTCTGACGGGGCTTGTACTTAGTGGGGCTACCTCATTCCTCAGCGTCTTGCTCGTATCCCTGTCTGCGCTGCTCTTTATTGTGCTATTTCTGATCATAGGCAGGAAATGCATCAAATATATTGATAAGGCACTCAACATCAAGTCATCGGAGTTATTTCTGCTTACGGTTATGACGCTGCTCTTTTTGGTGGCAGGTTTCTCGGAAACGTTGCATGTAGCCGAGGCGATTGGAGCTCTGATGATGGGGCTTGTTCTGGGGGAATCCAGACATGCCAGCCGAATTGAGCATCAGATTATGCCGTTCAAAGATTTCTTTGGGGCCATCTTCTTTTTCAGCTTTGGCCTGACTATTGAACCCTCGACCCTTGGCGGGGCCGTTGGAATGACCGTGATTGCCGTTATTCTGACCATTGCCAGCAACTATGGTGCGGGCATGATCGCTGGCAGACTCTCTGGGATGACTCCCAAGGCTTCTCTCAATGTGGGATTCACGCTCGTATCCCGTGGAGAGTTCTCTATCATTATGGCGAACATCGGCAAGGCAGGAGGCCTGATGGCATCCATTCAGTCTTTTGCCGTGTTATATGTGTTGATTCTGGCAGTGCTTGGTCCGATCCTGACGAAAGAATCACCTTGGATCTACAGTCAATACGCTCGCTTGAGGAAAAGAATGAGGGGGAAAGAGACGGGATGAATTGTGCATCTGTTTGCCACGCCTTTACAGCGTAGGTTAATACACAGATGCAAGCACGTATTGAATCCTAATCCACTGCTAAACCGTACACGCCACACTGCTTGGAGTAAATTCTCTCCTTAGTGTGGCGTTTATTTTATCGGGGATTCATGAAAGTTGGATTCGAATGTTCTCTATATGAACCGCGACCCCACCCACTTGAATCTTTGTGATTTCATTGGAAATGCCCAGCGTTAATCTGGCACGAATCTCCGAGGGGCGGTTCATGGTGTATCCTTGTCTAATCGTATAGGTTGTATCGTGGGAATCTGATAGTTGGTTGTATTTATGCAAATAACAGAGTAAAGCACCGTTAGATGTACCAGTTGCGCTCTCTTCCGGGATATCGTAAAGGGGAGCAAAATTCCGGCATTCTGCCAGAGTGAGCTCTTTATCTGGTTCGAGTGCAAATACGTGATAACCTACGACATGGTTAGCTTTGCTAATTTCAGCGATAAGCTTAAAATCAGGAATGATTTTTGACAGAACATCAACATGGTTAACCGCAATCAAGATATCGCGCAATCCGGTAGATACGATCTGTACTGGTAACTCAGCATGTAAATCATGTGTGGAAATACCCAGAGAATCTGCAATGCCTTGTCGGTCAACGATCTCTCCAAACTCCGGAAGCGTCTGAGACAGATAGACTTCACCATTGTTCTGGACATCTACTTCAAGTATTCCGGCTAACGTCTCCAGCGTGTATACACCTACATCAACGATATGCTGTGCTTTCATTAAATAAAATAAGGCAATCGTTGCATGTCCGCATAGATCAACTTCATCACTAGGGGTGAAGTAACGAACTTTGAAATCAGCCTGGTCCGATGGCATAACAAACGCGGTCTCTGAGAATCCAACTTGTCTGGCAATCTCCTGCATCTGGGAGTCGGACAAGTGTCCTGCTTGTAAAACAACTCCTGCGGGATTTCCGCCTAAAGGCTTATCCGAAAATGCATGTAACGTACTTACTTCAATTTCCACATTTCTACCTCGCTTGTTCAGTTATTTAGGTTCAACTGTTCTACATTATATCACGATTCCTAATCGGGCTTGTGAACCCAAACCTGCTGCGAATTCATGAATATAGGTCAAATGAACGTCCGGGAAGGGTAATGAAGAAGGAGAGTATAACGATAATGCTATGGAAAGGCTGGGATCTCTAATGAAAGCAATTGTGATTGAAAAGTTCGGCGGAGCAGAACAATTGAAGGAAAAGGAAATGCCCAAGCCGGCATGTGGAGTGAATCAGGTGCTAATCCGCATTCATGCTACTTCTGTGAACCCGGTGGATTTTAAAGTCAGACAAGGCCATATGAAAGAGGCAGCGGATTCTTTCCCACTAATATTGGGCGGGGATGTTGCCGGTACGGTGACTGAAGCGGGTTCGAATGTGGCAAGGTTCAGAGCGGGAGATCGCGTATTTGCCCGTCCTCGTCATTTCGGGACCTATGCAGAATATGTGGCCGTGGATGCGGACATCATTGCCCGTATCCCGGAAAATCTGAGCTTTGAGGAAGCAGCTGCCATACCTCTAGCCGCCATGACGGCCTGGCAGGCACTTGTTGACCATGGACGGCTTGCCAAAGGGCAGAAGGTTCTCATTCACGCCGGAGCAGGTGGTGTAGGAACCTTTGCTATTCAGATTGCCAAATATCTTGGCGCTGAAGTGGCTTCCACGGCGAGTGAATCGAATGAGGAATTGCTTCGTTCGCTGGGAGTGGACCATTTTATCAATTATTTAAAAGAAGACTTCTCGGAGATTCTCTCCGGGTATGATGTCGTGCTGGACACGATGGGTGGCGACATTCAGCGTGATAGCTTCAAGGTATTGAAGGCCGGTGGACATCTGGTATCGCTTGTGGAACAGCCGGATGAAACGCTGGCTAAGGAAGCTGGTGTAACGGCCAACGTGTTCATGATGGAACCCAAAGGGGACCAACTCGATCAGTTGGCTGAGCTCGCTGCTGAGGGCAAGCTGAGACCTATCATTGATGAGACATACGCCTTAAGTGAACAAGGGCTGCGTGAAGCGCACGAAAAAAGCGAAACCCATCACACACGCGGGAAACTGGTCATTCGAGTAGAATAGATGAGAATTACCGCTGAATATTTCAAATTCAAAAAAACTTTACTGACGGAAGATGTCAGTGAAGTTTTTTTATAATAGGGGTATCCACTAGAAGGGAAGTGCACTATGCATACAAAAAAAGCATATCTTTATGTATTTGATACGATGTCAGACTGGGAGGTAGGTTATTTAATTGCTGAACTAAACTCGGGAAGGTATTTTAAGAAAGGGCTGGCGGCGATAGAGGTGGTTGCTGTTGGCGTTGATAAAAGTCCGGTGACTACCATGGGGGGATTGGAAATATTACCTCGCATTTCAGTTGATGAGTGTAAGTTAGAAAGTACGGATGTATTGATTCTTCCAGGCGGGAATACTTGGATGGAATCCATTCACGAGCCTATATTGAAAAAAGCTTCGACATCTTTGGAAAAAGGTCATGTTGTTGCGGCAATATGTGGTGCAACCGTTGGACTTGCGAGGGTGGGATTGCTAGACTCCAGAAGGCATACAAGCAACGATCTGGAATATTTGAAAATGATTTGTCCTCATTACATTGGAGAAAAATACTATGAAATGGTACCGGCCGTAACGGATGGCAATTTAGTTACTGCATCGGGTATAGCTCCGTTGGAATTTGCGATGCATGTATTGAAGGTACTAGATGTATTTACACCGGAGACTTTAGATTCGTGGTTCAATCTATATCAGACTCATGAAGCGAAATACTTCTTCGAGTTAATGAATTCTATCAAATAGCTGACATTTCGATATGTTCGCAAGGAGTGGAATAAGATATAATAGTAACAATTTATTCCATTCTATGTATGAGGTGATTCGGATGTCCAATGAGCTCATTCAAGCGATTCAATTATTAAAAGAAAAGAAGTGGGTGGATCTGACCCATACGTTTGGACCGGAATCTCCGCATTTCTCAGCTTTTGATGCTGCAGCATTCGATACGTTGTTTAATCACGATCAAGGTTTCTTTGCCCAGAGTTTCAGGTTTCCCGGTCAATATGGTACGCATCTTGATGCGCCAATTCACTTTGTGCGGGATACCCGGTATCTCGATGAACTGGGGTTGAAGGAGCTTGTGCTACCGCTGGTGGTCATTGATCAATCTGTGGCTGTAGAGAGCAATCCGGATTTCACGCTGGATGTAGAGCATATTCTTGAGTTTGAAAAAGAGCATGGCGTTATTGAAGCTGGCAGCTTTGTAGCACTACGTACTGATTGGAGCAAACGCTGGCCCAGTCACGAAGCATTCGACAACAAGGATGCAGAGGGACACAGTCATGCACCCGGATGGTCAGTCAGTGCGCTAATGTTTTTATTCGAGGAAAGAAAAATACAGGCGATCGGCCATGAGACCTTCGACACCGATTCAGCTGTAGACTATCAAAAGAACGGAGCACTTCTGGCAGAGTATTATGTACTTGCTCAGGATACATATCAGGTAGAGCTGTTAACGAATCTGGATCAGGTACCAGCCAAAGGTGCGGTGATCTTCAATATCGTACCTAAGGCCGAAAAGGCGTCCGGCTTTCCAGTACGCTCGTTTGCCATTTTACCGTAAAACAAAGTTGAACATAGGTATAATGCAAAGGACTCACACACAGTTCTTTCCGAATGATTCGCATAAGTAAATAACTAGGGAGGTGTATTCCTCCTCTGATTGTTGAGAAACCCAGGTCATTTCTACGACCGTGGGTTTTTCTTCTGTTCAGCTAGAACTGCTGATATGGAATACTCCTATGGGCATTTGGATCAATCTTGTGTTAACATGTGCACTAACTAACCCAATAGCATGATTAAGAAGGGGATACCATGTCCATTCGAATAAAAATGTTGCTGTCCTTCACGGGTATGCTCGTCATAAGTCTGCTGTTCATCCTGCTTACGGCTAGTCTGTATACGATTGCTGCAACAGGCGATCTGCAGGGTTTTCGCGATATTTACAAAGTACATTATCAGGTGAATCCACTCACGGAACAGGGAGAATCGATCTTTCAAGAGATGAAGTTTCTGGCCAAAAATGATCCGGACGAGCTGCAGAACAAGGTTTTGCTGCGCGAGTACGACATGAAGCTTCGAGCCGAGAAGTCTGGGCTATACGTCAGACGAGAGAATAGCCAGATATTCGAATCGTTGACCTTCAATCAGCCGGAACTGAGACAAGCACTGCCTGCCTATGATCTCAACAATTATCAGATTCGCAGCACCTTTAATATTAGTGAGCGATTCTATGCATATGCGAAATTTGATTTTCAATATTCAGATGGAGAAAGAGGAAGTATCTTCGTTATTCGTGAGAGAAGCCCATTTGCAGAGCTTACTCGCAAGCTGCTACCTGTAATGTCACTTCTGCTCATCGGCGTTCTCATTATCGCGAACCTGCTCTTATTCCGCTGGATCACTCGCAGCTTTATTAAGCCATTGAATCAACTGCGGAGCTCAGCCGAACATATTAAAGATGGGAATCTGTCCTTCAAGCTTCAACTTAGCTCCAATGATGAAGTTGGACAACTCAGCGAAGCGTTCGAGAGCATGCGGACTCAATTGCAGCGCTCCAATGAGTTGCGACAGCAAGACGAAGCGAATCGCAGAGAGCTCATCTCCAATATTTCGCATGACCTTCGCACACCGATCACCAATATTAAAGGTTATATTGAGGGGATTCGTGACGGAGTGGCCAACACTCCGGAAAAAATGGAGACATACGTCAATATCATTCACTCCAAAGCAGTTAGCATGGATAAGCTGGTGGATGAACTGTTTCTGTATTCAAAGCTCGACTTGAATCAGGAACCTTTCCTGTTTAAAGTGGTAGACCTTGTTGATTTCCTGGAAGACAGCATTGAAGAGCTCAGATACGATCTGGAGGACAAAGGGGTGGCTTTGGATTGGGATAATCGGGCATCTGGACCGGTCATGGCATCTGTAGATCTGGATAAATTAAAACGCACCGTTGTCAATGTAGTGGATAATGCCCTCAAATATATGGAGAATGAACAAAAACGATTCGGGATTACACTTGAAGCAGATGACGAATGGACTACGATAGCCTTTAAGGATAATGGCAGAGGAATACCGGAAGAGGCGCTGCCTTATATATTTGAACGCTTTTATCGGGCAGAGCAATCTCGCAATTCCTCAACAGGCGGAAGTGGATTGGGACTGGCGATTGCCCGCCAAATCATTGATGGACACGGAGGCTTTATCTGGGCGAAAAGTAAACCCAATGACGGCACGGTCATTTATATCAAACTAAAACGGTTGAATGAAGAGGAGGAGCTTTCCGGTAATGACAAACATTTTGATTATTGAGGACGAAACAACGATTGCCGAATTGGAACGGGACTATTTCGAACTCAACGGGTTTTCTGTAGAGCTCTGCCATAACGGAGATGAAGGGCTAAAGCTTGCTCTGGAGGGGAGTTACAATCTAATTATTGTTGATCTGATGCTTCCGGGACTGGATGGCTTTGAATGTTGCAGGCGAATTCGTGAGGTGAAAGAGGTGCCGATCCTTGTCGTCTCCGCGAAGAAGGAGGAGATCGATAAGATTAGAACGTTCAATTTGGGTGTTGATGATTTTATTACGAAGCCGTTCAGCCCAAGTGAGTTGGTTGCAAGAGCGAAAGCTCATTTGACCCGATATGAGAGACTGCTTGGCAAAAGCAAACCAGCCGAACAAGATGAAATCCACATTCGTGGGCTTCATATCGATAAGGGAGCGCGCCGCGTTTTTGCTAATGGCGAAGAGGTAGCAATTACAACGAAGGAATTCGATCTACTCGTATTTCTTGCGAGTCATCCGAACCGTGTATTCAGCAAATCCGATCTGTTCGAGCGGATCTGGAGCATGGATTCCAGCGGAGATATTGCGACGGTTACCGTCCATATTCGTAAACTGCGTGGGAAGCTGGAGGCAGATCCCAAAAATCCCGAATATATTGAGACTGTCTGGGGTGCGGGTTACCGGTTCACCGTATAAGTTTCGAGAAAAATTAGATTGAGTTTATAGTTTGTTAATATTTTTGTCCTTGGGAGTTTCTTTTTGTCCTCTATTCTATAGATACAGGCAACTTCAACTTATAGAGGAGGAATTCAAATATGAATCCTATAACCCGAAAAATGGCTACATTTTTAACGATAACTGCATTAGGCACAGCAGTATTCCCGCTAACTACCAATTACGTACATGCAGCTACATACGTTACTAACGTTGCAGCTACAGCGACACAGCTTACCAACCAGCAGATTGAGGTCGCCATCAAGGAACTGAACAGCTTGGGGATCATGAACGGTTATGCCGATCAATCCATGGGTGAACATAGAGCCATTACCCGCGCAGAATTAGCATCACTGGTATTCAAAACGTTTAATCTGGAGGAGAAGAAAGGAGAAAGCGTTGAATTAACGGACGTTAATCCTGACGCGTGGTATGCACCGTATGCATCAAAGCTCGTTGAACTTGGTATCATGCAGGCGAATAACGGACAATTCAATCCACACAGTCAAGTGACGGATGCAGAACTCGAACAGGTCGTATCCAAAGCGATGCAGCGTGACGTGAAATCCGTCCACCATTGGATGAGCACGTTCTATTCCGAGAACGGTTCGACCACACGCGGGGAAGCAGCGGTACTGTTGCACACGGCCCACCAGGCTATTCCTTCGGAGCAGGCTCAAATACAGAGCGTTAGATCGCTCAATGCCATTACGTTAATTGTGACGTTCGACAAGCCTCTGACAGCAGCGGATGAAGTATTTGCTAAGGCACAAACCGATTTTGCGCTCAGTGGTGGGTTGACATTGACCAACATGCCTCGTCTGAAAACAAGGTCCATCGCAACCTACATCGTTCCAACGTCCGTTCAACATGCAGGTGAAGTATACAGTCTCACTTATAAAGGCCACGATGCTGGTTCCTTTGAAGGCAGTGGCACGAAACTAAACATGACGACGGCTAGTCAAATAACGAATGATACGTTCGAGATTGAAGCACTGCAAGAGAACGGTGTAGTGGATTATGGCTATATCATTTCAGCTTACAGCGGTGGTCGAGGGGCTAATGCGTTTGTGTTGAATGACCAAGAACAAGCAGGAGGCAAAACGTATCAAATTATCTCCTCCATGCAGGCAAGACAAGTCGTGATTACGCCAGAAGGTGGCGAGCCAATCGTTGCCAAATATGTTCCGTTCACGCAATCGACAGATGGCAAACAAGAACCGAAGTTCCGTTTGCCTGAAGGACAAACATTGCAATCCGGTGTGACATATACGGTTTCTTCTGACTGGGCGAACATCAATAACGCTTCATTCACCGCAAGGTCGTTTGATTCGTTGGAGGTTGCGAGTGCCCAAGCTGTGAGTGAAACTTCAGTTGAAGTTACGCTGGCGCAAGATCCTGGAGATGAACTGTTCTCAGGTCGAAGTGTAACATTAACATCACCTAACGGTGACGTTCTGACAGCGACATATAAATATTCAAGTCGGAAAGGCGCCACGGGCATATTCGACCTTGTTAATGATAACAAGTTAATCCCAGGCACGACCTATACAATAAGTCCAGTTGGGGATTGGAGTGTCGCTTCTTCGGTAACAGTGACACTGTAGTAAGGGAGGCAGTATGAATAAGTCGCTGATGATAATAATCCTAATAAGCAGTATGTTCGTCGTTCAGGGCTGCGTGCCTGAAGTGAGAAACGACTCGAAGGTGGAGGAGAAGTTATCGGATTCACCGGATGAGCTGTTGTTGAAGGCAGCAGAGGGGAGAGACACCGAAAGTATTGAAAAATGGATTCAAGAGGGCGCCAATATCAATGCTCAGGATCAGAGCGGAAGAACTCCTGTTATGATTGCAACATACAACAATGATCTGGCATCAGCCACAATGTTGATTGGAGCGGGTGCAGATGTTAATGTACAGGATGATATGAAGAATAACCCGTTTTTGTACGCTGGCGCTGAAGGGTACTTGGATATTTTGAAGCTGACGATTGAGGCGGGAGCCGATCCAGCGATAACGAATCGATATGGAGGAACTGCACTGATTCCAGCTTCGGAACATGGATACGTGGATGTGGTACGAGAACTGCTGACCGAAACTTCAGTGAATGTGGACCATATTAATCAATTGGGATGGACAGCACTGCTGGAAGCGATCATTCTGAACGATGGTAATAAAAGACAGCAGCAGACAATTCACTTACTCATTGATCATGGAGCAGACGTAAACCTTTCGGATCGTGATGGAGTGTCACCGCTCATTCATACTAAGAATAAAGGCTTCAAGGAAATCGAAGAGATTTTGGTCCGGGCTGGTGCGAAATAGAGTATTGTTTTTATTTTGCATAATTCAATTTTCTTGCTCCAGGGTAGATAATGTGGACAAGAAGAAGTATCCTGATCCATACAACGTCTAGACGAATAGGCATTCATATAAATAATAAAGGAGGCGTAATCCGCCTCCTTTTTATGTGGTTACTTTTGATCCGAAGAGGGATCTTGATTGAATCGTTGTGAAATTTTTTTCTCTGTCTTCTTACGCCGAACCCAACGCTTGAAGATACTTTCTTCTTTTCTTCCCTGCAGTGTTTCCTTCATGCCTTGGATCATAAATTCGGATCTTCGTCTGTCGTCCCGACTAATCTCGCGTAGTTCCTTAATAAATTTGTCGTCCATATCTGCCTCTCGCTCATTAAGTATATCTCTATTATACCGAACGTACGTTCTTTTATCAAGTTTTACCATTATCGAATTTTTTGGGGCGATTTTAGTGAGAAAGAGCACAGGATTCAGCCCTCTCCATATGTGAAAATGGAATAGAACGATCAGTAAATCTCTGTATCATGTCTGGAGGGTGAGGGATGAGGACTAGTGATGATGGAATGAAGCGTGAATGTGTACCTGAAAGATCGTGGGCGCTCATTATGATGCAGGGGTTACTGGGCATTGGTGCGATGGTTGGAGGGGGAGCACTCATTATCGATCCTTCGGGAAAACTCGTCAATATGCCGGATTCATTATTGGAGCATTCCCCGTTTGGCAGTTTTCTGATTCCGGGAATTATACTATTGTTGGTTCTTGGTGTTATGCCGATGATCATTGCCATTTCACTCCTTCGTCGCACTCACTCGGAAATAGGTGAGAAACTGAATCTCTACTCGAATAAATACTGGGGATGGACGTTCTCCTTATATACGGGATTTGCTCTGATCATCTGGATTATGATACAGGTATACTGGATCCAGCATGTATCTGTCATCCATCTGGCCTATTTTGCCTGGGGAGTGGGGATCCAGATCGTCACTCTGTTGCCTGGTGTACAGCGAAGGTACCAGGCAGACTGCTCATCATAATATATTCTTTCTATAAAATAAAACGGCTGTCATCCGGATCTTGGAGTGATCCAGTTGACAGCCGTTTATCTTTGTTGTTACTTGGAAGCCTGGTAGGCGCTCAAAAATTCTTTCACTTTTGCCGGATCAGACTTCAATTCATTCCCGGTCTGCACGAGTGGACTTACTGTAGAGTATGCCTTAAGTTTGTTGTTTTTGTAGAACTGCAAAATGTCATCCTGATTAATGGAATAGAGCACGGATTTTCTCAGGTCACTGCTCTTGGCAACTTCCCGATTGGCTGTGTTGAACAACAGATAGGAAACCGCATTGCTCGGAATGCTCTGCAATTGCAATTTGCTGTCATTTTTGATGATGTCATACTTTGTTTCGGATACTCCGTAGTACAGGTGGATTTCACTGCTGCGAAGAGCAGACAACGCACTGTCAGCATCGGCGATGAAACGAACATTCACCTGAGAGATTTTGGGTGCATATTCGGAGCCTTTACGGTAGCCGGGATTCTGATAGAATACACCTTCGTAATCATTTTTATATGCCAAGATATATGGGCCGCTGGCATACAGGGTGTTGTTGTACGCAGCACCTTCAGTCACGGTATTCTGATCGCCGTAAGGAATGTCTTTATTCACGTCAAACGAAGCTACATCATACGTATTGATGCTCTCAACCTGCTTTTTGGACACAATGCCAGCAGATTGGTGGGCCAGATAGTTCAATACTTGCGGGAAAGGTTCCGTGGTTGTGAGTTTCACAACCTGATACTTCCCGGCAGCGTTATCGGCTTTGTTTTTGTCCGTGACCAGTTCCGTAATTTTGGTGCCAAGCCCTTGTTCCAATGCTTCTTTAACCGTACCACTGCCACTGGATTGCTGAACGGATTCCAAGGCGCCCAGATCGGTTACCAACTCGGCTTCCTTGATATGTTCGTGCAGGCTGTACGTCCGGTGATCCGGTACGGAATCTTTGTTTTTGGCGCGATCGAGAGAGAAGATGACGTCATCTGCACCGACACGTTCTCCCGTATCTACCGCTTTTTTATTATCAATCTTGGCAAAGTTGATATCGTCTCTGAGAATGAAGTAATACTCCGAGTTCCCCTCAGCAATGCTGAAATTGTGGGAGAGGGAGCCCTCTGGTGTAAGTTGATCGTCATCAGTCAGGTTAACGAGACGTACATACATGTTGGTGTTCAGTTGGTTGATGGAACCGTCATTTCCTTTGATCGGGTCAAGGGAAGTCAGGACAGAAGCGGTTTGTGTCAGAATTAATGGTTCTTTTGTATTTTTGGAGCTGTCTTTGAATTCAATCGGTTCCCATGCCATGGCGCGGGATTTGGACAAGCGAACGGTGTCTACATTGAGAATGTCTTTGTTCACAGCCTGACTTTTCAGGGAAATGTACAGCGGAGCGATATAGGCTTGATCGGTTACCAAGCGGTCCTCCAATTGTTTATACGTATCCTTGTATTCGTCCGGTGTCTGGGTAGCAGCCTGGTCAATAAGCTTATCTATTTCTTCATCAGCCAGAATGCTGTAATCTCCGCCTGTCTTGAAGAGTGAACGAACTGCGTAATCCGGATTCCCGGTTACCGTTGTCCAACTGGACAGTGCAATGTCATAATTGCCGGCATCCTGTTGGGATTTGTAGCTGCCGTAATCCGGCTGCAGGTTCAGCTTAACATTGAAGCCATTCTTGGTGAGTTGGTCCCGGATAATGTTCACGTCATTTTCAGAAGAGCTCTGAGCCAGTAATTCGATGTCTACCGGTTTTTGGTTTTGCGTGTTTTCTGTTGTATCTGACGGTGCGGTTTCTGACTGGGATTCCGTCTTGGTCTTCACACTGCAACCGGAGACCACAAGGACAAAAGTTAATAGTAGTGCTATCAGCATACGTTTTTTCATGAAAATACCTCCAGATAAGTTCATAATCAATGGAATTCAAATTGAGTTGAATATTGTAGAAGCGTTAAGCCTTTTCCAGCTTCGGATCAAGCGCATCGCGCAGTCCGTCACCCAGAAAGTTGAACGAGAGCACGAGCAGAATGATCGCGAGACCTGGATAGATGGCCAGATACGAATGGGTTTCCAGATACGTGCTGCCCAGCTTGAGAATGTTGCCCCACTCGGGAATATGCGGCTCCACGCCGAGCCCCAAATAACTCAGACTGCTGGTGGCAATGACCGCTCCGCCAATCGTAAGTGTAGACTTGATAATCATGGGTGCGAGCGAGTTCGGAATAATATGTTTGAAAATAATGGAGCGATTGTTGTAACCCAGTGCACGTGCAGCTTCAACAAATTCAAATGTAGATACATAGAGTACACTAGCTCTCATGGTTCGTGCATAAGTTGGGATTGAGCCCAAGCTGAGTGCGAGAATAAGATTGACCGTATTAGCCCCGAACGCCGCAATGATGGCGATGGCGAGCAGAATACCCGGAATGGCATAGAGAATATCCAGCAGTCGCATGATGATATTGTCCGTGTGTCTTCCATAGAATCCCGAGAAGGCTCCGAGAATACCGCCTATCAGTACCGGAATCAGGGTTGACATGAAGCCAACGATTAATGATATACGGGCACCGAATACAATCCGGGAAAATAAACATCGTCCAAAGTCATCTGTTCCCAAGGGATAAGCGAGCGATGGAGACTGAAGTAAGGCCGAGTAGTTATTTTCTACAGCCATGCTGTAATCAAAAGTAAAGAAGCTGCAAATCGATATCGAGAACAGGAAAATGATAAAAAACAAACCGGACATTGCCGTGACATTCGGAGCAAGACGCTCCCACAGATCATTCCAGAAGTTGGATTTTTGTTTACCCTGTCTGCGGATTCGTCCAATGATGGAAATACCCAGCAGCAGTGCAAACACATTCCCTGTGACCGAAGTCAGAATCAGGATCACACTCACGCCCAGCATCCAGCGTGGGATGATCGAGGCTGAGGTATACCGGGATACGATAAACAGCACCACTAGATCAATGACAAGCACAAGTATGAGCACAGTCATGGCTGGCAAAAACGTATCCGCAACATATGGTTTAAACATATTGAGTGCCGAGACCCCAATAACGAACAGCTGGGTCAGCAGCATATACACCGCAAATGTATACTCAATGCTCTTTGTTTTCTTGATCAGATGAAAGGCGGCCGTCACGATAAAGATATTGCCTGAAATGATACCCAACAGTTGGACCCAAGCGAGTCGGCGAGTCAGGACAGAGATTGTCCCCTTCTGAATCAGGTCTCTCCGAATCCGGAGCGTCAGCACAGTCTGGACTAGCGTGAAAAATAGGTAGATTCCGAGCGCAGTCAGCAGAAATGGTCTGAACTCCTGAAGGCCCCAGTCATAACTGTTGAACAACAGTAACACTGACAAGAGAAGGGAAGTGACCCAGGCGAAGCTTGCCTGACTGTACTCCTGTGAAGACTTAAGCCGAAAACTCATTTCTTGTGTAAGTGAACCCGATTTTGTCATAGTGCACCTGCTTTAATATTGTTTCATCTTGGAACGAACCCTGGGATCGACAAAAGCGTACAACAGATCTACCACAACATTGATGATGGAGATTGTAATCGCTGTGTATATGACCCCGCCCATAATGCTCGGAATATCAGGGATAAACTGTTTATCCACAATGTAGCTGCCAAGTCCGCTGATATTAAATACTTTCTCCGTTACAGCCGCCCCGCCAAGCATGCCTCCGAATTGAAGACCTACAACGGTTACGATTGGAATTAGCGCATTGCGCACAGCATGTTTCAGCAGAACCTGTCGTTCACTTAATCCTTTGGCACGAGCAGTCATCACGTAATCCTCATGAATAACTTCCAGTGTGGAAGACCGAGTCATACGGGCCACCGCAGCGGTTAATCCGGTTCCCAGTACAATCGTTGGCATAATAATAGATAGCCAGTTCTGTGGATTGAAGGTAGCGGGAAGCCACTGCAGCTTGATCGAAAAATTCAGGATGAAAATCAGTCCTTGCCAGAAATTCGGAATCGATAATCCAATCAATGCAATAAACATGAATGTGTAATCAAACAGTGAATTGGGCTTGATCGCCGAGATGATGCCGATTGGCAATGCAATGACAAGGGCAAGCAGCAAGGAGATAACGGCCAGTGTTAACGTGATTGGAAACTTTCTGGCGATTGTAGCCGTGACATCTTCATTCCCTGAAAAAGACTTGCCGAGATCAAATAGCGCTATGCCCTTGATATTGTTCCAGAGCTGGACAAGATAGGGCTGATCCAGGCCATAGACATGGTTAAAAGCTGCAATCTGTTCTTGTGTCGCTGTCTCTCCGAGAATGTTGGCCGCCGGATTGAATGGGGACAGGTACAAGATGGTGAATACAAGTGTAGCTACGCCCAGAATGACGAATACCGTCATCAGAATTCTTTCGAATATGTACTTTAGATAAGGATTGCCATACAAAAACATCATGGCGTACATCAGACAGCCCGGAATAACTGATATCGCAAGGAACCAAGGTTTATCAATCATCGATTGGAATGTATCAGCCATCGTCAGTCGCTGTTTTCCCTGTTCCTGAAGCTTGCTGAACGTTCGTTCCTTTAACTCCTTCTGAACGGATTCCTCCAGCCACTTCTCGGTCTGACGCTTAAACTCTGCCTCACTAACTTGCTGCCGAAAGAAACGGTGTTTACGCCTCAACTGTTCTTCAACGTCCATTCGAAGTTTATCCCGGTAAGAAGTGGAGAGCATATCGCGCTCAACAGCTTGTTGAACCACGGCCCAGTCATCCCTTTTTCGTCTGGATTGCCAGATCAGAAGTACAACCAAATTAACGGGCAGTCCGAGAATAAATAGAACATATCGATAGGAGGGATGAAGCAGCATTTTGCCATAATTAAATCCCAGGGTGTAAACAAGCTGTGACATTTTGCTGCCTTTTGCAAGATTCAAACCATGCGAGCCTCCTTTCATCTCATTTTAAATTGCATTATTCCGATTGATATAGTATATATTATTTAGAGTCTATTTAATTGTCAAGGTATGGAAGAGTATACATATGAGCACATGTGAAAATATGGATGAGGGCTGGTGATCACATGCAACCTTTGTTGAAAGTAAATGAGTTGTCCGTTTCTTTTCATTCCGGAGAGAGTGAATTTCAGGCGGTGAAAGAAGTCAGTTTTGAAGTGCGGAAAGGGGAAACACTTGGCATCGTAGGGGAGTCCGGCAGTGGAAAGAGTGTAACGGCACGTTCCATTATGCGGCTGCTTGCCTCTCCTCCTTCGCAGATGAAAAAGGGTGAGATCCTGTTTAAAGGGGTAGATCTGGTCCATAAAACGCAAAAAGAGATGGAGAGTATCCGTGGCCGTGACATCGGCATGATCTTTCAGGACCCTATGAGCTCTCTTAATCCGACCGTAAAAATCGGAAAACAAATCACCGAAAGTCTGATTAAACATCAGAAGCTTTCCAGAGGAGAAGCGAAGAAGCAGGCGATTGCCATGCTGGAGCTCGTTGGTATTACCCGGAGTGAAATACGTTTCAACCAGTACCCACATGAATTCTCCGGAGGTATGCGTCAGCGGGTGATGATCGCTATTGCTCTTGCTTGCCGTCCTGAATTGTTGATTGCGGATGAACCTACAACTGCGCTTGATGTTACTATTCAGGCCCAAATCCTTAATTTGATGAAAGATATGCAGGCCCAGCTGGGAACTTCTATTATTCTGATTACCCATGATCTCGGAGTAGTGGCAGGCATGTGTGATCGGGTCGTGGTCATGAAAGACGGGCAGATTGTGGAATCCGGCACAACTACAGAGATTTTTGCAAATCCGAAGCATCCGTACACGTCCAGGCTGTTGAATGCATTACCTCGACTGGATGAGAAGAAAAAGCCAAAACTCGTCTCGTTGGTGCCACGCGATCTGAAAGATGATCAGCCTTTACTGGAAGTGAAGTCCCTCAGACAGCATTTTAATTTGGGTAAAGGCAACACTTTAAAAGCTGTGAACGATATCAGTTTCGAGATTCGCCAGGGGGAGACACTGGGGGTCGTAGGCGAATCAGGCAGTGGGAAATCGACTACAGGCCGAGCGATTCTACGACTGCATGAACCTACAGGTGGGGATGTGCTGTTTAAGGGAGTGCCGCTCAACCGCCTCTCTGCCTCAGAGATGAAAACGATGAGGAGACATATGCAAATTATTTTCCAGGATCCGTATGCCTCGCTTAATCCGAAATTTAGAATTATGGACATTATTGGGGAAGCCTTGGATATTCACCATCTTGCCGGCAGCCCCGCTGAGCGGGAAAAACGTGTGGAGGAATTGCTGGAGATGGTGGGTCTCGATCCGGCTCATGCCCAGCGATACCCTCATGAATTTTCGGGTGGTCAACGGCAGCGGATCGGAATCGCTCGTGCGCTGGCCGTGGAACCTGAATTTATTGTATGTGACGAGCCTTTGTCTGCGTTGGATGTGTCCATTCAGGCTCAGATCGTACAGCTGCTTGAAGAATTGCAGCAGCGACTCGGTCTGACATACCTGTTCATTGCACATGATTTGTCCATGGTTAAACATATCAGTGATCGTGTAGCTGTCATGTATAATGGGAAGATTGTGGAGTTAGCAGAAAGTGAAGAACTATATTCGAACCCTCAGCATGCGTACACAAAGGCCTTGTTATCGGCTATTCCGGTTCCGGACCCGGCTGTGGAAGCGAAGAAAAAACGTCATGCTGTAAACGAAGCCCCAAGAGAGACGGTGGAAGTGGAAGATCGCTATAATCTGGAACAGTCCCGGTGGGTGGAAGTAAAAGAGGGACATTGGGTGGCCATTTCCGGATAAGGTGAAACATTCATTTTTATTCGAAAAAGAACCCCGGCAATGATCTGTAGAAGGTCATCGCGCGGGGTTCTATTCATGCACAGTAGGTACTGTGACAGTGAGTGTATTATTTGAACTGAACCGATTTCTTGATGTTGTCGATCTCAGCCTTTGTAGTATCATCCAAATAGGTGAAGATGAAGTTGAATGCATAACCTTCAATAATGGTGCTGTAGTAATCTTGTGTAATGGTTGAACCATTGCCCGCATCCATCGTAATTTGCATCAGATCCATCTCTTTGCCACCGATGGTTTCGGTTGTGAATTCCTTGTATTCATAAGGGAACTGGCTGTCCTCCATGAATTTCTTCGTTGCTTTCAGATAATCTTTACCGGTGCGAATTCCTTGCAGCAGGCTTACTTTTTCAGCAATCGCCATTGCGGAAGGGCCAACTTGACTTCCGTCCAATGGATATTGTGAAGCCATCAACAGGTTCAGTGTTTTGGCCTGAGATAGTTCAATTTGTTTTTTCTTCGTTTCATCGTCTCCAGCAATAACTTCGGAGGAAGCGTTAGTCAGCTCGTTCATGCCTGCGGCATCCTGGAACTCCCAAGCTTCGGGGAATTTCAACGAAACACCGAAATAGTCATTGTTGTAAGAGCCTTTTTCCGTAGTTCCCAATTCAACGTCTTTGGAGTTATCTGTTTCCTTGGACTCGGAAGTGGATGCTTCGGAGCTCTCCGTGTTCTCCGTATCTTCTGTCTTGGCTGTGTCTGTATCTGTGCTGGCAGTGGTTTCTGTTGCAGTGGATTCCTTCGATTTGGCGTTGTTATCCGCTTTGTCGCCGCAGGCTGCAGCAACCAACAGAATCATAATTAACATGGCAAACAATGAAGCTTTTTTTGGATTAGACATATTACCCTCCTGAAAATGTGTGTGTGTTCTTTTCTCTCTCTAATTCATGTGTACCTAAAAATCTTAGCACAGATGTTCGTGTTGACCACCTATAGGAATCTATAGGGGTACCTTTATAAATAAGACAGACGGCTGGCAATTGAAACAGCTTCCGTGCTGGATTGTACACCTAATTTGTTAAAAATCACTTTTTTATGATGATTTACGGTGCATTCCTTTATTTTTAATTTCAAAGCAATTGCTTTAACCGTCAGTCCGCTAGAGATCATTTTCAGAATGGTTAACTGTCGCTTGGTGAATTCAATCGATGGCTGCTCTGTTACCGACGAGGCAAGGTTAGATTGATACCGATTTTGCATATGGGCCGGGATCAGCTTGGCGATTGCAATCAGCTCACTCTGGATGTCTGCATTAATGGTGGAGACGTCTAGGTAGCCAACATGTTGAAGACCTACAGACAAAGGTGCAGCGTAGCAATGCCAGCTCTGAAAAAGCGGGTTTTCATGCTGCTCAGGGGACAGCTGAACAGCCCCTTGTTTGTCCATTGATTCGGATATGGCATTGACGCCACAGCTTCTTGCTGTAAAGATCATACCCGGACGGATGGGTGACTGTTTCACCACCTTTTCCAAATCAGGGCTGTGATCCATGGCAAGCAGAACTCCATGCGCGTCGGTGAGCAGGAAGAGATACGTGCTGGATAGGTTTTCTTTGATATCCGAGAGACTCTGCTGGAAGGCGTTAATCAGGAAATGATTAATTTTGCGAATTCTGTCCAGATTGGTTTTCGTTAAATATTGAATATGTGCCATACCGGGAGCGTAAATTTCGTTCTTGGACCAGCTCCTCCGTAAGGAAGATGTGCTTGACATATGGTTACCTCCTTGTGATCAACCGATGGTTTCGATCACATGACCATCCTGATCGGTAATTTCAGTGCGGGCAATTCGAAAGAGAATGCCGGGCAGTGAAGCAATTTCAAATGTTTGCTCGACAGGGCGAAGGTTGGTTAACAAATCCATTACGGCTTGTTCATTCACGATCACCGTAATCTGGTTGCCATCCTCAGAAAATGAGGGTGTCCTTCCGGCTTCAAACGTAATGTTCACTCCTGATCCGATTAAGGATAGTGGAGCACCTTTTGAAAAGCGGCTGTGTAGTATTTTTCCGATAATTTGAGCCTGTTTTGCTCCGATCTGGAGTTCAGCGGGTACACTTTTTTGCAGTATTCTCTTGCGTGGAGATGTCCAGGCCAGTTGTTGTATGAATAAAAATGCTGTACTGGAACCTTCCTCTTCAATTCCGCGCTCAACAGCCTGAATCACTGAGGGGATATCCAAATATGAATTTCTCGTGAGATCCGTAACGTATTTTGGCATGAATTCAACCAAGGCTGCTAACAAGCCGCGGGTATTCCATGTTTGCATCGTTTCGAGTTCCAGACCGGTGATTCCCACCATCTGAATGAATTTTACCATTCCATTGGGTGTGGATATCGCTGTCAGATCAGGATCTTCTATAAAAGATAGTGCGGTAAGTAACGTATCTGAGCCGAGACAGATAGGGCCATTTGCATCCATGTAATCTCCCGCATGAAATACGTTCCCACTAGTAAAAACGTATCGTCCAACGTTCTGTAATAGATTCAGAGCCCAAGACGGGGGTGTGGACTCACCCTCACTCCGGGTAAGCCGAAACGTCATTTCAAATCCATAACCGCTATGCTCGAGATCGTCCGATTCCTTCTCATACAGTTCTGAAAAACCATATGTAATGAAATGCCAGTGAGGAATGGGGGCATCCACTTTGTATACGCTAATTCCATTCAGTGGATCAGGCCCACCGAGCATATAAGGAATGGCTGTACCATAGTGAAGTGGTTCCTGATCTCCATATAACTTGCCAACTGCTGTATCAATGGCATCCCAACCGGATGTGTTTGCTTCTTCAGTCATTGTTGTGTTCCTCCTTGGCTATCCATCTTCCCGAAAAACATTTAAAATTAAGTCTACCTTTTTCAAAATCGGTTTCAAGCGGCTTAAGGATGAATTGCTTTTCGTAGGACTTGGGGGTTACGATGTCTATTTCAGGGAGGAAATTTACATGAGTATGAAAGATTTATATCTGGCGGAGTTCAATCAAGGCAGTTGGGACTCATTTGTGCAACTCTTTGAAAAATCATATTTACATGTGGAACCAAAATGGGCTGAATGTGCAGAGCAGCGGGGGATTCCGGCAGATATTAGCAAGGTTATATTATGTGAAATGGGTGAATATGCGCTAAGATGGATAGACATGAAAGTTCCTGCATTGGGAGACGAAAGTCCTGCCAGCTACCTCGAAAGCGGGGATACAAATGCCCTAAGAGCAGCAATTATGCGAATGCCTCGATAACGTCCAAAGGTGGTCAGCGAGTGCATTAAGCGGAAAGTTGATTTTGCAAAAAAGATATGTTACGCTTACATTACAAGAGAAAAACAACCGAATACGCAATAACATCTTTTGATGGATTGTAACTGTGCAGACAGGCAAAACCTAAACTGATGGTGAAATGAAGGCTCTTTTTTTGCGAGCTATTTTACCTTGAGTTTAGGTTTTTCTTGTTTTTTGGCCTGAAATACAGCCGCTGTATTCGGGAAAAACCCAAATAAAATTCGAAAAGAGGTTGTTCGTTATGACCACGGCAAAAAAAGGATTCCCCGAAAACTTCCTGTGGGGAGGCGCTACAGCTGCCAACCAATTAGAAGGTGCATTCGATAAGGACGGCAAAGGTCTCTCTACTGCGGATATGATTGCGCATGTTCCCAAAGAGAAGCGTACAGGCGGACATGCCATGGAAATCTCCTCTACACGAATTGAAGAGATTCTTTCCGGCAAAATTGAAGAACGTTTCCCTAAACGTTTTGGTATTGATTTCTATCATCACTATAAAGAAGATATCGCATTATTTGCTGAAATGGGCTTCAAAGTGTTCCGTTTGTCCATTCACTGGGCACGTATTTTCCCGAATGGTTACGACCAAGAGCCGAACGAAGCTGGCTTGAAATTCTATGACGATGTCTTCGACGAACTGTTGAAATACGGCATTGAACCGCTGGTAACCTTGTCTCACTATGAAACTCCGCTGGGTCTGACACAGAAATACAATGGTTGGGCAGGTCGTGAACTGATTGGGCACTATGTGAGATATGCAGAGACTGTGTTCAACCGTTATAAAAATAAAGTGAAATACTGGTTGACGTTTAACGAAATCAACGTGATGCTGTTTAGCCCGTACACAGGCGGCGGTATCCTGATCGATAAAGTAGACAACCAACTGCAAACGACATATCAAGCGCTGCATCACCAATTTGTAGCAAGTGCACTGGTAACCAAGCTTGCACATGAGATTATTCCTGGTTCCCAAGTGGGCTGTATGCTTGCTCGTATGGAAACGTACCCGGCGACTTGTAATCCGGTAGATGTTCGTCTGGCGCAACATGAGAATCAGATTAACCTCTTCTTTACGGATATGCATGCTCGTGGTCAATACCCGAACTACATGGCTCGTTATTTTGAAGAAAACAACATTGTGATTCAGAAAGAAGCAGGCGATGATGAGATCTTGCTCAATAATACCGTTGATTTCATTTCCTTCAGTTACTACATGTCCGTAACCAAATCTGCATCCGCAGACAAAGAAGAAACAACAGGTAACCTGACTGGCGGTGTGAAAAACCCTTATCTGGAAGCTTCCGACTGGGGCTGGGAGATCGATCCGATCGGTCTGCGCGTAACGTTGAATAACTTCTGGGATCGCTACCAGAAACCATTGTTCATCGTAGAAAATGGCCTGGGTGCATATGACCGTGTTGAAGAAGACGGTTCAATTCATGACTCCTATCGTGTGGATTACCTGAAGAAACACATCGAACAAATGAAAGAAGCGATCAAAGACGGTGTGGATCTGATTGGATTTACAGCATGGGGCCCGATTGACCTCGTGAGCATGTCCACGTCTGAAATGTCCAAACGTTATGGTTTCATCTACGTGGATTTGGACGACGAAGGTAACGGAACACTCAAACGTTCGAAGAAAGATTCATTTGACTGGTACAAAAACGTAATTGCCAGCAATGGTGAGCAACTATAATTTGATCTGATTCCTGTATCTTAAACCCGGATCGCTGTAAGTAATTAGGCTATTCGAGGATTGTTACCGCATAAAGCGGGCAAAACCCAACAGAAAGCAGGCTGATCTGAAGCCCTTTTAGTTGCGCAATGTCCGCTTTTTGATGTGTTCACGGGCATAGGGTCAACAGTTTTAACAAAGAATGAGTACAACGTAACCAGAGAGGAATGACAGATATGACAACACCATTTCCGAAGGATTTTCTATGGGGCGGCGCAGTCGCAGCCAATCAGCTCGAAGGAGCCTACAATACAGATGGCAAAGGCCTGTCTGTTCAGGATGTAATGCCCCATGGGATTACGACGCCAAGAACGGAAGGACCGACAGAGGATAACCTGAAATTGATCGGTATCGATTTCTACAATCGTTACAAAGAGGATGTTAAGTTGTTTGCTGAAATGGGCTTCAAAGTATTCCGTACATCCATTGCCTGGTCCCGTATTTTCCCTAAAGGTGATGAATTGGAGCCAAACGAAAAAGGTCTGCAGTTCTATGATGACCTGTTTGACGAGTGCCACAAATACGGGATTGAACCCCTCGTAACGATTTCTCATTATGAGACACCGCTGCATTTGTCCAAAACGTATGACGGCTGGGTTAACCGGAAAATGATTGATTTCTACGAGCGTTATGTAACCGTCTTGTTTAACCGTTTCAAAGGCAAAGTAAAATACTGGCTGACGTTTAATGAAATTAACTCCATTCTGGAAGAACCATTCATGAGTGGCGGCATCTTTACACCAAAAGCGGAACTGTCCAAACAGGATCTGTACCAAGCAATCCACCATGAGCTGGTGGCAAGTGCGCTGGCAGTAAAACTGGGTCATGAGATTATGCCTGAAGCGAAAATTGGCTGTATGGTACTCAGTATGCCAACCTATCCATTGACACCAAATCCGGATGATGTGGTAGCTGCAATGCATGCAGAACAGCGGAATGACATCTTTGCCGATATTCATGCACGTGGCTATTATCCGAAATACATCAATCGTTACTTCAAAGCGAATAATATCAACATCAAGTTTGAAGATGGCGATGCTGAAATTCTGAAACATACGGTGGACTTCATCTCGTTCAGTTACTATGTAAGTATTTGTGAGACAGGTGACCCACAGAAACGTATTGAAGGCAAAGGGAATCTGTTTGCAGGTGTACAGAACCCTTACCTCAAAGCAAGTGAATGGGGCTGGCAGATTGACCCGCAAGGCCTGCGCGTAACGCTCAATAAATACTGGGATCGTTATCAAAAACCATTGTTTATTGTCGAAAATGGTTTGGGTGCAGCCGATGAGCTGATCACTGACGCAAATGGCAATAAAACGGTGAATGATGATTACCGGATTCAATACCTGAATGATCACTTGGTACAAGTAGGCGAAGCGATTGAAGATGGAGTCGAAGTCATGGGTTATACCTCATGGGGCTGCATCGATCTGGTGAGTGCATCCACAGCAGAGATGAAGAAACGCTATGGCTTTATCTATGTGGATCGTAACAATGACGGATCAGGTACCCTTGATCGTTACAAGAAAAAATCATTCCATTGGTACAAAGAAGTTATTGGTACAAACGGCGCAAGTCTAAAATCCGAAAACCATTAATTTCTAGTTCCAAAGACATATGTGGGCAGTATCTTCTTGTGTCATATTCAAGCACATTAACCGCTTTCACAAAAACATTGTCAGATGGATAATTATATGGTAAGATGGGCCTAAGGCTAATGAATACTGGATTGTTACTGTTCAATCAGGCAAAACCAGAAGCGGGGCATGTGTATCATGACCAGCTTTGGTTTTGCCTTTTACTACTTTGACGGTGCAAGGTGATGTGAAGAAATGAAAATTGAGAAGGTGCTGAACAACAATGTAGTTACTGTGATTGATCCAGGAGGAAACGAACTGGTCGTCATGGGACGGGGCATAGCCTTCAAAAAGCATACTGGTGAAACGATAGACGACAGTCTGGTCGAAAAAATATTCTCATTGGAAAGCAAGGAAGTATCGCAGAAACTGAAAACGCTTCTGTCTGATATTCCAGTTGAATATGTTGAATGCTCGGATGAGATTATTCGTTACGCCGAGACCGTGTTGGGTGAGAAGCTTCATGAGAGCATCTACATTTCACTTACGGATCATATTCATTTTGCCATTGACCGGCATCGTCAAGGCTTGCAGATTCGTAATGCATTATTCTGGGAGATCAAGCGCATGTACCGCAAGGAATATGCCATTGGGCTCAAGGCACTTCAGATTATTGAAGAAACATTGGGTGTCCTGCTTCCTGAAGACGAATGCGCATTCATCGCAATGCATCTAGTCAATGCCCAGATGAACGGTGAGATGAGAGAAACCATCAGCATTACGAATATCGTAAAAGATATACTCAACATTGTACGACGCAGCTTTGTCATTGAGCTAGATGAGGATTCGCTGAGTTATTATCGATTCCTGACCCATTTGAAGTTCTTTGCTCAACGCGTACTACACGGTACAGCGATTGAAGATAAGGAAGCAGATAATCCGCTTCATGACCTGGTGAGCAAACAATATCCTGAGGCACATGCATGTGCTTGTAAGATTAACGACTATACTCGCAAGATCTATAGCCGGGTCTTATCCAAGGAAGAAATCCTATATCTGACCATTCATATTGAACGAGTTGTCAGAACTGAACAAACAATTGAATAATTGGGATTGTTACTGCAAAAAAGGCAAAACCTAAACGTTGAATAATGATAAGCTGAAACTGCTTTGTCATTATTCAGTGTTTAGGTTTTTTTTTAACCTTCATTACACATAAAAGGAGCAAAACACAATGGATAAACAACAATTGTCCAAGGATATTCTGAAGCTTGTTGGTGGCGAAGAGAACATCGATCAAGTCACACACTGCATGACAAGACTCCGGTTTAACCTGAATGACAACAAAAAAGCGGACAAAGCGACGCTGAAAAATACACCTGGCGTTATGGGCGTTATGGAGAATGGCGGACAGTTCCAGGTCATTATCGGGAACGATGTGCCTGTTGTGTATAATGCACTTGTAGGCAACATGTCCAAATCCCCTGATGCCAAACCAGCTGCTTCAAGTGGAACAAGTAAAAAGAAAAATCCGCTGAGTGCTGTATTTGACTTCATCTCAGGCGTGTTTACACCAATCCTACCAGCGATCACCGGTGCGGGGATGCTCAAAGGTATTGTGGCATTGCTCCTGACCTTTGGCTGGATTGATGCTACAAGTTCTACGTATATCATTCTGTCGGCAATCGGTGACGGTGCGTTTTACTTCCTGCCGATCATTCTCGGGATTAGTACCGCTCGTAAACTCGGCAGCAACATGTACATCGGTGCGGCAATTGGTGCATCGGTTATGCACCCGACCATTACAGCTTTGCTTGCACCAGGAGAAAATGTATCATTCATCGGTTTGCCAGTTGTAGCAGCGACATATGCATCATCGGTTATTCCGATTCTGATTGCGATCTGGCTGGCTTCTTATGTAGAGAAAGCCATTGATAAAGTTACACATGCATCTCTTAAGTTAATTGTTGTACCTACAGTTACTTTGCTTATTATTGTTCCTGTGATGATGATCGCTGTAGGACCACTTGGCGTTATTATCGGTAATGGTTTGACAGACGGAATTAACTGGTTATTCAACAACGCAGGTTTATTTGCAGGATTGCTTGTGGGCGGTGCATTCTCACTCCTGATTATTACAGGTATGCACTATGCACTGGTTCCAATCATGATCGGTTCTATTGCAACATTGGGATATGATTACCTGATTCCACTTATGATGATGGCAAACTTTGCACAAGCAGGTAGTGCTCTGGGTGTTTCTTTAAAATCCAAGAACAAACAAATCAAGTCCCTGTCTGCATCAACGGGTGTTACTGCGCTTATGGGAATTACAGAACCGGCAATGTACGGGGTTAACATGCGCTTCAAGAAACCATTTGTCGCAGCCCTGATTGGTGCAGCAATTAGTGGAGCGTTCGTTAGTTTCTTCCAAACCAAAGCTTATGTCATCGGTGGTCTGGCAGGTCTTTCCGGGATTCCGATGATTATTGGTCCGACATTTGTATACGCTCTGATCGGAATTATCGTTGCTGTTGTAGTTTCAGCGGTTCTGACGTATATCATTGGATTTGAAGATGTTCCTGAAGCAGTACCAGCTGCTGAACCTGCAACACCAGCAGCAACGACTTCTGCTTCCGCAGTAACTGCTGTTGAAGAAACTAAAGCACTGGATCAAGACGTATTTAGCCCAATTACTGGTGAAGTTAAATCACTGAGTGAAGTTCCTGACCCTGCATTCTCGGAAGAGATTATGGGTAAAGGTTTTGCCATCCAGCCGTCGGAAGGCCGCGTGGTTTCTCCGATCAACGGAACAGTATTCTCGTTGTCGAAGAGTGGACATGCCATTGGTCTCGTTAGTGATGACGGCGCTGAAATGCTGATTCACATCGGGATTGATACCGTGAAACTGAAAGGTCAATTCTTCTCCCCTAAAGTTCAAGCAGGAGCGAAGGTTGCCGTTGGTGATGTACTGATGGAATTCGACCGGGAAGAAATCGAAAAAGCCGGTTACACAACGATTACGCCGGTCATCATTACGAACATGCATCAATATAATTCAATTGAGTCTGCCGGACGTACAACGATTAAGGAAAAAGAATTGTTGTTCACGGCAAAAGCTTAACGAACATCAAAAAGCAGCAGTCTTTCCGGATGGAATTATTCCGGCAAGGCTGCTGCTTTTTAGTATATGGACGATATTCTTCATGGCCGATGTCTGCTGGACACTAAACCGAGCGAGAAGGCAGCAGCTCCTGAACCAATTGCACAAAGTGCTGGGCGGGCTTGGAAAGATGACGATTGCGATGCCACACAAGCGCAGAATCTACGGTAGATTGCGCATCTTGAATACGATAGATATGAAACGGATGCTCATGATAAAGCTGAAGAACCGTATGAGGCACGATGGAGCTTGCAAAACCGAGTCGCACAAGTTCCAGCAACATGTTAATATCCGAGCATTCGCCAGCAATGGAAGGATTCACGTGATGCTCACGGAATTTCTGTAATATCAGTTCGAACATCCCAAGTCCTTCAGTGCTAGGAAGCAAGAGAGGGATATCGGCCAGCTTTTGAAAATAAATCCCGCGCTCATCCGCTGACTTCAGCGGTGTGGAGGAAATATAGAAGAGAGCTTCCTGCGGTAGATGCAGCACTTCATATTGCTCTGTTTTGACAGGCATCCGCACACAGGCAAGCTCGATTTTGCCTTCGCCCAAGAGCTGGCAGAGCTGTGCAGATTCATTTTGCTGAATTTTATAGGTCACCTGAGGGTGTGTTGTCCGAAACTGCTGGAGCGCCTGCGGGATCAAACGATCTGAAATGGTATTAATGCCAAGTGACAGCTTGCCCCGAATGCCATATCGGAAGCTCTGCATCTCCATGACAGCTTCTTCCATGTATTTGGTCATCGTAACCGCATAATCATAGAAGCTTCGACCGGCCTGTGTCAGTTCCATGCTGCGTCCTTTGCGTTCAAACAAAGCTACGCCGAGCTCGTCTTCCATCAGCTTGAGCTGCTGGCTTAGAGGAGGTTGAGCCATGTGTAATCTGCGCGCTGCCGCCGTGATCTGTCTCTCCTCGGCAATCGCGATGAAATAGCGACATTGTTTGATATCCACGTGTGTTCTCCTTATTTGCAGCGATATGATTTTCATATGGGAAACCAACAAAACATGTATTTTTAATATACTATTATCCTATGTTAACATACATAAGGTTTAAACACTTCTAATCACACATGTAGATTATGATGTATCAAATATATGCCGTGAGGATGACGACAAATTGGAGGGTGAAGGTGCGATGCTGAAAACAATACATGCAGCTGCTGAAGCTGGACATACGGATGATGTGCTGCGGTTTATCGCACAAGGGACTGGAGTGAATGACCGGGATGCTCGAGGACGTACACCTCTGATGGCCGCGGTACATGGCAACAAGCCAGAGACGGCAAGTACGCTTATTGAAGCGGGAGCGGATGTGAACATCCAGGATCAACGACTGGACAACATGCTGCTGTATGCCAGTGCGGAAGGTTTGCGAAAAATGGTCGAACTGGCTATAAAAGCAGGTGCTGATACCCGGATTACGAATCGGTTTGGGGGCACAGCTTTGATTCCTGCTTCAGATCGAGGTCATGTCGATATTGTGGAGATCCTTCTGAAATGCACGGATGTGGATGTGAACCATATCAACAATCTGGGCTGGACAGCTTTGCTGGAAGCGGTCATTCTGGGAGATGGCGGCACTCGTCATCAGCAGATCGTAGCATTGCTTTTGCAATATGGTGCTGATCCTTTCATTGCTGACCGGGACGGAGTTACAGCACTTGCGCATGCCCGGAGGCATCATTATAAAGAAATGGAGCGAATGTTAACTCAATCATGAACAGACATCAAGAGCAATCTTTGCAAAATAATATAAAGGGTGCGTCATCGCTTGCATTGGCAGGCATTCAGTGGTTCTTCTTCCTGTTTACCAACACTGTGGTGGTGCCGTTATCCATCGGACATAATTTTCAGCTTTCACCGGAGGCCATTGCTGCGTCGATGCAGCATGCCTTTTTGCTTACTGGGGCTGTGTGTATATTACAGGCGTTCTTTGGACATCGTTATGCCGTGATGGATGGTCCCTCGGGATTATGGTGGGGGCTGACACTAAGCTTAACGGCCTCGGCTTCATCAGCCGGCATGAGTTTGGAACGTATCGGGGGAGGATTGGCTGCGGGTTTTCTGTTAGCGGGTCTGACGATGATGATCCTGGGCGGACTTGGAGCAGCGCATGTGCTTCAGAAGCTGTTCACACCAATGGTCAAGAGTGCGATGTTATTTCTGATGACGATTCAATTGACCATGAATTTCTTCAAAGGCATGATAGGATATACCGAGTTCGGCAATTTTAACCTGCCTGTAGCGGCGTTGTCCGTTGCCATAGCGTTTCTAGTGGCCTTAATCCAGCTTAAGGGAAAAGGCAAGCTCGGTAACTACTCCATCCTGATTGGCATCGTGACGGGGTGGATTGCCTACAGTTTTGTATTCCCTGGACAGCATGCAGGAGCATCCGGTCATCAGAATTTAAACCTGTTTTCCTGGTTTCCGTGGGGGACGCCGAAGTGGGAACCGGGTATTGTCATCACAGCTTTTTTTGTCGGGCTGGTGAATATGACAAACTCCATAACCACGTTAAGCTCTGTCGAAAAAATATATGGAGTGCAAACGTCCAGCCAACAATATAAACGATCATACATGCTCACGGGATTGTTCAGCATGTTATCTGCGTGTGTAGGTGTGCTGCCGTTCGGATTATTTGCCTCTTCGATTGGTTTTCTGGAGAGCACTCGTATTCTGAAAAGGGCTGCGTTTGTTGTTGGAGCAGGCATGTTATGTATATTAGGACTGACGCCTTCTGTGACAGCCTTTTTCGCACAAATTCCTCCCAGTGTAGGGAGTGCCGTGCTATTTGTTGCCTATTTGCAAATGTTTGGTACAGCTCTAAGAACACTTGAAGGCACCACCTTTAATTCCAAAACAATCTATCGTGTGGCACTGCCGGTTCTTACAGGTGTTGCTGTAATGAACATCCCTGCTGAAGCTTTTCAGGCTCTACCCATGTATCTCATTCCGATCATTAGCAATGGGCTTGTCATTGGGGTTGTGGTGTCACTTTTGCTCGAAACCACAGTGGATTGGTCCAAGATGGACAATACTACGACTGCGACCAAAGCAGCCTGAATATCTAAAATATTGAAACAGTCCGGTTCACCGGGCTGTTTTTTTGTTAGGTTGGTGCTCCCCGGGTTACTTCACCATAATTTTGCCTTGCCCCGCAAGCATTCTCATTTCTCTGGATAAACGCTCATGATTGCTTTGCTGGATCTCCAGCTGTACGCCGTAGTGCCATCGGTTATTCTCTTCTTTGCCCCAGCGCAGCGTTCCTTCCAAATACAAGGGGTCTTCAAAAAGCAACAAGTTCATGCCGATTCGGATGTTATTGGACTCCACATGCAGATTTAACGGAAATGAAAGCTGACAGCCCGATCGGCTGATATCGCATAATTCCGCTTGAATGGGTTTGGGTGGTGCAGAGGCGCCGTTAATGCTGAGAATAAAAATTTCGAACATTATCGGTTCCTTTAAAGTATAGCGAAAAGGTTCTCTTCTAAGGTTGATAGCCATGGTTTCCTCCACAAAATCAAAAAAAGTCAGTTATGATTATATCGTCATTTTTGCTAAAAAAATGAAGAGATTAACCTTGTTTGCTAACACCTTCAATTTTCTAAAGTGCAGCAGGATCAAGGATAGCCCCGAGGTTCCTTTAACCCTTGTGTACGGCTTGATATAATGATGGTTGGATATGGTTCTGATTTTCTCGCCTGGATCAGAATGGGAAGGAGCGGATTAGGTTGCGTCAATTTTCTTCGGAATTTCAGGAAAAAATTAATCGATTGGGAACCGGAAATGTTCAACAAACAGTTGAACAACTGCGTGAAGTGGGCCAGTCCAGGGTCTATGCAGCAATTCCGGCCATAATACGGATGATGGATAATCGTCATTCAGCCATTAGTCAAGCAGCGGAGCAGGCGGTCGCCACTTTGCTTGCGGTGTGCCCTCTTACGGAACTGGTTTGGTTGAATGAACATGTAAGGGAATGGCGTCCGTCTCCTCTGGAATGGAAGAAGTCTGTCGAACGAGAAATGCGTACCATGGATCTAGCGAGTGCTACCCGACTTTCTGTGTTGACGATGCATTGGAGTGGATACATCAGAGAGGCATCGGTTCGAAAAATGATCGAGAACGATCAACCGTATACCTTTCCTTATTTGCTGCTTCGTTTAAATGATTGGGTGCCCGAAATCCGTGATTTGGCCAAATTGGCACTCGAGCGCAAGCGCAAGCCCGAATATGCTAAGCTATGGATGGAAAATATCATATTGGTGGAACGACTTCGAATCTGTGGCCGGGATTTGTTCGAGGAGTGGATTGAATCTATTCATAACTTGCTGCGTCAAAAGGAATGCAGGTATGTCATTCATTCGGCAAGGGTATCACCGGATGCCTATATTCGTCGCCTGGCGTTTCGCATATCGGTTGAAGAAAATGGAACAGATGACGGCATCATTATAGAGCAGGCACTGCGTGACGACGATCCATCCATCCGTAGGTGGGCTGCGTGGCGGGTGGATGGCATATTGTCAGGACAGAATCTGAAAGAAGCGCTTCTTCGCATGTTACAGGACAGTATACCTTCAATCCGCCGGGAAAGTCTGGCGTCTTTGGCTACCATGTTTCCTGAGGATGCGAAAGAGATTATAGCGGATCGGCTGTTGGACCCGGACCTCTCGGTAAGGGATACAGCTCGAAGGCACGGGAAGCAATGGATGAAGGGGAGTTATGCGGAGTGGTACCTTGATATGATCTGGAGTGAGGAGCGAGGTCACCTCGCTGCTGCTATTGCCGGTCTTGGAGAGACAGGGGAAAAGGCAGACGCTGAGGTTGTGTTTGATTATGCGCAGCACTCAGTAGTTGCGGTAAGGAAGGCTGTCATAAGAGGACTGACGCGGCTAAACCCTTCTTCCTACGGTCCTTATTTTATAAATATGCTGCAAGATCCTCAACCAGGTATTTCGCGTGAAGCCTGCCGAGCATTGATGCGTCATCCTCATCTCATTCCTCCAGATGAAGTCGCAGAGCTGTTGGCGGATAAAGCTGCCAAGCCTCATGTAATCCGCAATGTGCTACGTATCATGTCTGTTATGGGTAGATGGACTCAACTCGGTCTCCTACTTCGACTGCTACCAACAGCCCAACCTGAATGGGTGAAGCACACGCTTCTTCGTCAATTACACAACTGGGTTGAATTCCCAAATCGCAGTTATGGCATTAGATTGACCATTGTACAGCTGGAGCGCCTTCATCAATATTTGGAATGGTGTCGATCTGAACTGGACAACGACCTGATCCGTCGGCTGGAGTGGCTTATACAATGAATGTAATCAATCTTTAAGATTTATCCTTAATAGAGTTCAAAAATTGAACAATATCATCCAAATACTGTGCGTCCATTAGTTTTCGTGGCGAGAACAAGGCGGTTGCATAGGTTTTGAACGTAGAATGCACCAGTGAAGAGGGCAGCATCGAATGATCAGCATCCGGTAGCTTGGTTACACTGAGCAGTGATTGTGGAATCATCTGACGATACACGCGCTCTGTCTCTTGAACATCGACATTTATATCTTGACCTCCAAGCACGAGATGAACAGGACTATGAAACGAAACGAGCTCATCTGTGGCATCCGATTCCACATTGTTGACGATAAACGTCCAACGCTCCTTGGAAATGAGTTGGTCCTTATTAGCTATGAGTATATATTCATCATAGGTGGCCTTGTTTCGAATCAGCTGCAGAACCTGGTCATTATAGAGCTGCCTTGCAGTGATCTCTTCCTCGGTATATCCCTTCTGGAGCATTTCCTGCCGGGTGTTGTATCTGCCCTGTGTAATCCAGTTGATGGCGGGGGAAACCAAAATGCTAAATGCAATATCCGGATCTTGTTTCACGACGTTTGGAATGACCCATCCAGCCTGGCTGGCACCCCACAAACCAATTTGATCTTGATCAATAGAGGGTTCTTTTCTGGCCCATTCAATGGCGGTTAAGACATCCTGTGCACGATCCTCCATGGTCTGGTCAAGCCAGTTTCCCGAGGAACCGCCAACACCAGGTTTATCCAACGAGAGGGAGGCATACCCCGCCATGGCAAGCTTTTCCCACAAAGGTCGGTATCCCCCGTCATAACTGGCATTAATCGGACCATCACCATGTACAAAAACGACAAGGCCAACCTTATCTGAATGCTGTTTGGGCAGTGTGAGTATACCCGTTAATTGTCCATATGAGGTTGGAATGGAGATGCGTGTTTCTTTCATGTTGAATGTGTTCTGAATGAGCAGCCAAGACACAATAGCCAGAATGATGATTGTTACACCGATCAGCCATTTGAAAACTGGGGTCGTAAATAATCTTAGTCTAGGGGGTTGTTGTTTAAACACTGAAATGCCTCCTGTATGTTAGAGATAGGGATCATCATGAAAATCCATTCAGGTTCACGGAACAGGAATTTTCGGGAAAGGCTGTTGTGTGATGATTCCACTCTGAAGTTCAATTGTTGGTAAAGACGAATGGCTTGTGTGTTGCTGCTGGATACGTGCAAAGATATATATTTACAATGGAGATGTTGGTTTGCAAACTGCTGAGCTGTAATCAGCAACTGTCTGGCAATCCCACGCTTTCGGTGACTTGAAGCTACAGCCAAATGCTCAATATAACATTCGTGTGGACTTGGCTTATATTCCAAGGCAATCATTCCGACCATAAACATGCAGACATTGCGTAGTCCGTATTGCTTGCAAAGCTTACGGAGTGGAATGTGATGGATATCCTTTTTTATCTGTAGGGGGTTTTTGAGGCACCATTTCAGGCATAGAACCCCGACAACCTGGTTTCCATCCATTGCAATGAACTGCCTACCGGAGGGTGAGTTTCCCTGATCAATCCATATAGCGCCAAGTAAGTCAACTATTTCCGTTGGGGCGAGCCGAACAAGAGCCTCAAACTTGGTTGCAAAAGAATGGACTATTAACTTTCGGACAGCCAGTTGATGTTGACTTTGATCATCATAGTCCACAATTTGAATTGGAGTCGTGAGGTTCATAATGGGTTCCTTTCTTTCACTTTAGGAGGAGTGACCTCAATTCTGGCCTGAATCTCATAGTGTAATTGATCAGTTCCTAACATGGAGAGATAGGACTTTTCAATCAAAATTATAGGGTCTACCAGCACGTAAGTGGCTTGAAATGCATATTCCTTAAGGTGATGAATTTCCTGGGCAATATTTTCTTCGGATGTCACTGTGAATGATCTGGTTAGATACAACCCTTTTTCAACAAAAGAATCGCTGGTAGCATTAGAAGACGGAACACAGACTGCAACCTGGCCTAAGGTATACAAGTAGTGTAAATCAATTTCAAACAATGCAGGTTGATCCGTACGATGCTGATAAAGTACACGGGCATGCAAAGATTCGTTTGGTTGGATGGTGATCCAAGTGGTGAAATGCCGAACAGGAATTTCCTTTATCTCATATGTGGGTATACACTGATCCTGCTGTGATTGGCTGATCCATTCCTGCTGTTCCTGCAATATGCCTTGAATGAATTGTTTCATATGCATTAACGAATCAATCTGTGATTGTACAGCTTGAAGTGAATCGGTTAATAATCGGTTATAGTCATCTGCGGAATAGGAGAGCATGCACTCTTTGATTTGCTGAACAGGGACATTCAACTTGCGCAATAAAAGAATGTGAGAAAGCTGGTAGATCTCATCCATTCCATACATACGGTAGTGGTTGGTATCCACATATGCCGGGAAAAGTATTTCTTTTTCCTCAAAGTATCGAATTTGATGGATTGAAACATGCATTAATTTGGATAATTCGCTAATCGTAATGTATTTGTTCATTATGCTGGCTCCTGTCTGCTTGAATGGAATAGTTCCACTATAAACCTTAGGTCTGACCTAGGGTCAAGGTGTTTATTTTGAATTAGAAAGGAGAGATAGAATGAACGGGAAGTTTCAGTTCTTCACGGATACGGCAGCACTGTGCCTGTATGATCTGGCGGCGCTAAAACATCGTGTTGAAGATACACCGGACTGGTGGTCTATTGCAGAAGATGAACTGATTGAGGTAAATGCAGGCAACTGTTTGTTTCTGAATCTGGGTGAAGATGAACAGTATGAGGTGACATGGAGTCTGGATGATGCGGGGATAAAAGTGGAGAATGCACAGGTATACCATCTACGTGTCCCTTCCGGTAAAGTGTATCTGGGAGCTGCAGATGATGTCAGTGGGGGTGAGCTAGAGCCGGATGAGTCGTGCGGCGGTGTATTGCTCCAGTTGAAACCCGGAAATTATGCGTGCGCGATATCGAGGAACAACAACCGAATATGGATTAACATCAAACCCAGTCTGCAAAGCGAAAATAGTTTGAATGACTTGATTCGAATCTGACGTTATAGGTACAACGCGATGGAAGGAGGCTTACGTACATGTACAAGGTACAGTTGGAACGCATACAGGGAAAGTTGAACAAACTCCAGACTCTGGACCCGAAGCGGAATCTGTTTGGGGCAGAGAATCATCAATATAAGATGGCTCCGGTATGGACATTGGACGAAATTAAAGCTTTTGAACAGAAATGGAAGATAGAGCTGCCCGAAGAGTATCAAGCTTTTTTGCTAGTGATTGGAAGTGGTGGTGCAGGTCCTTATTATGGGCTGGAAAAGCCGGAGAACGGCATATATCTAGTGATGGATTATGATGATGAGTTGAATGCGATTTCCGAGCCGTTCCCACATGTGGAATCCTGGAATTGGGATGTTGATTGGTACGACGACAGCAAAGAAGAGGACGAGTGGGCAGCGCTTGAACATGAGTATTATGCTCCGAAATGGTCGGCAGGGATGCTGCGAATTAGCGATTTTGGCTGCGGCGTGTCGCTTAATCTGATTGTGAAGGGATTGTCCTACGGAGAGATCTGGACCGATGATCGAGCGAACAGTAATGGAATTTATCCGGATTATTATATGGGCAACACGGAGCGGCTGAGTTTTCTGGACTGGTATGAATTGTGGCTGGACCGCTCGATCAATGAATTGAATGAGCAAGAGTAGTAGCTTTTAGCAACTTTTAGATTAAAGGAGGTACCATGTGGGCTGGGAATATGGCATCAGAACAACAAATCCTATCATTTTACCTCGAATTGTGAAGCGACTGGCGGATTCCTTAACTTTCTCCGACTTGTATAAGCTGGAGCATGATGAAGATGGGTTTGCGGTGCTTCAGGAGGGTTCGCCCTGGCCTGAAGCTCTACAAGTCTCGATTGAAGTGGCATCGGGAATGGATGAGATTCTAGAGGGAGAGTTATACATATATTGTCTGTTTCATGTAGGAGGTGAATTCGCGGCAAACTGGCTGAAACAGATGGAAGCAGCTACGAATCAGGATGATAATGAGCTGGAATGGTTTGAACTTTAAATAATGATGCGGAAATCAATACAAGAGCTTCCTCCTCAGGATTAGGCGGGGCTTTTTTGTGATGGAAAATAAATAAAAAAACGGTTTGGCTTGTTCATCCGTCTTAAACCACAGAAAGAGAGAGAAGGAGGGGATTGCGGGGTGGAAACCAAAGCCGAGATGAAAAAGATGATGTTTGTACAGAGCGAAGATGAGACGACATTTGTCCAATCCATCATGGAGCATCAGGACACGCTGATCTCCATTGCCTACAGTTACCTGCGTAATCGTCACGATGCGCTCGAAGCCGTGCAGGAGATGACATGCCGCGCCTGGATCAAGCGTCGCTCACTGAAAAATGAGAAGGCGTTCAAATCGTGGATTATTCGTATTCTGATCTATGTGTGCATTGATGAACAAAGACGTCGCAAACGGGCCACACCACTGCCGAGCGAGGGGGTGGAAGAGGTTATATCCGAGTCTGGTAGTGCAGAATGCAGCGACAACAGACTTGCGATGTGGTCCATGCTTGAGAAAATCAAACCTAAATACCGCCATGTATTACTGCTGAAATACTATAATGACATGACGTCGATTGAGATTGCCTCCATTCTCGGCAAACCGGAGGGCACCATCAAGACCTGGCAGCATAAAGGGTTGGAACTGTTACGGAAACAGATGAAGAACAGGGGGGATTGGCATGACAACTAGTCCGGAGGAACAGGCACTTTTCGCAGATGCTTCCCAGGTTAAGCTGGAGAGACAGCAATTGAATCCGGCGGACACGGCCTTTGCCATTCAGCGAGGTCTGGCAAAGGCAAGAACTCGGCGAATGACAGGTCATGTGCAATTAAAGTGGATTACGGCAGTGCTCGTAACAGCTCTGGCAGCCGGTTGGCTGCTAATGGGTCCACTTGGCAGTTCCACACCACAACAGGCAACCTATAGCGCACCTACACAGTATTGGGGAGTACTTGAACCTTTTCGGGAGTTGGCTGAAAAGGATGTAGACGGAAATACGATTGCATCCGCAATTAACAATGGTTATGTGCAGCTCGTGGATCGTTCTGTGAAATCAGGAATATATCAGTTAACCGTCAATGCAGTGATGGCGGATGAAAACAAGATGATCATATTGTACACAGCCCAGACGGATGCTTCCCAGGAGATATATTCGGTTCCCAAAACGAGTATGGTCAATGGCATGACGAACCAATCACTTGGCAATGGCGGTATAAGCAGCCTGTATAGCTCCAATGGAAAGTATACACTTTATGGACGTAGCACCGTTGAAATGGATGGGAATACACCGCTTCCTGGACAAGTGAAGTTCAATTTTCGCATTTCATCTGTAGTTCCTGATCTGCTGACTGACACGAATAAGGTTAAAAAAGATACCAAATACCAATTTTCGAAACCGATGGAAGTGAGCTTCGATCTGGACCCTAAATTTTCGGTGCCCAAGACCGAGAAGATCAAACTTAATCAGTTATTTACGATTGGCGGTCATGAGGTAATGTTATCTGAAGCAGAGGTATCTCCACTTGTGACACGGGTAAGATTTATCTATGAACCTAATCAAAAGATTGATTATAAAACTAAACTCTCCGTCAGTGATGTGGTCAACCCTACCGAGATTGTATCCACCACCAAGGACAGGCAGAAGACCTTGTTGTCCCGTGTGTCAGGTAACGGGACGGAAGATGGGATGATCTATTCCTTCAGTAGTAATCTGCTGGATGCCCCCCAATCTCTGGTATTAAAACTTCACGGTGAACCCGGCAAAGTTTACGATGACTTGCAGGAAGCGGAGAAACATATGCTGGAACTGAGAATCAAATAGGTTTAGAGGAAGGGCGATACAAAGTCATGCTTTTGCAGATGACTTTGTGTCGTTTTTTCATTTTTTTTATAAGGGAACTGCTGTTGTAAAAAAAGGTTGAATTTGCAATCTGAACGATCAGGATCCAACATAACGTTGGTAGGCAAGCGGCCGGATTTTTACTATGAAGAAAACCAAATAAAATATCTGAAATATTAGTACATATTATATTCCTTCATATATTAAAAATTTATAATAAAAATCCGATATATATTAAGTGTGTTTTCATGTTTATGAAGACCTAATGTACTATAACAAAGCCCTAGGACTTTGCGATTTATTCATAAGCAAGGACCAAAGACTGATAAAAGATAGTACAGAAATGTTTCACCATCGTATTTAATTGATAAAAAGGACGGGAAATTCATGAATCGTTATGATGAAATCATCTGGAAAAGGAACAAGCTGATCTGTATCATCCTGTGGGTTATTGTTGCCATCGGTTTTGGTATGGCCTTTCTGGAACCCAAGCTGCTTGTTTCGAGTGGGGTAGCTATTTTATTCACCGGTTGGGTAACGTACGCCAATATCAAAAAGAAGTATATTCATGTGATCCCGTGGCTTTGTACACTCCTGATTACGGTTTGTGGAGTCTATGCAGGCTGGGGAAGTGTTAACATCACTTTAAGTCTGGTGATCACTTCAGTGTTATTGCTCTATCCCGACAAAAAACTGTTCACAACCGGATTTCTCGTGTTGCTTGCTATTAGTATTCTTCAGGTTGTTCTAGTGCAAACAAAGAGCTCCGAGGAGTTTATTGGCCATATTGTTGATGTAGGGTTGTTTGCACTTACTGGAGCCATTCTGATGATGGTTTCCCAGTTGAATCAAAGACTCTTTTGGGATAGCGAGGCCCGTTGGCAAGAGGTGGAGCATTCCAAATTGAGAGTGGAAACAATGCTTGTAAGGGTCAAAGAATCTGTAGAGGGCCTATCTCGTTATACGGACCAACTGAAGCAAAAAGTAACCGACACCGGCTCCATTACCCATGAAGTGACGCTGGGATTCAGTGAAGTGGCCAAAGGCGTTGAATTCCAGGCTACTAGTGTAGCAGAAATTTCAGAGTCCTTGTCCTTGTCGGATCAGCATATTCGCGATGTTGCTTCCTATTCACTTCAGATGAAAGAACTGTCATCCAGCATGGCAACGAGCACGGAAACAGGCAGTGCACAGATGGATCAACTGAATGTTCAGATGCAGGAGCTGTATGAAACGATTAATACCACAGCCGATGATATGAGCAAGTTTAACGAGGAAAGTGAGTCCATGTCTCTAATGCTTAACAGCATCTCGGATATTGCGAACCAGACGAATCTGCTTGCGCTCAATGCAGCGATCGAAGCAGCCCGTGCAGGTGAACATGGACGAGGGTTTGCAGTCGTGTCGGAGGAAGTTCGTAAGCTGGCAGAACACTCCGGCCATTCGGCTAGTGATATTGCTGCTATTTTGTCCCGTTTGAGAGGACAGACACAGGCGTTGACGGATCGATTTGGGCGTATTCGACTCGCTTTGGAAGCAGGAAAAGACAGTGTGCAAACGGCAGAAGAAGTTTTCCGTACGATCAACAGCAATTCTCAGCAAGTATTGAATCAGGCCGCAGATATTGAGATCAGTTCAGTCACCATGAGGGAATCCTCTACAAAAGTGGTTAATGAGGTTTCGGAGATTTCAAGTGTGACCCAGCAATCGAGTGCCGCTGCGGAAGAAATTCTTGCCAGTATGGAAGAACAGCGCAATCTGACCCAGAAGATGGTTGACAGCTTCGGAGAACTGGAGCAATTGATTGTGGACCTGAACGAGTTGGTATCGGACAAGAACGAGGTACGTTCTACTACTGATACGCTGTAAAATAAAGCAGGCTGAAGCTGGCTTACTGCATCGGAATCACCTAATCACACCAATTTATATTCGAAGTTCAGTTACTAAGCCTGTCTCCAAGCATGATGTGGGGGCAGGCTTGGTTGTTTTTTGGATGGGATGATCTCTCTGGCTGTTGAAAACGAAACAATTGTGGATGTTCATCCAGGCCCACTATAATGGGAAGAAGAATTTGTGAAAAAACGATTGATGCAGGAAGTTTGGGCAATTGGGGGAGCAGAACGTGAAGAATGCAGTAAAGGAAAAAAGGTCGGATAGCCACGATCGTACAGATCCAGCGAAGAATGAAAGACGCGATAGTCGCGTTCGTTTCTATGATCGGAATTCGCTCGAAGATATGGACTGGCCTAACACCGAGGATGCTAGAGATGCAAGAGCGTATTTGGAACCTATGATGTTACAAGGGACACGGGACTTCATTATAAATGTTAACACAACCTTACTCATTGCTCGAATTGACGATCTAGTGCTTCCGTTGACGGTAAATGATGCAGAGTATGAAAATTCTTACGTTTGTTCGCCTTATACGCATTATGTGCGGTATGCCAAGCAGGAGTTGATGCTGCTTCGGAAACCGTTGCTGGAAAAAGGGCTTTTCGCGCTGCTCAGTGTGGTGGGGTGGGGGATGCGGCAATCACAAATAAACAAAGTTGTACATATCAACAACTGGCTGTTATCAACAAACCTGTATCCTGCCATGTCAGGAGAGCAGGCGGTTTGTCTGCTTGCAGCAGTAAGGGAACGTTATCCTGAGCATGCCGTCGTATTTCGTTCCTTGTGCACAGGGCTTCACTCTGATCTGACGGGAGAGCTGAAGCAAGTAGGCTGTCAACTAATTCCGAGCCGGCAAATCTATCTGTACCGGGCGAATGATCCAAATTTCGGCAATGCGAAGTCGCGCTGGCTACTGAAGCGGGATTACGAATTGTTGACCAAACATGGATATGAATTCGTTTCCGGAGCGAATCTGACGGAGGAAGATATTCCGCGAATCGCGGAGTTGTATAGGCTGCTATACCTTGAAAAATACTCTTATGATAATCCGCAATTCAGTGAACAGTTCATTGCGACAGCAAAAGCTTCGGGAGCGCTGACCTTGTATGGTCTGCGGAAGGAAGGGCGCATAGATGCGATTATGGGATACTTCTGTCGAAATGGGGTGATGACAACGCCGTTGTTCGGTTACGATACGGCGCTACCCCAGTCCATCGGGCTGTACCGCATGCTGTCAGCTTGCCTGATTGGACAGGCCCGTGAAAACGGCCATCTGTTGCATGAGAGTGCTGGTGCTGCGCAGTTCAAACGCAACCGTGGCGCTGTGTCGGATTTCGAGTATTCTGCCGTGTATGAGCGCCATCTGCCAATGAGCAGACGCTGGTGCTGGCTGCTGCTTGAACGGATTTTGAATCGCGTAGGTGTGCCGCTGATGCGTCGGATGAAGCTGTAAACATGCACAACAGTGCGCTGACGCCGTCCTATGTGGGGTGCGCGTGCAGGTTTGGATCCACACACAACAGGTCAGTCATCGTGAAACATACACTTATTTAGATTAGCCTCAAATATGTTCGCGCCTTAATTATGCATGTTCGGCCAACTGCACTTCGAAGCCATCTGGGTCGGCAATATAAATAAACCGCAGATGCGGATTGGGCTGGACGGGGCCTCGTGCGATCGGGATGCCTAATGAAGCGAGCTGCTCCATGGCTTCGTCCAGCGACCTTACCTCATAGCCGATCGAAACACCGGCCTCTGGCTTGAGAGTGGTTTCGCTACCTTCAATCAGTTCCAACTTTGTTTCATTTTCAGGGCCGAGCATGGCAATCTGCCGTCCGCGGCTTTCGAATCTGCGCTGAATCGGCAGCCCTAGCATGTCGTGGTAGAAACGGAGCGATGCTTCCAGGTCGCGTACCCGCAGTGTGATCCAGTTTAATCTGATCAACATCATGAGTCTCTCCTTTTTTACGTCATATTTATCAACGTTATGCTTATTATACGATAAGCTTGTGCGTGGGCCTACCATACTACGCTACCTTTACATATAGAAGTTGGATTTAAAAGTGAATTCGAAAAACTGCCCAAGAATATTCTTGGGCAGTTTGGCTAAGAGTGTCGTTCAATGAGCGGGCACTTTTTTTATTGAATCAGATCAATCGCATCCTGTGACACAAAGGCTTCTACGCCATTGTAGACAATCACGCCATCCAGTGTTGTCTTTTTGCCATTAACGAGCGCGATATTTTTGTAGATTTGCAGTTCAAGCTTGGTGCTACCTTTTGTTACGAGGATCTTCGGATTTTTGGCATCCGTCAGATCCAGCTTGTACGTTGCTCCTTTGGCAGTAAAAGCCTGTTTTGCGGGCACAAACAATTGTTTGCTAACGCTATCGAGGTCAAGGTCCAGCACACGTGCCATGTATTTGGCTACATCCGTATTGTCGATAACACCGAAAGGTCGATCATTATTCGGAGCGTACGTATACAGCACAACATCTCCACCCGTATGACCACCAGTGGTCCAGCCGATGCCGGAACGTTTGCTGATCATCGGTCCAACCGTATAATTGAGGCTGCCGGGACTGGCCGCTTTAATTGCAGCGATTTCCTCGGAAGTCAGGTCGGTAATGCCATAGTATTGCTTCATCACAACTTTGATATTAGTGCGTTTGGCATCCAGCTTGGATTCCAAACCTTCGCCTGTCAGCTTGGCCTTTTTCAGAGGTCCGATAAATGTGGACAACGGCTCTTTATCATAGGTGCCTGTCGTTGAAGCATTACCGATGGTCAATCCACCGTTCTGGTGATCCGTGACAGCGACAACGACAGTTTCTTGATCTTTTTTGGCAAAATCCATGGCTACTTTGATGGCATCATCGAATGCCAGTACATCACTGATAATGCCGATTGGATCGTTGGCATGTGCTGCCCAGTCGACCTTGCTGCCTTCAACCATCAGGAAGAAACCATCTTCATCTTTGGAAAGAACTTCGATCGCTTTAGTTGTCATCTCGGCGAGACTTGGCTGTTTTGCTGGATCACGATCCATATTATAAGCCATGCCTGCCGGGGCAAACATCCCCCACAGCTTGCCTGAAGTTGAAGCTTTCATCGCTGCCGGAGTAGTCACATAATCGTAGCCCAGTGCTTTGATGGATGAGACCAGATTTTCGCCATCTTTGCGTCCTGCAGGCTCCAAATAACTGCTTCCTCCACCGAGAACAACGTCCATACCGTTATAGACCTGCTGTTTGCTCAATGCATCATAGTTTTTGCGATCCGGATAGTGGGCGGAGAAGTCAGCTGGTGTGGCGTGCATAATTTCAGATGTCGCAATAATGCCAGTTGCTTTGCCTGCCAGTCTGGATGCTTCCAGGATAGAAGCGACCGGTTTTTTCGCATCTCCCGGTGCGATGGCTTTTTGTCCAGGCATCGTTGCTTTATCAGGCAGTACTCCGACATACCCTGTATGTGATTTGTGACCTGTAGCAAAGGCTGTTCCCGCAGGGGCCGAGTCCGCAATCGGCGCATCCGCAGAGTGTGTACGAACCATGCCACTAGCCATGGAGTCCAGTGTAAGAGAGGAACCTTTGTACCAGCGAGCCAAAGCTGTTGCGTCGTTCGCCATACCGTCCGGGATCAGGATGATTACATTTTTGATCGGTGAAGCAGATGAGGTGGTGTTTTCCACAGCCCATGCTGCACTACTGCCTCCCAGCGTAGCTGTAAGAATGGTCGTAACCGCGAGCATCATTTTGGCAGCACGGGTATTGAATCGATTTAACATGAACACATCCTCCTAATGATATGTATAGTTTGGTATCCAAACCAGTGTATACAATCAATGATAAATGAGCGCATGTACTCGATTAACTAAATGTAAATTTTACGATTAGAGAAGTGCGGCTGGATAGGTACTGAATATTCGTCATCTCATTATGGAAGGGACTAGGTGTTTCAATGAGCCAGCACTTTTCTCTTGACGGAACGGGGAGAGGACTGCAGATATCCAGCAAGGAGCTTTCAATCAGTATGGGCTGGCCGTGAAGCACGTGTGTATAAGAATCACGAACAGGATTAGCGACCTATGGTATAGAATTCGTAGTGTAAAGGTGTATGCATGATGAAATAGAGAGATTGATGAGAGAGGTGAGTGATCATGATTGATATTATTGCGCTTCGACGAGACCTTCACGAACATCCCGAGCTGGGATTCACTGAATTTCGTACGGCTGCCAAAGTCGTGCAGATGTTAACGGAACATGGTTACCGTGTGACTTATGGAAAAGATGCCATTGATGACACATCGCGGCGAGGTCTGCCAAAACCTGAAGTGTTGGAAGATGCATATCAGCGTGCCATCGATGAAGGGGCAGATCCAGCGATTGTGCAGCAGATGCGAGGGGGATTCACGGCGGTTGTCGCTGAGTTACAAGGAGAACAGGAAGGGCCAACAACGGCGTTCCGCTTCGATATGGATGCACTTCTGATCTGTGAGAGCAAGTCAGATAAACATATACCACAAGCGGGGCAATTCCGCTCCAGTCATGAAGGCATTATGCACGCTTGCGCACACGATGGACATACAGCCATTGGGCTTGCACTTGCAGAACGTTTGAGTAACCGAAATTTCGCCGGGAAGATCCGTCTGCTGTTCCAGCCTGCTGAAGAAGGTGTGCGTGGTGCGTATGCCATGGTCGAAAAAGGTATGCTGGAACAGGTAGACCGTCTGTTCTGCATACATCTGGGTACAGGTGTGCCTTCCGGTCATGTCAGAGGGGCGTCTGCTGGATTCCTGGCAACGACCAAGCTGGAAGCCCATTTTACAGGTGTGTCTTCTCATGCCGGAGCTACACCGGAGGAAGGACGGAATGCTTTGCTGGGAGCCTCTACGGCACTGCTTAATATTCATGCGTTGCCTCGGTTTAGCACGGCAGATACACGCATTAATGTGGGTATTCTTGAAGGCGGAACAGGGGCCAATATTATTCCCGAGCACGCAAGGATGGTGATTGAAACCCGTTCAACGACAGAAGAAACAAATCATGAGCTGGAGCGACGGGTGCGTCAGATCATCGAGCACAGCGCGGCGATGCATGAGTTAAGCTCCACGGTTGAAGTCATCGGCGGTGCAGTCCCTATTCACTGTGATATGGAGCTTGCAGAGCTTGCTGTGCAACAAACTGAAGGCATCGCAGGATTTACCCATGCGGAGGCTATTTCGGATGGTGCTTCACTCGGAAGTGAGGATGCCAGTTACATGATTCGGCGCGTACAGGAACAAGGTGGGAAAGCGACGTATATGATTATTGGCAGCGAGCTGCCTGCTCCGCATCACCATCCGGAATTTGATATTGATGAAGCAGTGTTGGCTCCTGCGGTAGAACTGCTGGAGAGATTGGCAAAGACGCACTAGAAAGATATAACTACAACCAAGGAGGGGCTTTCACTTACATATCAGTTAAGGAGGTGAATGCGCTTCAAGGCAAGAGCACATGCGAACGTACCAATCGCCAGTTGGCTGAGGCGACAGCATAAGCTTTGCAGGCACAGCTCAATGGCGGTGGAACCTTGGAGCAGAGTTGGATGAAACATAAACAAGATCAGGGGTTCAAACCTCAAACATTGCAACAGACGAAATATGGAGCCATTGACGGAAAAATCTATGAACAATACGGTACGCTCGGCTGGCTAGGCGTTCCTTATGCAGCACCTCCGGTAGGTGAATTACGCTGGAAAGCGCCGCGTGAACCGGATGCATGGATAGGGACTCGAACAGCCAAGGAATTTGCTGCGTGCAGCTTGCAGTTATCCGGCGAAACGATAGCCGGAAGTGAAGACTCACTGTATCTCAATATTTGGCGTCCGAATACAATCAGTTCCATGCTTCCCGTTATGGTGTTTCTGCACGGCGGCGGGAATATGACCGGATCAGGCAAGGATTTTCAGGGTGAACAGCTTGCGCGTAACACGAACAGCATTATCATATCGGTGAACTATCGTTTGGGAGCTCTTGGGTTCTTTCAAAATGCTGCATTGAAAACCGGAAATGCTCTTGATGATTCGGGCAACTATGGCTTGCTTGATGCATTCCGTGCACTGCAGTGGGTACAAGATAATATCGATGGTTTTGGCGGAGATACAGGCAATGTTACGTTGGCCGGGCAGTCGGCAGGAGCACGTAATGTTCTGGCAGCGTTAATCTCGCCGCTAAGCAAAGGGTTATTTCAGAAAGCAGCTGCTTTCAGTGGTGGCCTGACCACGGCTGCACCGGAGGAAGGCGAGCAAAAATCCGATGATGCACTTGTGAAATTGCTCGTGCAAGAGGGCAAAGTGACCTCTATTGAACATGCGAGAACATGGATCGGCAAGCAGTCTCAGGCACAGCTGGTGACTTATTTGCGTGAGTTGCCTGCGGACAAACTGGTCACTGTATATGGTTCAACGGCGATTCGTATGCAGCCATTCCCACATCTGTTCCGTGACGGTACAGTTATTCCGAAAGAGGGTTTCAATGCTATCAACAGCGGTAATTATGCACAAGTGCCTGTTCTGCTGGGCAGTTTGGAAACCGAGTTTTCCAGCTTTGCTTTCGGTGATCCAAACTTTGTACCCTCATTTCATGATGAAACTCTGTTTACAGATGAAACCAAGGCTGAACAATATGCCGCAGCTCTGAAATACGGCAGTGAGGTTTATGCAGGCTTTAATACAGAGCGGGTAGCTGAACGCCTTACGAGTGAAGCGGGACAGCCACTTGTATACGCCTATCGTTTTGCATGGGGAACACAGCCTGGGGTCATTTCCGAAAGACTGCAAACAATGCTAGGCGCACCGCATGGCGCGGATATGGACTTTTACACAGGACACGCAGACGGCGTCGCCGCCCTTTTCCCTGAAGGTTATTTTAGTGAACAGAACAAACCTGGCCGTGAGGCATTGTCTGCCGCGATGGCAGCATATTTAAAGCAGTTCCTTCACACAGGTAACCCGGGTCGTGGTGGATTCTCGGAGTTGGCCGAATGGACACCTTGGTCAAAAGACGCCGAAGCACCAATTATGCGCTTGGACGCAACCGATACGAAAGCGGAGATCGGCATGTCTACGCAATATAATGGAGGCAAGGATGTCGTAATGGCGAAAATGAAAAAAGAATTGCCAGAAAAGACATACAAGTTGCTGACGGAGAAGGTATTTGCCGGACGTTTTTTCTGGGAGTAAGTCATGTGAAAGGACACGAGAGAATGCTCTCTCGTGTTCTTTTTTAGTTGCAGGCGCATCTCCTCATTCTTCAATGTGAAAATACCATATCTATAGGTGGTTTCTGGATTTTTTTCGTATGTAGAATAGTGATCTCGTCATGGGGCTGGTCTAAAAACAGAAATTGAGGTAGAATTATTGAGAATTATTCTCAATTAAACAAATCTCTTTCTGAGAGTCATGATCAAGTTATAGACGAGGTGAGAACACATGGGTTTCGATTCGTTAGCTGTCGTATATCAGCATTACTTAACGCAGGAACCATTCAGTCAGCAAGATGAAAATACGTATCTGCTCTCTGCTAAAGCGGGCAGTGGCAATATAAAAAGAGTAACCACGTATAGTGGTATCGAAATTGTGTATTCTCAGATTAAATATAGTGAACCGTGCTCTACGTTCTTTGCGTCGAATATTCCCATCATTGAGCTGCAATTTGCCTTGTCAGGTGCGCGCTATGTAGACATATCCGGTCAGCAATATACGCTGCCCACTGGACAGGGAGCACTCATTATGATGCGTGATTTTGAAGCCTGGTTCCATCCGCCTGCGCAGGAGAACTATACTTCTTTTGCCATCGGAATTCCGATCTCGTTGTTCAATTATGCGGGCGCACAATTGGCAACGAGCCAGTCCATTCGGTTTCAGGACATTTTAGGACATTGTGTGTTCAAACCGATCATATTTCAGCTGGATCACAGAATTCGAACGATGATTGACAGTCTGATTGGGGAATTGAACAACCCCTATAGATCTTCCTTAATGATGGAAGCGACCGCATTGGAAATATTGAATCGGTTTATGATTCAGCTTTTTGATCTGACGCCAATTCCTTCGGGATTCTCCAGAGAGGATATACGGAAGTTGCATACCGCCCGTGAGATTATGGAGGCATGCATGGTTGAACCTCCATCCCTGCTGGCGTTGTCCAAACAGGTGGGGCTGAATGATTTCAAATTGAAAAAAGGATTCAAGGCGTTATTCGGCAGCACCGTATTTGAATATTTGCGTCAGTTTCGTCTGGATAACGCCATGAAATTGCTGCGCAGCCAAGAGAACAACGTCACTGAAGCAGCGATAGCAGTTGGTTACAGTAATATCAGTGCCTTTTCCCAGCAATTCTATCGCAAATTCGGCGTGAAGCCATCGGAAATGAAAAAAATATATTAATAATCCGTCTAACCGTTAATTGTTCCGTATGGAGGCAGTCGAGAATCTCTCAGCCTTGTATACTCCAGGTACAGTGGATACTGTACTGAAAAATAAAGGAGTGTATGAGCGTGAACAGAATTAGAGGAAGTATCTTTTTTAGCGTATTTGCAGCCATGTTGGGTCTTATGCTTATTGCACCCATTATGCCGCCGCTCATTCGTGAGTTGGGGATGAAAGAAAGTCATTCCGGGCTAATTATTTCTCTGGGGTCCATCGCCATGGCTGTGATGGGTCCGGTATGGGGCAGGTTCAGTGATCTGAAAGGCAGAAAACCCATCATATTGATTGGATTCATAGGCATGTCCATAAGCTGTGCGTTGTTTGCATTGGCGATGTATAGTGGATTAAATGCGTGGATCGGAGGAGGCCTTCTGTTAACCCTTCTGATTGTAACGCGGAGCTTGATCGGCATGTTCATTCCGGCAGTGTTATCCTCTTCTCAGGCATATATGGGAGATGTGACGGAAGGGGAAGAGCGGGGAAGCGGGATGGCGATTATTAGTGCCGCCAATGGGCTGGGGCTTGTATTTGGCCCTGCGATTGCAGGCGCTTTTACCATTATCGGTCTCCTGTGGCCGCTTTATTTTGGTATTTTTATTGCGGTAGCGGCGTTTATTATCGCTTTGTTGCTCATTCCTGCTGCCAAACCGGTCATTCAGGAGAAAGCGCCCAAAGTTAACCCGTTCCAACGCGGTTTGCGTATGTATCTTGCTGCGGGTTTGGTTACAATGATTGGCATTATGACGGTACAGGTTGTAGGTGGATTTTATTTTCAGGATCAACTCGCATTATCTCCAGGGGCTACAGCCAGAATGGTTTCGTTCGGACTGATGTTCTCTGGGGCTGCGATGCTGATTATGCAGGTGATCCAGATGAAGTGGTTGAAATGGCAGCCGCGGCCGATGATTTTGCTGGGGTCCCTTTTTCTGCTCGCAAGCATGGTATTGTTTCTGATCTCCAGTCAATTGGTTGTCTATTATCTCTCATTCTTCCTGTTCGGCATGGGCTCGGGTCTGATGATGCCTGGTTTCATGGCGGGAGCTTCTCTTTCGGTTAGCAAAGAACAGCAGGGCGGCGCAGCCGGATTGGTTGCAGCGATTCAAGGTATATCTGCTGTGATTACCCCTTTACTGACAACAACGTTGTATCAGGTGGATAAACATATTCCATTCATGCTGGTAGCCCTATTGGTTCTCATCATGGGTATTATTATGCTGGGCATTAAAAAAGATCAATCTGGTCCAGCGAACGCAAAGGAAGCCATACGTTCTGCATCATAGTCAGATAAAGCCAGAAGGTCAAAAAAGGTCAAAGTGGAAGAAAGCAGAATCTATTTTAAGGGAATGAATCTTGGCGTGGAAAAATCGTTCTTTTTGAGCTTTAACGGATTTTGAGCAATTTAGGGATCGATTTTATAATTAGACGTGTAAGCAACAACTAAACCAACCACACATAAGGAGCTGATTGTGATGTTTGATCTGATTCCGTTTCGCAAACGAAATGAAGACTTGTTCGGACACATGCTGAAATCCTTCAATGACATGGTTGAGTCTCCATTCCTCTCTCCATTCGGAATCAGCTTACAGCCATTTCGGACCGAAATTCGAGAGGAAGAAAACAAATATCTGGTAGAAGCCGAGCTTCCCGGCATCGCGAAAGAGGATATAGACATTCAGGTTGAAGGTAATGAACTGATCATCCGTGCCAAACGGAATGAAATGACTGAGCAGAAGGATGATACGAATCGAATCATTCGGCAGGAGCGACGTTCAGGTGAATTTATCCGACGTTTCTATGTGGAGCATATTGATGAGGAAAACATCAAGGCCAAATTGGAAAATGGTTTGCTGAAGCTAGACATTCCGAAACTGCCGGGCGAAGATCACAGCCGAAAAAGCATTCAGATTGACTGACACATATGTGAATACAGGAGCGTTATCCATCCCTCATGGCAGGCAGCAAGCAGGAAACGTTCTTGATGATATTCCCCGGGGCCTCGCCTGGGGAATTTTCATATCTTTGTTTAACCAGTCTGATTGAACATTTACAGCCTAAATCTTGGTCATTGGAAGACCGCAGTTTCAGCTGATTCAACCTACTTCTCAGCCGCAGCCTGCATCAGCTTGTAAATCTGGCGGGTCGTGTTCACGTTCCGGACCGTCATATATTTGTAGACCTTGGAGCCTATGAGCTTGTTCATACCACTATTGATGACAAGTTCTTTACTGACGGAATATAAAATGGCTCCGGGAACATATAGCAATGTGCCGATCTCCGGTTTGATGGGCAGTTTGTCCAGAACGGATGCATCATCCACTTCATCCCAGAGGAACATGACATCACTTTTGGCCGTGGCATCATTCGTCCAGTCCTCCGGTAGTGCCTGAATAACAGTTCGGACTTCATCCAGATTACGTACCATCACTTTGATCTGTAAGCCAAAATCGACAGCTATGGCTTGTTCAAGAATCTGGGATAATTCTGTATTCGCATCCACGCGTTCCTGATGATCGGCAAAGATAATATTTCCTGAGTTGATATATGTCACCACATCCAGCAAGCCGGCTTGCTCAAACGTTTCTTTTAACTGCTTCATATTGATTTTGTTATTCCCGCCCACATTAATGCCCCGCAGCAAAGCAACATAAATCATGATTCAACCCTCCGTATCTTGTGATCCTTTACTTTTAACGAAATGACAAATACTCGAATAAATGTGCAGTATGCTCTTCTCCCAGTAAATCATTCAATATAGGCTCGACATGCTCCAGATACTCGGGTTTGGTTTCATAAGTTTCGTCGTCCTTTAATTCTCCAGCATAGGTCCGTGCAGCTTCAATCAGGATGGCCAGTGCATTAAAAAACTCTGTTAATGAATCGGCAATAAGCTTAGGTTCTTCACCCGCAAAGGCCGAATATACAGGCGAGTTCGGTGCAGCTGTATCCACAATTAAGGGATCATCATTAAAATTCGCGATGACAACATGATTTTTTTGCCAAGAGGCAGACTCCTCATAAGGTTCGTTCACTCCGATCCAGCGGTGCCCCAGTTGCTGACGATGGAGATGCTCAGGGGCAACAAAGAAGATTAGAGCAGCATCACCGATCTCGACAGCTGCATTTTTCATTTTGAGTGTGCCGTTGGCCTGTTCATCGATCATCTCGTAGTGGCTGTACAGATATTGCAGCTCTGGAGAGAGTGGGATTCGTTCGTCCACTTCCGGCTGGCGGTGTTGTTCACGAGGACGCAGATCATGATTTTTGAAAAGTCCATAAGTTTCATTATATAAATCTTGCTGCTCCACAAAACGGATTAGGGCGGCATTCAGCTGTTCCATCGGTTTCTGATCCCTCCTGGTGTTAAGCTTATTTTCAAGCAGTTACATTCACTCATAGTCATAAGCATTATCATATATCAAAATGGGAAAAGCTTACACCCTGGTTATATAAATTGAACTAAACATTTTAATTGATAAAGGGGAGCATAAGTTGAAGCATTATCAACGTGTGATTCTCACTGTAAAGTAGCCAAGAAAAAAATAAGTACAAAGAGCCCTTTCGTGATGAGAGGGCCTTTTGGCATACAAAGTGGATTGTTCTTTATGTATCCAAAGTAATGAAAATTAATATTTCTTATCCATAACCCAATAATTTCCGATATAATAACCAGATAGGTCATAGCAAAAGGATACTACCTCAGAGAGGTGATTTGGATGACGATTGACGTCCTCGTGCGTAACAATGTGAAAGTGTTGGGAAAAGGCAGCCAAACGATTATCTTTGCACATGGGTTTGGGTGTGATCAGGATATGTGGCGCTATATTGTTCCGAGTTTTACGGAGAACTACCGAGTTGTTTTATTCGATTATGTAGGCTCAGGTGAATCTCAAATTAACTATTATGATCCAAACAAATACAGTGATCTTCAAGGATATGCCCAGGATGTGCTGGAGATTATGGAAGCGCTCGACTTGAGAGATGTCATATTTGTTGGCCACTCGGTCAGCAGTATGATTGGCATGCTTGCTTCCATTCATGAACCTAAATATTTCAAGCAAATCGTCATGCTGGGGCCTTCCCCGCGTTATGTAAACGATCTTCCAGGTTATTATGGCGGATTTGATCGGCGTGACATTGATGAGCTGCTGGAAATGATGCAGATGAACTTTATTGGTTGGGCCAGCTATCTCGCTCCGATTGTTATGCAGAATCCGGAACGGAAAGAGCTGACGGAAGAGTTGGAAAAAAGCTTCTGTTCAAGAGATCCGCATATTGCGAGACAATTTGCGGAAGTGACGTTTTTCTCGGATTGTCGGAATGAATTGGAGCAGGCCTCGGTACCTACGCTCATTCTTCAATGCTCGGATGACAGCATCGCTCCCGTTGAAGTGGGGGATTACTTGCATGCGCATCTGAAGAACAGTAGACTTCAACAGATGACGGCGAAGGGGCATTATCCACATTTAAGTCAGCCCGAAGAGACAAGCCGCTTCATTAAAGACTATTTGCAGAGCGTGTAAAGTAAAATGAGAGGAAAGACAATTATTTCAATGGATATTCAATTAGATATGGCTCCATGTGGCTATTTCTCAATCGCTGATTCAGGAATCATTCAATCCATCAATCAAACCCTGCTGACTCTGCTGGGATATGAACGCAACGAGCTGCTGGGACGGCATATGGAGTCAACCATGTCGGTGACCAACAAGCTTTTTTTTCATACGTATTTCTATCCCTACATTCAGTTATATGGACATGTGGATGAGATGTACTTCTCGTTTCGGACCAGCGACCAACAGGATGTTCCGGTTCTTCTGAACGGGGTTCGCCGGACACGCAATGGAGAGAGCGTAATCGACTGTGTTGTAGTTGTCATGCGCAAGCGAATTGAACATGAGAAGGATATAATGAACACCAAAACAAAGCTTCAGGAACTGTATCAAGCGACAAATGAGGCGAACCAGGAGCTTGAACGATTGCACGAAGAATATAAAGTGAAGCAGCAGGCATTGATTAAAGTAAATGATCAGCTGGAGATGATGGCCTCGACGGATCTGCTTACGGGACTCAAGAACCGCAGATTTTTTCAGGATAAAATGCTGGAAAGTTTGGCTCTCTTCCAGGAAACTCAGTGTGTTTTCTCCCTTCTGGTCGTTGATATTGACCACTTTAAGCATATCAACGATACGTATGGACATCCGATTGGAGATCTAGTTCTGGGTAACCTGGCAGGCTTGTTGCAATCGGTGTCACGGAGCACGGACGTGGTGGCGCGTTATGGCGGAGAAGAATTTGTCATTATTCTTGCGGATTGTGATCGACAGCAAGCTGTGACTATAGCAGAGAGATACCGTTCACAGATCGCCTCTGCCGATTGGGGCGAGTATAACATTACAGTGAGTATTGGCGCGGCTACGGTTTCGCAGGAAGATACAGAACAGTCTTTGTTTCAAAAAGCGGACCAGGCGCTTTATGCCTCCAAAACAGGTGGGCGAAATCGGGTGACCCATGCAGCCGAAGCAGCGAGTAATAGTAGTAAACCTTCATAATTGATTAATAACTGTCGATATAATATTCAGCACTACTATCTCTATTAGAGGAAGTGAATATATTATTATGAATCAGGTTGAGGCTGTTTTGGCTGCAATGCCATTTATTCGCGAAGCTACACGTCAGGATGTTTCCATATCGGTCATGGACCGGGAAAAGCTCCTATTTTTCGAATCCGGCAACGCTTTGAAATATGATTTCAAGGCAGGAGACCCAATTGCAGATATACACAGAGACTTTAAAATGTTAAAGAATGAATCCAAGACAAGGGAGCATTATCCGGCTGAGGTTTTTGGTATCGCTACGGATTCCTATTTCCTTCCGATTAAGAATGAACATAACGAGATAGAAGCAGTTCTTTGCATTACATATAGTATGGATACCCAGGATCAATTGAAAAAACTGATGAATCAGGCAGGAGAAGTTACAAGCAGACTGATTGAGGGTATCCAGCATGTAGCTGCTCATTCGGAAGAGTTGAGTGCAACCTCGGAAGAAATTTTGAGCAATACGAAACGTGCGGTTGAAGATTCCAGTAATGTGAATGAAGTGGTTAGCTACATAAAAGAAATTTCAGAACAGACCAATCTGCTGGGTTTAAATGCTGCAATTGAAGCTGCGCGGGTCGGTGAAGCCGGCGCAGGCTTTGGAGTAGTAGCCACGGAAATCCGTAAAATGTCAACAGGTACCAAAGAAGCCACGGGACGAATAGAGCAGTCTCTTGACGCTGTGAAAAAATCCGTACTGAACATGGAGCAGGAGATTGCCCAGATTTCAGTTTCTTCACAAGAACAGGCCAAACTGGTCACAGAGTTTATGAATGTAATTGATCAATTGAACGAAACCAATCATGGCTTGCGGAAACTGGTCGAAAAAATAACCGACGACGCTGAATAATAATTTGCTTCGTTATGCCTAATACTTCAAATCCTAAAGACGAAAAAACGCTCAACCACCATCATGGCTGAGCGTTTTTTCGTCTTGCTTAGAGTTTCACCAATTGGAATCATATCAATCTACTCATGGCTCATAAATCCATTTCCCAGTGCAGGTGAATTGGCTTGGAGAGTGAAATTTCCGTTGACCTCATCTACAAATAGGGGGTTCACATACAATGAATGTGCGTCATTTCCTGATCCCTCCATGTAGGAGGTGAAGCCGGAATACTCCGTGTTTTTCCAGACCCACAGCGCCTCTTCTTGAGGTGCAGGGGAGTAGTACACGTTATGATCAAACACATTCCCCGAATTACTGGTGTATTCATTGTAAATGAGCACGTCAGAGTTGCCCGATACGAGAATGTTCCGTTTGAACGTATTGTTCTTCGTTTGGGCTTGCAGGAATAACTGCCCATTGCCTGCATCCAGCAGGTCGTTATCCACTAACGTATTGTACATAATCGTACTGTCCTCGGTAGAACCGCGCTCTTCATCATAGCCGCCCATGGCGATGCCTGTAAGCCTGTTATGAAAAATCAGATTATCCTGCAACGTAATGTTGCTGGTCGAACGTCCGGCATGTTCTGAAGCAATCTCGATCCCGATATCGTTGCGATATACCCGATTGTGGTCGATGATATGATTTTTGCCTCCATCCACGTAGATTCCTCCTGCTGAATTGCTATCATTGGGGAGAGTCGTTCCATAGGACGGATTAAGATTGGAAGAGATATTATAGACCTCATTTCCCCGTATAATCCCGTTTCGCGCCAGATCGTAAGTGTCGTCCTCCGAAGTTCCTTCATACCCAATCAGATCAATGCCGATGTTGTCGGTATCATGGATCGTATTGTCCAGTATGGCAAACGTATCCACATTTCCGTTGACTGCGAGTGACTCACTTGAGCCTAGCACGAGATCATACAATTCATTATCCTTGATAATGATGTCCCGCAATGCTTGGGGATGCTCCGTACCATATATCGCAATTCCATGGGCATCTCTGCCCTGTAAATCTGGTCCTGAAGGTTTAGCCTCATTGGCAATGGAATGAACGGTGTTGCCCAGCAGTTGAATATGTTCTCCTGCCCCGTGAATATATATTCCAGTAGGCACTTGTCCCCGAAGTGAGGTTGTAAAGTTGCGGATTTCGAGATTTTGAATCGTAATATAGCTGGCATTTTCGACTTCAATCAAACCCTCTATGCCGCGTACCGACAGACCTTCACCATCAATGATGGCCTTCTCCTGTGGATAGCTGGAAAACAGGGTTGGATTGCCGGAGGAATTACCGCTTCGAGTGATTTTGACTTTTTGGTGATAGACACCTTCCCGCAAATAAACGGTGCTTCCCGGGGGAGCATGGTCGGCAGCATGCTGCAACGTTTTCCAGGGAGATTGAATGGTTCCTTTGTTCAAATCGTTTCCTTGTGGTGATATGTAATACATCTTCTGGGTATCCGGTACCTGCACGGCCTCGGGAGAAGGGACGGATGAAGCCTCATCCTTCTGACAACCGGTTGCGAACAGGATCAGGGCCAGGAGTGCAATTGCAGCAATACGATACAAGTTGATTCCTCCTCATGAATTGACTATGAAGTTCGATTATAGCAGATTTGAATGGTGAAATAGGGCGTGATATGCTCATACAAAACAAGCATGTGTGGAGGAATAGCAGCAGCTGGAAGGGAGAAATGATCATGCATAAACTATCTGCAAACGAATTAGTGGATCGGGAACATCACGCTTGGGAGGAACTCAAGGAGCTATTGGACCATGGACAAAACAAGTACACCTATGTTCCTGCACAGCGGGAGGCCGGAGAGGATGCGCTCTATCGGCTCCAAGTAAGCACCAAATCCTATTTGGGAGCCGTTGCCTATGAGACAGAGGGAATCGTGCTGGATGATGGCTGGATTACGTTACTTGGATCGGGTGGTGACCGTATTTTTGGGAGTCTGACCAGTTGGAATGGTTTGGGAGACAAGCTGTGTGTACCCGCATTGGAAGGCATGATGATCGTCGCCTACGATGCCGCGGGTGGGTTTTTCGGAATGGATATGGGCAAGTATGGCCGTACAGGACATATATACTATTTTGCCCCTGACACGCTGGAATGGGAATCGACAGAACTGGCTTACTCGGGCTTCATCAACTGGTTGGCTAATGGTGATCTGGAGCAGTACTATCAGACCTTTCGTTGGAAGGGTTGGCATAACGACATGGGACAGCTTCAGACAGGACAAGTATTTGCGTATTATCCACCGCTTTGGACGGAGGAGGGCGGCGGCGAGAGCAGCAGCAAAGCTCCTGTAGCGGTGGAGGAAGCCTGGAAGGCAGCATTGGCTGGGAAATGATATGCTATGACAGGGTTGTACGGAGGGAGTATATGAATAACTTGAATATCGATAACATTCAGAAGCATTACGGCATTGTGTTACCGCACGAATATTTGGAGTTTCAACGGGAGGCCGACGGTCAAGCATTTGATATGATTGAAAATGGAGAGGTTGTCGATTGGGAAATTCGTTTCTCTGCTCTCGATAATCAGTTCATTGCAAATAACATCAATCTGGTAGATGATGTGAATCCCGATCCACGCCGGATTATTCCGTTTGCTTGGAGTGTCAGCAGCGGCAACAACTATTTATTGGATTACCGAAAGAGTTCAGAATCTCCTGCCGTACTGGTTATGGATCATGAAGAGGCGATGGTGCGCGAAGATGCTGAGAGTGAATCAGAAACACCGGAGGAAGCCCAGCAACTGCTGGAGGAAAATGTACGAGAGATCGCTGTCAATTTCAATGCATTCATAGCTTGTTTAAAAAACCAGACCGAGTGATCCAGTTGAGTGATTCACCGTTTGAATATCCTCGTGAACGATAAAAGGCTCGCGCTATGCGCGGGCCTTTTACTCAAACGAATACTTAAGTGCTTTTTAGAACGATGTAGCTCACTTTCTAACTTGCTACCTATCCAGTCTCAGTCATCGTAACCGTAGAAGTTGATCGTGCAGCTTTGTTATGCCAGACCACGATCACAAGCGAGGCCAGACAGACCAAGAGCAGACATCCATATACATAATGATAGGCTTCCTCTATCGGAACGCCCGGAATGCCGTGAAGCAGCAGACCGCAGACAGCCACGGATACCGAGCCGCCAAAAAATTGGATCAACTGTAACAAGCCCATACCGGAACCGATCTGCGCTTTGGGAAGCATCCGAGATGCTTCATTATTCAGCGAAGCTATCGAGGCGGAGAGTGCCGGGGAGAAAAAGAGATATCCGCCGGTGATGATTAGGGCCGACTGATTCAGACCCAGCATAAACAGAGCAAGTACTGCGGCTAGCAATATGTGCCCGATCATCAGAAAACGCATATTGCCATAACGGTCGATCCAGCGACCTACGAAGCGGGTACAGAATGCCGAGACGATGGCTCCAGGAGCAATCAGCAGACCAATAGCCAGCGACGAACGGCCAAACAGATCAGCGAGCACTAGCGGCATCAAGAACAGATTGCCTAGATTTACGACCAGAACACAGAAACCGATGATCAGTAGCCGGGTAAACCCGGGTGTTCGGAATACATGTGGATTCACAAAAGGGAGGCTCGCCCTGCGAATATACACGATGTGCACAACAAGTGAAATGACACCGATGGCCAGCCATAACCAAGACTGCTGAGTGATGGCAACCAGAAGAGTGGTCGCATTAATCACGGTTAATATTGCACCGATCATATCAAAAGGATTCTCCGGTTTGGCCGTTTCACGCGGGAGAAAATAGAGCAGTACGGGCAGTGCAAGCAGGACAAGCACCGTAATAGCGAAAAGTCCATTCCAGCCCCAGTACTCACTAATGACTCCGCCGACAATGGGGCCAAGTCCAAACGCCATGGCACTGCCTGATGAGATCAGTGCGATAGCGGCTCCGCGTCGCTCCACTGGGATATAGCGGCTCGCGATGACAAGCCCAAGTCCGGCCATGACCCCTGCACCCGCAGATTGCAAAATGCGTGTCAGCAAAAGGATCGCAAAGCTGTGCGCAAATAATCCGAGTAATGAAGATAAGCCTAAGATCAGCAAGCCCACCGTCAGCAGTTTGCGTACCGGAATACGGTCAGACAATCGACTGTAAATCACCGTGGACAAGGCATAACCAATCGAGTAGCTTGAAATGACCCAGGAACCCAGGTCCGATGTAATCTGAAGATCATGAATAATAACGGGCAAAGAGACGTTAAACATGGTGGTGTTCATCACAACGATGAACAGGCAACAAGTCCAGAGAGGCATTACAATTTTATCTTTCACGTAACCATTCCTGTCTATGAATTCAATAAACCATTTTACGCTCAATCTTCTTATATGGCAATAATGTCATAAATACAGTGGGGTGAAAAAATTAGACTCCATTTTCCTTGTCCAGGATCGTCAAGGTTGTATAGGATGTTATAAAAAAAATAGGCGCCCTAAATTTAAAGGGCGCCTATTATTGTTAGGCTGCGCTGGTTTGTGTGCCACGATTGCGAATCCACTTGATGACATCCATCAGAATGACCGCGGCGAGAGCAAGTCCCCCTGCGATGAGAAACTCATTCCAGCCAAAGGCTGCCGGGATGGCGAAGATACTGCGAACCCCTGGAATCAGCGTGATTCCATACAGGCAGAGACAAACCAGGATGGAGCCGAGGACATATTTGTTAGTGGTGAAGCCGACCTGGAAAATCGTCTGTGTGTTGGAGCGCGCTGCAAAAGTTTGCAGACTCCGTGCCAGAATTAGGGTTGTAAAGGCCATTGCCACACTCATTTCCTCCGAGATCCCAAGTCCAATATATTGGGACACGATGACAGCCACCCCGATCAGAACACCACGTGTAATGACAGCCTGCAACGTTCCGCCAGCAAAGATGCCTTCGTTGATATCCCGCGGTTTCCGCCGCATGACATCCGGTTCAGCTTTTTCCGTACCCAGTGCAATGGCAGGCAGGGAATCATTCACCAGATTGATGAAGAGCAGCTGGAGGGCCGTGAAGGGGTTCACCCAACCGACCACTAGTGCAAACAAAATAGCGATAATCGCCCCCAGGTTTCCTGCAAACAGGTACGCAATGGCTTTTTTGATATTATCGAACACCATCCGCCCGACACTGACTGCATTCACGATGGAGACAAAGTTATCATCCGTCAAAATCATGGCTGCCGCGTCTTTCGCGACATCCGTCCCGCTGCCCATCGCTACACCGATGTCGGCCTGTTTCAGTGCAGGTGCGTCGTTGACGCCATCTCCGGTCATCGCTGCAATCTTGCCTTTGCGCTGCCACGCACGCACGATGCGGATTTTATTTTCAGGAGATACACGTGCATACACGGAGATATGTTCGAGCTGCTGATCGAGTTCTTCATCCGACAGTTTGTCCAGCTCTGCTCCGGTAAGGGCCAGATCATCCGGGCCTGCAAGTCCGATATCAATACCGATCGCTTGGGCTGTTGTTTTGTGGTCGCCAGTGATCATGATCGTGCGAATGCCCGCCTTCTTGGATTCTTCGATGGAACCATATACCGCTTCACGCGGTGGATCAATCATGGCTGTCAGACCAACAAGTGTTAGATCATGTTCGTCCTCTACCGTGACCTGATTTTTGTCATCAAACTTTTTGTAGGCGTAGGCCAGCACACGGAAGGCCCGTTTGGAGAAAGCTTCATTTTTTTCTTCAAACTGCGTGCGAATCTCAGGTGTCAATGGCTGAACTTCACCGTTCATAAACACATGACTACAGCGACTGAACAGCACATCCGGGCCACCTTTGGTCAGCAAAGCCGTCTGTCCTTCAAATGTGTGCACAGTACTCATCAATTTCCGATCCGAGTCAAAAGGAAGCTCGGCTTCACGCGGAAACTGGTCACGAATTTCATTGTAATCCTTGTTCACCCGGTTACTGAAGGCGATGAGCGCTACCTCGGTGGGATCACCAAGTTCCTTGCCTTCCTGGTTAATATTCGAATCATTGCAGAGTACTGCAATATGTAACAAACGGCGTTCCTCTGCAGACCACTGTTTGGGATCATCGGGGAATTGGTCTTTCGTGCCATGGGGTATGTAATAGTCCACCACGGTCATTTTGTTTTGAGTAAGCGTTCCTGTTTTGTCAGTACAGATAATACTTGCAGAACCCAAGGCTTCCACGGCAGGTAGACGTCTGATGATGGCGTGCTGCTTGGCCATTTTATTCGTTCCCAGAGACAATACGATCGTTACAATGGAGGAAAGGGCTTCAGGAATGGCGGCGACTGCTACGGCAACTGCGAACATTAGGGCATTGACAATGGAGGGTCCGATATTTTCCGTTCCTTCAGTTAGCCAGACACGTCCTGCTTCGATGGCGAAAATAAGAATCGACAAGCCTAGGATAAAGAAGCCAAGCTTCTTACTAAAGGATTCCAATTTGCGTTGCAACGGAGTTTCCTTCGCTTCTGCATTTTCAATTAATTCGGCAATCTTGCCGATTTCCGTTTTCAGCGCTGTACCCGTAATGACGAGCGTACCCCGACCATACACCACCAGTGATCCACTGAATGCCATATTGCGACGGTCACCGATTGGAGCTTCTTCCGGGATGGCATCTGCGTGTTTCTCCGCTGCTTCGGATTCTCCTGTCAGCATGCCTTCGTTGATGCGCAAGCTGCCTGATTCCAAAATACGGCCGTCTGCCGGAACATAATCCCCTGCATCCAGCAAGACAATATCGCCGGGAACAAGTTCCCGCGCGGGAATCGTTTTTTTCTGCCCGTCACGAATGACTTTGGCTTCGGGAGCAGACATTTGCCGGAGTGCGTCCAGAGAACTTTCGGCCTTTTTGGTCTGCACAACGCTGATTACCGCATTTAACAGAATGACCAGAAAAATGATTAGCGATTCGATCAGGTGTCCAAGGACGATCTGAACAGCTGCTGCGATCAGCAGCACGATAACCATGGGATCTTTAAAATTTTCAATAAATAACTTCCAGATGGGGGTTGCAGCTTTTCCTTTTATCTCGTTATAGCCTTCCGTCTCTAGTCTCTTCGCAGCCTCGGAGGTTGTGAGTCCATCCGTGGAACTCTGAACGTCCTGAAGTGTCTCCTCTGCACTGTGTCTGTAATGTTGCAAATGACCAGCTCCTTGGATCATAGATTTCAATGTGCTTCACTTGTATTACCCTTACGAGCAAAATATAGAATCGTTCCATTTCATTATTTTTTATGTACACAGTATTTTTCATAAGGAGTCCAGATATGCCTGTTTTTAATTTTTTTATTTTCAGTGATGCACATACAAGACATGCATCACTGAATTGTTGAACGGAATAACGTCGGTGCATCTAAAATTAGATTAATCGGTATCCGGGAGGAAGCTCACCGGTTCTTCTAATTTGGCGAATCTGTGCTAGTGTTAACCGCTGATTGGAAGCGATGAGAGATTCCACATCACCTCTGCGCAAGAAGTCATCCAGTTCGCGAATGATTCGATTGCCCCGCAATACAACGAAATTGTCACGAAAACGTGAACGATCAAATAACACGAGTGTGGCGTTTGGATTTGTTGAGAAAAATTTCAAACTTTCGATCCCTGTCAGAACGGCGTCAATATCGGCAATTCCGAGGTTGCCACGATACACTCTTCGAAGACCTCTGAAATTCTCTTCACTGTACACGGTTAATCGAGGGTGAATTTGTGAGATAGAAACTTGTTTGACCATATAATGATTCCTCCTCTGATTTCACACAAACTGTCTATGACAGAATGCGCTATTCGACAGGATATGCTGAGGATCAAGTGATGGCTTGGATGATAGTCTTGGAAGATAAATTAGAAGGTTAATATAGTTGTGAAGCTCATAAACAGATTATCTAAAAGATACCAGGCCGGCCCTGAAGAAATATTCATTTGAAAGGCAACATAGACATAACGCTATGCTCAGGTTGTCCAAAGTTGCGATGAGTGATGACGAGTACGGCTATCTGAAACATTAGATGTCAGTGGTGAGTACGGGGGAAATGATTCATAAAACAAGTTGAACGGGAGCCTACATAGTAAGTAGCTCTTTGCTTGAATTAGGTCATTATACCTTGCGCAAAAATCATGAAATATAAGGTGAATTAGTTTTTTTATCCTATTGAAGTTTTTTCATGGAAATGTGTATATAGATAGGGGCACATCATAAAACTCGGGATTACCGCAGCATAAGGAGAAGGTACATATGAATGACAGTAGCATCGAACAACTCATGAATCTCGCAGGGGGACAGGAAAATATTCGTCTTGTGCAGCATGACGAGAATACCACTACGCTGACATTGCGTAACCGTACAGGTGTAAATTTGTCCCTGCCTGTTGTATCAAATCTTGGCGCCGATATTCGTATAACAGGTGATCAATGCTACATAACACTTGAGGACGAATTTTCCCAACTATACCATACGCTACTGGCCATGGGAGTAGGGAAAGAAGAAGGCGACACACTGCCAGAAACAAGGCGTACAAGTAAAAAATCATTATTATATTTTATTTCTGATGTATTCATGCCTCTGATGCCCGCCATCCTGGGAGCTGCAGTGCTCAAGATTGTGCTAGCTATCATTACGTTATTTAACGTTTACAGTTCTACAGATTTCTCTTCGTTGATGGACAGTCAGACATTCCTGATATTTAAATCTATTGGAGATAGTGTGTATTATCTGTTGCCAATCCTGGTAGCCATCAGTACAGCCTATCGGTTAAAAAGCAATGTTTATGTTGCCGTAGCGATTGGCGGACTAATGTTCTACCCACAAATGACCGCTTTACTGTCAGGTGAAGAAGATGTTCATTTTATGGGAGTACCCATTGTGTCACAAGCGATCTTTTTTTCAGCTTCAATATGGGTGATTTTGACGATATGTGCGGCGTCCTATCTGGAAAGAGTCGTTGAGCGAATAAGCCCAAGAGCCTTCAAAGGAATTCTTGCTCCATTGTTGACGTTTCTGATTCTCGTTCCACTGGTTCTAATGATACTTGGTCCAATTGGTGCTTGGATTGATCAGCAGTTACCGGATGTGGTGGATTCATTACTGAATGATGCCCCGATTGTAGCAATTATGCTGCTGGGAGCAGTTTATTCCCTAATGATGATCGCTGGATTACATTACTGGCTTTTACCTATGATAATCAATGAATTGATGGTGAATGGTTTCTCCCTCATTATCCCTGTCATGTTGGTTGCCTTCGTTGCACAAGCAGGAGCTTCACTCGCTACTGGGCTAAGAAGCAAACAGCGGGAATTCAGGAAGCTGGCTTTCTGGGCAACAGGAACTGCTTTATTAGGTACTCCAGAGCCTGCGATGTATGCGGTCAATATGAGAAAGAGGGCCTCTTTTTATTCAGCATTGCTGGGTGGTGCTGCAGGAGGACTGTATTTCGGGCTGATGTCCGTCAAAGCAGTTGCATTGGGTGGGTCCGGAAGTCTACTGGAAATTCCGCTATTTATGGAAGCAGGGAGCCTGAATCTGTTACATGCCTGCGTTGGTTTGATTATTTCCTTCTGTGTGTCAGGTGTGCTCACCTATTGGATGATAGGAAAGGAACGGAAACACGTATAAATTAAAAAAAGCCCGTACCTGATGGTGCGGGTTTTCGTGTATTGTAGAGTTAATAACACGACAGCCACAGAAAGGATAACAAAAATGCCCAACAACATAGAGTAGATGGCTCAATGGAAGTCAACTAACCAATACGTTACCCTTGTGGTTCCTGATGTAATTCGATATATGTCATAAGTTCCTTCACGCCTGCAAATTGCAGGGACAGTTGGCTGTTAAGCTTTTGCAGGGCCAGCTGGAAGGCTTTATTAATCTGTGTATAATCCTGCGTGCCGACAGTGTTCAGAAGCTCTTTCATATGTTCAATGTAGTAGACAGATTTTCTTAAACTGCTAATGACCAATATCTTTCTTAATTCGGATCGGGTATACATACGATAACCGTTGTTAGGGTCTCTTTCCGAGAAAATTAAGCCTTCGGTTTCCCAATGCCTGATAGCAGAAGTGTTGACCCCGGCTGCTTCAGCGACTTTTCCAATCGTCATCGCCTCTGTCGTTCCAACCTTTCGCTCGTTAGCAAAATCCACCTGTTGCACCATCTTCCATATGTCTTCCATTCGTTGCTTCTCCAGTTGGCTGTTATACAACTGCTGGTTCACGAGCCAAAGTGCGTCGTTGGTTTCCCCACGTTTAACTTTCCTCAAGACTTCATATACAGCCGGAATCTCATAACCCTTTAATAACGAACGAATCGCGATGAATGCTTGGAAGTGAATGGACGTGTAGTACCTGTGATTGCTTGGGGTCCGTGGAACATGGGGAATCAAGCCTTCCTTTTCATAACGTCTCAGCGTGGTTGTGCTAATAGCCAGTTCAGTTGCAATCTGTCCAGGTGTATATGTAAAGTTCATTTGCTTCTACTCCTCATGCTTCAAGTAAAACCTTCAAGTGCTACACTAACATATAACGCGCCAAAGTTCATATTTGATCCGCATTTTATAATAAAAACCGGAATATTGCATCAATGTTATAGACTGAATGTATAAACAGCAAAGGAGTAGTATTAAAAAGAAAATAATTAAAATGCAAAAAAACTGAAATGGTGGGGAGTTGGACACTGAACTGAAGAAGGATGTGATGTGAATTAATCGTTTTAATAGACAACTTATCTCATAATAGGCGCTATAACTTTCTGAATTATAGTTAATTGTCTATGCCCCCCGTGATCATTACACATAGTATGAGGAGAAATATCACGGAGGTGAGTTAATTGATAAATCGTCATGGGAAACGTATTTGTAGACGTAAATTCAAAAAACATTTGCATTGTGGAGTTAAGGGTAAGATTTTTTTAAGGGTTAAACCTAAAATTGTTGTTAATGCACCGCAAGGCTCTCCAGGGATTCCTGGCCCACTTGGACCGATAGGTCCCAAAGGGGCGACTGGTGCTCAGGGGATACCGGGACCAGCGGGATTGCAGGGGGTTCCTGGTATACAAGGACCAGCGGGTCCGGCTGGCGCGATCGGAGCAGTTGGCCCTGCTGGTCCTGCTGGCCCAGTTGGCCCAGTGGGCCCTGTCGGCCCTGCCGGCCCCGTAGGTGCAGTAGGTGCAGTAGGTGCAACTGGCCCTGCTGGAGCCACGGGCCCAGCCGGTCCAGCCGGGGCTGGAATATCCGATTTCTTGAGTGTTTTTCGAGCAGATCCCGGTACAGGTACTGACACCGTTCCAGGAAACTCACCAATCACTTTAACCGGAGTTTTGGCTAATGTAGGCGGAGCATTCACCTTCGTGCCGCCATCTTCGACGATAACAATTAATGAAACAGGAAGTTACTTTATCTCCTTCACCATTCATAATCAGGGTAATGCGGATTTCAACCTTACGGTTAATGGAACACCCATAACACCAGTACCTTTTACGGGTAATGGAGGAGGGCCCATATCTGCTGAAGTTATTATTACGGTCACAACAGTTCCGACGACGATCCAACTGGTAAATGCGAATGCAACTCCTGCACAGTTGCATAACAATCTAAATACCACTTTGACAATTCTGAAATTGACTCCTTAATTCCGATTCTCAATATAGTTTATGTGAGCATAAAAATAAAAGTTTATGTCTTTTATCCAGTCAATAAGTCTATTTATTCTAAAAGATAGTCTGAATTATCGGGGACTGGAGAGCGGCGGGACGATGAAGCTAAGAGACATCGCCGCTGCTCTCTTTCGTTTCCGAAGCCGAGCCGCCAAAGTCTGGTAAGAGGTTCACGGTGCTGGTATCTACCGAAGGGATGAAGGTCACTGAGATTACGCCCTACGTCACGTAAAAGCTGGACAAGATACTTAAGCACGAGGAAGCTGTTGCTATAAGATGAAGAGTCTAATAAAACGATATTATGAATGTTTTACTCGCCAAAGGAGTGGTGCAATTGAAGAAAATGATTAAAATGAAAAACGGTTCAGAGCTGGAAGTGGGATTAACCGGAAATCCAGATCGCAAAGTCATTATGCTGCCCATCGCTAAAAAGTCCGTAACCGGACAAGAAGCCGAAACCCTAAAATTATGGGGTGTTGATCCTGAATTGGGTGCAAAGTTTATCGCTGGACTTTCGGATGAATTTCAGATTCTGCATTTTGATTATGAAGGCCACTATATGGCGCATCCCTATCCGGAACATTTTACGTCTGAGTATATAACCCAGGATTTATTAAGGATTGCGGATCAAATGAATGTGAAGCGGTTCAGTTATTATGGATACTCCTGGCTGGCGCTTGTCGGGTTGCAGGTCGCCATTCGAACCAATAGACTCGAAAGTCTCATCATGGGAGGATTTCCGCCATACAAAGGACCGTATGAGGAAATGCGAGTAGTTACCGCTAGGACATATGAAGCAGCATTGAAGCAGCATGGGAAATTGGAACATGAACCAGAAGGACAAGCATCGATGAATTCGGAGCAGATGTGCCCGGAAGAAGTGGATTGGGACAACATTCAGATCCAAATTGATCCGGCTCAAACAAAACAATTTGTGACCATGTACCAAAGTTTATTGGATTTTGATGACCAACTCATTCAAGATCAGCTGAGTATCCCGAGATTAACTTTTGCAGGTGAGAAAGATACAATTGTATATGGTGAAAAGTTTGGGAATGTGACGGTGGATATCGCCGGACGGTTGCAAAAGAATAAAAAAATTCTTGAAAACTTCGGCTGGACCGTCGAAATAATCAAGGGAGCGGATATGGATCACACCAAAGCCATGCAGCCCAGTACCGTTCTCCCTAGTATCCTTCCCTGGTTAAAAGCTCATTTAAGCTGAGGAGCGGCAGAAACAATGTTGGATTACTGCGTTACATCGTCCAAGGCTCTTTGTTTGCGCTGTTGATAATCCAAGATGGATTCATATAACAATTGCTCGTTGAAATCCGGCCACATCACATCCGTAAACCAGAGCTCGGAATAAGCGGCTTGCCATAATAGAAAATTGCTTAACCGTTTCTCCCCACTTGTTCGGATCAGCAGATCGGGGGCAGGATTGAGTCCGGTATACAAAAACTTTTCGAATTCCGCCTCGGAGATTTCCGAGGTTTCTTTGTTTTCTTCGTTGTTTTCTATAATGTACGTTTTGATGGCTTGCACAATATCGTTTTTACCTCCATAATTCATCGCAAAATACACAGCCATCCCGCTGTTCGTTTGGGTTAGTTCCACCACTTTGCGCATCGCTTCCTGTGTTTCGTCTGGGAATTTCGAGATATCACCAATAAAATTAACTTTGATATTATTCTGATTCAGTTCCTGAACAGTTGTATCCTGTACAAATTCGACCACCAGACTAATGATGTAGTCGACCTCTTCCTTGGGCCTTTTCCAGTTTTCTGTAGAGAAGGCATACAGAGTAAGAGAAGCAATCCCGTTTTTGTGGCACATGCTTATCGTTTCCCGCATCGTCTGCATTCCTGCATAGTGTCCGGCACTTCGAGGTAATCCTTTTCGCGTAGCCCATCTTCCATTTCCATCCATCATGATTGCAATATGTTTGGGGATGAATCCGTTCCAGTCGATGGAATGGATGGTATTAGGTTTTTCTTTATGTACACGGTGCCACTTCAATTGAAATTCCTCCTGCTCAAGCTAGAATGAGTTAGACACGTATAATGGATTCATATGTTCAAAATGTTTTTCAGAATTTACGCCCTGACAGAAGAGCAACGGGTGATGCGATTACTTGTACAAATAAGACATACAAATATGTGAATAAATGGTGAATTACATACGCTCTCAGTCCATGATGATTCGTTCTCCATTATAATAAACTAAAACGGACGAGGAGATGAACTCCAGATGAAAAAACAAATGTGGATCATTGCCAGCTTAGTGGTTGTAATTGTGTTGGGGGCCTTCCTTATTGCAAACAATGTGGGGACAGAAGAAGCAGATAACGCAGAAGCGCCCAATATCAAGAAATTAGTAGAAGATATCAGTACAGGCAAGGAGACACCTGAATCGGCCTCCATTAATGCCACCCAGTTAATCGTCACGGACAAAGGTAACCAAACGACAACCTACGACTTGCCTGAAAAGGAGTTTTTCCTTTCCATTGCACCCTATGTGGAACAGACACATCCCTGTGCAATTCATAGTCTGACCGGATGTCAGGGTGAAATGAAAAATAAGAAGTTCATTGTGACGATCCATGACTCCGAAGGGAATACGCTCATGAAGGATGCCGAGATGAAGGCAGGCTCCAACGGTTTTATGGATTTTTGGTTAGCCAGAGATAAGTCATACCTCATTCGTGTGGTGCATGATGGAAAGGTTGCTGAGACACAGCTATCTACCTATGAAGAAGATAATACGTGTATCACAACGATGCAGTTGAGTTAAATCGTCGTACAGAGAAGGGTGCTTGATCGTCTATTCTACGGTTTGACAAACGGTATAAATTCATTTACGATTCAGATACATTTAAATGAATGTATGTGGGGAGTTCATATGGCGAGAAACAAATATCCGGAAATTACAAGAAGGCGCATTATGGAATCGGCTGTGAGATTGTTTACCCTTAACGGGTACAACAATGTATCCATTCAGGATATTGTGAATGATGTAGGAGACATTACTCGAGGTGCATTCTATCATCATTTCAAAACACTCGCAGACGTGATCCAGGAGGTCACCAAAGAAACCATGGCCGAAAAAAGTGTATTTCACAAAGCTATTGATCTGGCCAGCTTAAATGCACTTGAACGTCTAAGACGGGGCGTATCCTTTTCCATTTTGCAAAGTATCAAGGAAGGTGACCTGTCGAATGTTTCGTCCAACATGCATTCAGCTGAATTTGTATTTAGCCGGATTACAGAAGGGGCAAGAGTGGTAGCTCCTGGCATCAAAAGAATCATTGAGGATGGAAACCGGGACGGTTCCATGCAAGTAGCCTACCCCAAGCAAGCAGCGGAAACCTTTACGATGCTGTTTGACATCTGGATGAATCCAGGCATATTCGAAGTCAGTCGAGAGGAATTTTTGCAGAAGATAGAGCATATCCGTTTGCTGTTTGAAGGTGTAGGCATAGCACTTGTGAATGAGGAACTGAAAGGCGTATTTATTCAATTGTTTGATGCGGTAGAAAAATAGGCTACATGTTGTAGCTTATTATTTTGCTTATATACATTCATTTGAATGTATAATTGCTTAAGGAGATTACGATATGAAATTAACCGAGATACTATTTGTAGCTGTACTTATTCTATCGAGCCTTTTATTTACGTTTAGACAACGAGGTGTAACAAGAAACAACGTCATCATTCTGGGTGTAGACTACCTTGCTTTATTGACAACCCTGATTGCAGTGGGGGCCAACTGGCGCATGATTCCGGCGTATATGATGTTGATCGCTGTTACAATACAGGTATTTATTAAGCACAAAGCCATAGAGGTATCCCGCAAAAAAGCGATGAAGCTGCTAAAGGGAACGGGTATTATCCTTGCCACCATTCTGATGTTTGCTTTACCGATGCTCTTTCCAATTCTGACTTTTGCTGCACCTACAGGACCTTATGCAGTGGGAACGCAGTCTTTTCATCTGACAGATACAAGTCGAAAAGAGCTGGTTGTTCCCAACCACCAGGTGCACCGGGAATTGATGGTACAGGTCTATTATCCGGCGGAAAAGAATACAGGTGAACCGGCTCCATATCATGCAGATATAAAAGCGCTGAGTAAGCAATTATCGGTAACTCAAGGATTTCCGTATATTGCAACCACACATCTTGGGGTGACCCAAACCCATTCATTTACCCAAGCAGTGCCTGTGCAAACGGACAGTAAGTTCCCCATACTGCTGTTCGCACAGGGAATGAGTCTATATGGACAACAAAATACATTCCAATTGGAGGAGCTGGCCAGTCACGGCTATGTTATCGTGGCGCTCAACTTTACGGGTGATGCCGCAACAACTGTTTTCCCTGATGGAGATCAGGTGGATTTTACACCCATTGAGAACACAATTACCTTCTTAAATGAACGTATTCATATTTGGGAACAGGATGTATCCTTTGTTCTGGATGAAGTGATCGGCGGCGATTTTGACGAAGCATTCAAGCCCATTGCAGCGATGATCAACCCGGATCAGATTGGCATGCTGGGTCACTCCTTTGGTGGTGCAACATCGGCCCAAATGCTGGTTAAGGATGAAAGGATCAAGGCAGCGATCGATATGGACGGTGGATTATACGGTGATCCCATGCCGATAGATGGTCCTGGAAAGGCGTTTCTGCTCTTGAATTCCGAGGCTTCCATCCGATTCATGGAAGAGGCCAATAAGGGAGAGCCCGGGAATAGGGATGAGCTTTTTGCCGAGGCTTATCTTCGCAATCAAACGATTCAGAAACCGGGTGCATATACGGCCACCATTCCTAAAACCAATCACGGGAGCTATACCGATCTGGCTGGCGTATCTCCAATCATTAATGAGGCAGGAGCCGATGTATCAGCCAATTTTCAGCTTATTAATGAGTTGTCGCTGAGCTTCTTTGATCAGCATCTCAAAGGAATAACCGACCATACTCTGGATGAAATTCGGATAGCGCATCCTGAAATTAACTTAATCAAGTATTAGATTAATAACAGTTATGAGAGCCCGTCATAAATGCGGGTTCTTCCATTTTTCCTGTTCATGCGATAACAGGGGATATTTTTCAAATGAAAATAATAGCTCTTTTGAATTGACAAAATCGCAATTCTACAGGATAATCCATTAGTGATAATGATAATTGTTATCATATTAATACATATAAATAGGGGAGACAAGAAATATGAAAAAAGGATTAAAAGGACTTTTGATCATGCTGGCGTTTGTGCTGGTCCTGGCAGGATGCGGTAAAGCCAATACTACTACAGATGCAAGTAAGGATGCTGATTCAGGAAGTACTCCGGCAGAAGAGACAGCAGGTCCTGTGACGGTGAAGCATAAACGCGGAGAGCTGACGCTGGATAAGCCAGCAGAGCGTGTGGTTACGTTGGAATGGACATACACCGAAGATGTGGTTGCACTGGGCGTTCAACCAGTAGGTAATGCAGATAACGCCAATTACAAAGTCTATGTATCATCCGAAGCAGGACTGGATGACAGTGTGACGGATATTGGAACTCGGAGTGAGCCGAATCTGGAAGCTATCGCTGCATTGAAGCCAGATCTCATCATTGCCAATGCAGACAATAATACTGCGGTGTACGATCAGCTTAATGCAATTGCACCAACGATTGAATACGACCCGTATGATGGCGATGGCTATAATTATGACAAAATGACAGAGATCTTTAATAACATCGCAACTGCTCTGGGCAAAGAGGACAAAGCAAAGCAAGTACTGGATGAACTGGATCAGCATTATGCAGAAGCCAAAGAAAAATTGGCTGCTGCGGGTAAAGATAATTTCCACTTTGCTCTGACACAGGCATTCACGTATCAAAATGCGGCCAGTCTGCGCATGTTTACCGATAACTCGGTTGTGATTGGCACGTTGAACAAAATTGGTTTGGTTAACGATTGGCAGCCAGAAAAATTAGAAGGTTATGGTTTCTCTACAGTGGGGATTGAATCTTTATCTGATGTGCAGGATAGTAACTTCATTTATATTACACAGCCAGACGATGATGTTTTTGGCACAGCAATGAAAGATAACTCGGTGTGGAACGGACTCAACTTTGTCAAGGAAAAACGCACATATCAACTGGATAGCACGACATGGACATTTGGTGGACCCATTTCCTCCAAAGCATTGGTTGATGGCGTTGTTGAGGCGATTACCAAATGAGTTCGGTTCAGGCAACTAGGCCAGCAATGAACTGGCGTACAATAAGCATATATGGGGGCGGTCTAACCGCTCTCATCGTGCTTTTTTTTGTAAGCCTTTGTTATGGTGAGGCAGCCATTTCATTACACACCGTTTGGGACGCACTTACTGGCAGACAGAATACTTTAGAGCATAATATGATTTGGGATTTACGTATGCCACGTACGGTTATTGGTATTATTGCAGGAGGTGCTCTGGCTGTAGCGGGAGCGCTGTTACAGACGATTACTCGAAATCCGCTTGCTGCGTCAGACACGCTGGGCATTAATGCAGGAGCGTACTTTATCGTGGTGCTGGGAACTATTCTCTTTCCAGGCTTGCTAAGTCAGTCGCCATTTTTGTTTGCAGTTCTTGGCGGTTTGCTTGCAGCATTCGCAGCTTATTTCATGGGCGGCGGACGAACATCCAGCCCTGTTCGACTTGCGTTGTCGGGTATGATTGTATCGATGGTACTTGGTTCATTTACAAGTGCACTGCATATTTTTTTCTCTATGGAGACGCAGGGACTGTTTCTTTGGGGCTCAGGAACACTTGTTCAGAATGACTGGAGTGGTGTTGCTTATGCTTGGCCCTGGGTGGTGGGCATTACCATTCTTGCGCTAATTTTGTCCAGACAGTGGGATATGCTGGAACTGGATGAATCAACGGCATCCTCATTGGGACAAAAGGTTGGACTCGCTCGTGCTGGCGGTTTGATTATTGCGGTATTGCTGGCTGCGGTGATTGTCAGTGTAATCGGGCCGATTGGCTTCGTGGGACTCGTGGCACCACATTTGGTTCGATTGAGTGGAGTACGCTCCAATCGATTGCTGCTGCCTGGTGTTTTTATATGGGGAGCGGCTCTCTTGGTTGGTGCGGACGTACTCGCCAAGATGGTGCATAACTCCAGCATGGAGCTGCCGACAGGGGCTGTAATGGCAATTATTGGTGCACCGTGGCTGATCTGGCTTGTACTCACACGTATGAAGGCAGCGAACGGGTCGGGCATGTCCACTTCGATGAGTACAGGAGCACCTTCACGTCGCTTTGCATTCGGTCCGATGGCCGTATTATTTTCGGTCATCACTGTATTGCTGATCTTGCTCAGTACCATGTTTGGCGGTATGCGAATTCCGCTGGCCGATCTATTACCGAGTCTATTCCAATCAGATGGACTATTCTCCGCGTTAATTCAACTTCGAATTCCGCGTACGCTAGTTGCTGCAGGTGCGGGGGCTGCACTGGCAATCAGTGGTGTGCTCATTCAGATGGCGGTACGTAATCCGCTGGCGGATGCCTCAATTGTTGGTGTATCCTCTGGTGCTGGGCTTGGAGCAATGATGGTCATCATTTTGTTCCCGGGTCTACCAATTTATTTGCTGCCCATAGCAGCAATCATCGGTGCAGCCATCGCCGCAGTAGTTGTTTTCTCCCTCTCTTGGAAGAAAGGGCTGAACCCGTCTGCGGTTGTGTTGCTGGGAATTGCGATGTCTGCCATTGCAGGAGCAGGAATTCAGATTCTGATTGTCCGTGGTGCGGTATACGGTAGTAGTGGATACATCTGGCTAACAGGAAGTACCTATGCTCGGACCTGGGATCAGGTTAAAATTATCGGCCTGTTTTTAATTATTCTGGTTCCGGTGGCTTGGTGGTTGGCTCGCAGATTTGAATTGTTGGTCTTCGACGACAATAGCGCATCAGGACTTGGACTGAGTGTGCGTCGTACACGATTACTAGCGATGACGACAGGGGTGTTACTGGCAGCAGGGGCTGTTGCCTGTGTAGGGACTGTCGGCTTTATCGGTCTTATTGCACCCCATATGGTTCGCCTGCTCACGGGACACAAATTAAGACGATCGATGTTTTTATCTGCATTGGCGGGGGCTGTCATGCTGGTGCTGGCCGATACGATCGGGAGAACGGTCATGGCGCCAACAGAGATTCCATCAGGAATACTCATTGCAATCATTGGTACACCGTATTTCCTGTATCTGATGTATCGTTCCAACTGGCGCAAGTCAATATAATGATTTTAAATTCAGGAAGCCTGCCATCGAGCAGGCTTTTTATTACCCGTTTGTCCCGTATTTCTGATTTAGAAAGGTATCCCTTTTATTTACCCTGGCTGAAAGTAAAAAATCCCCTTGGTCCACAGTGTATGGAGATCACGTTAACCAACGTGAGACTCATACTCGCTGTGTAGGACTTGGGGGATAACTCTAACAAGTAACGCTGAACTCTTATCGTGGTATAACGGAGTTGTTTTTTAAAATTCCACAGTTATCTACCGATTGGATCGCTTGCTGCAACGTCTCTTTATCCTGAACCAAAGCGAATCTCACATATCCTTCACCCGAAGGTCCGAAGGCACTCCCAGGCGTTACGATTACACCCGCTTGTGTAACCAGATCCATGGCAAACTGTTCTGAGGTATCGTAGTGGTCTGGAATCCGACTCCAGATGAACATGCTGGCTTCGGGTTTGGCAATATGCCAACCGAGGTTGCTGAATCCTTCGCAAAGAATATCTCTGCGCTCCTCGTAGATATTTCTGACCCGCTCAACTTCACTCTGATCCCCTGTGATTGCAGCAATGGCTGCCTTCTGAATCGGAAGAAACATGCCGTAATCCATGTTGGATTTCAGCTTTTTAAGCACAGATACCACATCCGGGTTTCCCACACAAAAGCCGATTCGTGCCCCAGCCAATCCATAGGTTTTGGATAACGAGTTGAATTCAATGCCGACATCCATCGCCCCGGGACAAGCAAGGAAACTACCGCACGTTTTCCCATCGAACACTAGCTCGCTGTATGCATTGTCATGAAGAACGATAATGTCATATTTCTTGGCAAAATCAATTAGATCCAGATAGAACTGATCGGGTGCCATTGCTGTCGTCGGATTGTTGGGATAGGATACAAGCATGAATTTCGCTTTGCGCGCAACATCTTCAGGAATGTCCTGAAGTTGAATAACATATCCATGTTCTTCTTTTTGGGGCATATAATACAGTTTGGCTCCTGCAAGTAGAGGTCCATCAGCAAAGACTGGATAACAAGGATCGGGTACAAGGACCAGATCTCCTTCATCAACGATCGCCAAAGAGATGTGGGCGAGACCTTCCTGTGATCCAAGCAAGGAGCAAATTTGGGTTTTCGGGTTCAGTTCAACATGGTAACGGCGCTTGTACCATTCACTGACTGCTTGCAGCAATTCGCTCTGATCATTTACAGCATATGTATAGTTTGAAGCATCTGCTGCTGCCGCGCATAAAGCCGTCATGATATGTTGGGCAGGGGGAATATTCGGTGTGCCTACACTTAAATCGATGACAGGTTCTCCATTCTCCAGTCGTTTCCTCTTGATTTCCAGCAAACGTGTGAATATCCCCTCACTGAAATGTTCCATACGTTTAGCAAACTTCATGATGATTATCCTCCATCCTGATCTCCCCTTGGGGAATAACACTTGGAGGTATTATAGCAGAGTTTTCAGGTGATAAGTAACCACGAAATGAGCTTTAAAGCTTCTAACAGGTATTAGATAATTCCGATCGCAGCTAGACCAATCAGAATCAAACCGAACCCTGCGACGCGATTCGCCCGTATTGATGTTCTGCGAGCTTTATCTTCGTAGCCTGGTTTAAAGCCGTGTTTGTAGATGAAGCTGTTTTCTATCCGCTTTTCTTTTTTGGAAGTAGCAATCATCATTACACCCGCAGCAATGGCAATAAGTCCTGTTCCAGGACCTATTAATGAACTATTCATCAGATTTCACCCCTCTTTCAAATAGATATCTCTTTATATCGGATAAATGTTCTTTAGATGTAACATTATGGATTTTAAAAGATTATCTCTTTCCCATTTTCATGAATACACCAGTTGTTACCGAGTACAGAGTGCAGAATACAGTATTGCAATCGAATATCCGACTTCTCAATGTACTCTTCTTGATTTACAATTAAAGGAAAGCTAGACATGGATAAGTATCAGAGAATTGGAGGGTGACCAATAATGAACGAACCGTGGGCCGCTTCGATGAGTGGAGTTCCCTGGAACGAGGATAAAATGGACAAGGCTATCGTACAACTGCGGAACAGGGCTACAATTAGCTTTGTAGTTGGGCTGGACGAGATGCATGATCTGCGAACATTGGATGAACATGTGTTTGCCAAACGACCCGATTTGATTTTAAATGTGTCCAATACAGATGTGAAGGGGCGGTATTCAGAAGAGTTTCTGGAGGCACTTGCTGGTTTAAAACATGTCACTGCTTTGCAGCTGGATCTCAAGCAACCACAAGATTTAAGTATATTGAGTGCGCTGCAAAAGATGGAGTTTCTGAACATTCGCTCACCCAAAAAGCAAAACCTGGACTTCATCCGAAATTACAAATACTTGAATTACCTTGCACTTAGCGGGAAATTTCCCGATCTCTCGCCGATTGAGGACTGCATTCGGTTGAGTACCCTCGTCCTGAACTGTGACATTGATCAGCTTGATTTTGTTGTAGACTTACCATTTATCGAGTATTTGGCTCTCGATCACGGTACATTGGCTGGTTCACTCGAAGTACTGGCTGAATCGAATATCCGTATGCTGAGATTATCGTCCGTAAAGAATCTAACCGAGATCGATGCAGTGGGGGCATTACATCATCTGGTCTATCTGCATCTGTCATTGCCCAAAATCGAGCGGTTGTGCGACTTCTCGCACATGAAGAATCTGCGTCAGCTTGAATTGGATTTCATGAAGTCTCTGCAAGAGATTGAGAACCTGTGGACTGCGGATCAATTGGAGGTGCTGGAACTGAAAGAGATCCATAAGGGGATCAAGGCTGAGGCATTCGAACGTTTGACCGAAATGCAAAGTTTGCGACAGGTGGATTTTCGTTTTATTGATCATAGTAAAGGTCGGATTGCCGGTATGAGCAAACAAATGATTGAAGCGGGAAAAGGGCATCTGCTTTATGAACATATCCCTGAAGAACAGCGAATTCCTTCGATGGCTCTTGTGCACCTGTCCAAAATTCTAATGTAGATCATACACAAATGCCCGCCTCCGAAGCGGGCGTTTGTGTATTACAATCTTCGGTCCTTACCCGCTCATGCCTGGCTAACCATGGCTGGAGGAGATGAATGGCTCATCACCCGCATGACGCTTGCGGTATTCTCCGGGGGTCAGCCCGTACCGACGCTTGAACATACGGATGAACGAGTTCACATTTTGATAGCCGACCTGTGTCGCAATGTCCTGGATCCGAAGATCTACATTCATAAGCAGTTCTTTGGCCCGCTCAACCCGCAGATTGTTCAGATATTCGCTGAAGTTGATGTTAGTCTTTTCCTTGAAAATACTGGAGAGGTACCCCGATGTTAAATTCAACTTGTCGGCGACAATATTCAAATTAATATCTTCCCCATAATGATGATCCAGGTAATCCAGCACAAAGCTGATAACCGGATCACGCGTTTCCAACTGGCTGCGTACTGCCGCAAGTACCGGTTGAGCCAGCGCCTGAAGCCATTCCCTGTATTGCTGCATGGAATGGAATCCAGCAAATGCCTCTCCCGGAGGAGAAGAGCGAAGCTCGGATTCGATGTTCGTCAAATTCAGCTTCATCACCGTCTTGCTGATCTGTTCGACTGCACCGATGGCAAAGGTGCGGAAGTCTTCTGCGGCCGCATCCTTGTGCTGCAGTTGCTCCAGCTGGCGATCCAGCCAAGCGAATACGGCCTCTTCATTGCCGGATTGCAGCAGGTTGTGCAGTTCCTCCCCATAGGTGACCTTCACATGGAAGGCATTTGACGAAGAAGCGCGCGGCTCCACAATAACTTGTGTCTCACCATTCAACCTGCGCTCTTTCAACAGCATGGACAGATTGCTGTACGCATCGGTAAATGGAATTTCTCCGGAATACACCGGACTTACCGCGATGGTCAGATAAAGGGTTTCCTCGACAGCCAGCAACTCCTTCAGTGTATCGAGCGCTTGAAGAATACCACTCTGTGGACCTGGATCGAACAGCAGCAGGAGCAGTTGGTCCTGCTCGGGCTGAATGGCAACGCTATTGGTTTTGCTGCTAGTGAACAGGCTCTGAATTAGCTTCCATAATAACAGGGTATGCTGCCCGAATTCATCCGGCTGGGATTTGAAGCCCACCTTGAACAGAATGGAAACATAAGGCTGCTCGGAATGCTGGGCATCCTCAAGCTCCGCCAGATAGGAGCTGAGCGGTATATTTTTTACCTTATGGATATAAGCGTACTGGCGTACGAGAGAGTTCTTCTGCGCAAGGTCGCTTTGAATGTAACGGTTATTCTCCAGAATAGAGCTCAGGCGGTCGCCGATCAAGGCGAATTCTTTTACACTGCTCCATTTGTCTGGTCCGCTGTCCGGATTTCGGTCCAGAGCGGCAATAAGGCGCTGGAGCGGCTGGTTTAATCTTATGCTGAAAAACAGGGAGGAGATCACGCTAATCAGCACAGCAGCGCCAAGCAGGAAAGCCAGCAGCAGCTGCATGCCCCGCATTTCCGCGGCGATTACTGCGGCCTGGGTGACCCGGACATAGGTAAATCCGGTTTGCATACCTTTTTCATAGAAGTAATACTGATCCCCAATACGTTCATGTTTGCTTCCGTCTGCAGGTAGCTGCGGATTCTGCAGTTCCTCCTCCATCGTGGTAAAAAGCAGGCGCCCCTCGTTGTCCAGAATGTAGAACGGATTATTAGCGGCATCGCCATATGTGTCCTGCATACGTTGTGGATCCAGCATAATAATGCCGTACACATCTTCGTAGGGAATGGCTTTCATCATGACCGGCATCAGTTGACCGAGAGAGCGGGATGAGTGAAGGGTATTTTCCGTAAAAGCTGCGGCAGGCATTACTTTCAGGAACTGGTTGTTCATCGTTTGAGTTTTCCAATAGTCCGGAGGATATTCTTTACTATAATAATATTTACCGAACATATCGCTGGCACTGCTAAGACCTTCCTTCTCCAGTACATAGTCTTCTTGCTTGAAATAGAGAATGAAATTGTCGATATGCAGAAAAGGATTAGCGTACAGCGTGGAGAGGTCCGACTTCACCTCAGCGGGAATATCGTAACGGCGGTTCTCCTTAATGTGGCTCATAATGCCCAGATTGGCTGTCCAGGTATCCGATTGGGTGAGGGCCAGAATCATGTTCTGGGTCAGACGGAAATGATTCTCATACCCTTCAACAGTCTGCGCAAGGCCTAGTTCATTTTGTCTGACCATCTCCTGATAGACCTTGTTGCTTAAGTACAGATGGGAGAACAGATTAAATGAAGCCAAAATCAGGATGACACTGAGGAAGCTCAGCATTAGCTTGACAAACAGTCCATTCAGCGCAAATTTGCTTGTAAGCAGTCCCTTCATTATGACATTCCCCCTTGAGTAAAGCCCCGGATCGAGTAGTTAATCCTATCATAGCGGCATAAAGCTGACACAAACAATATACACTTTTACTGAATTATACGCGGATATCTGGAAAAAAGGAGTAAAGGCGAAAAGTTATATAACATGTAGATAGCGCTTTCTAAAGAAATATAGCTATAATTCGAATACGAACCCCGGAATTCCAGGGTAAGTTAGCTGACATACAAGTCGAATTAACTCATCTAAGCAAGAGGGGGCATGCCGATGGCTGATGCTAGCGTAATGCAAAGCAAACCGCAAAAAGAAGCGCACCGGCCGCCTCGGCGGAAGTCGCGTTTGATCAGAACCTGGAACAGGAACAAGGCGCTATGGCTGCTATTCCTGCCATGCCTCCTGTATTATTTGATCTTCCGCTATGCGCCGATGTTTGGTCTGGTCATCACGTTCAAGGATTACAATCTGTTTAAAGGAATTTGGGCGAGTGATTGGGTGGGATTCAAATATTACCGGATGTTTCTGGAGAATCCCGATTTTTGGCCGCTGATGAAGAATACGTTTCTGCTGGGACTGTATAAGCTGGTGTTCGGCTTTCCAGCCCCAATCTTGCTGGCCATTCTGCTGAATGAGGTGCGAAGGGCAGCATTCAAGCGTTTTGTACAGACGGTCAGCTATCTGCCGCATTTCATCTCGAATGTAATCGTGGCGAGTATGGTGATTATGTTTCTATCCCCAACGGGAGGGCTAATTAACAATTTGCTGGCAGGCATCGGCATTGGACCGATTAATTTCATGAATGAGCCCGGGCTGTTCCGGGGCATCTACGTCCTGTCAGAAATTTGGCAGCACATCGGCTGGGAGACCATTATTTATCTGGCTGCGCTGACGGCGATCGACCCGCAGTTGTATGAAGCCGCGGATATGGACGGAGCAAGCCGATTGCGCAAAATCTGGCATGTTACACTGCCCGGCATATCTCCCGCGATCGTCATTACATTGATTCTAAATATCGGCAAAGTGCTGGAGATCGGCTTCGAGAAAGTCTTCCTGATGCAGAATCCGGCGATCTACGATACAGCGGATATTATCAGCACGTATGTTTACAGGGTGGGTATGGTACAGGGGAATTTCAGCTATGGTGCGTCCATTGATTTGTTCATGGGTGTCATCAGTCTGATTTTCATCTATACGGCCAACTGGCTTAGCCGCCGATTAAGTGAGACCAGTCTATGGTAGAAAGAGGTGTGGCGTGAACTCACTCCGATTTTCCTGGTTTAACGTTGTGGCATCGCTGATTCTGCTGTTCGTTGTGGTGGTCACACTCTATCCGTTCCTTCATATGCTGGCGGTTTCCCTCAGCAGCAACGTAAACGTCATCCAAAACAATATTTCCTTCTGGCCCAAGGGTTTTAATCTGAGCATGTACAAATTGGTGCTGGGCGATCCGCAAATCTGGACGGCTTACCGAAATACGATCATTTACACCATGCTTGGCACACTAATCTCGCTGGTGGTCACCTCCACCGGAGCTTACGCATTGTCCAGAAAAGACATGGCACTGCGTAATAGCTTCACCGTCTTGATTGTAATTACGATGTTTTTCAGCGGCGGGATGATTCCAACCTTCCTGGTGGTCCGTTCCCTGAATCTGGTGGACACCGTGTGGGGTATGGTTCTTCCGGGGGCAGTCAGCACCTGGAACCTCATTCTGATGCGCACATTCTTCTCAGGCATCCCCAAAGAGCTGGAGGAATCGGGCCGGATGGACGGTTTGAACGATATTGGAATCTTCATACGTATTATTGTACCGCTGTCCAAGGCATCCTTTGCGACGATTGCCCTGTTCTATGCTGTGGGTATGTGGAACAATTTTATCTTTCCGCTGCTCTATCTACGGTCTCCCGATTTGTTTCCGCTCCAAGTGCTGCTGCGTAATCTAGTGTTGGCCGGCAGCGCAAGCTCAGGCGACGTAACATCCATTGGGGGAGATAACCTGGTGGTGGAGGAATCGCTCAAGTATGCGACCATCATGGTCTCAACCCTGCCAATTCTGGTCATCTATCCGTTTGTACAGAAGTATTTCGTCAAGGGAGCCATGGTTGGTGCGGTCAAAGGTTAAAGTAAGGCAAGAAATGCACCGCGAATTCAGATTAAGGGAGAGAAGCTTATGGGCAAATGGAAATCGGTAATACTTCCCCTGCTGATTGCAGTAACGATGGTGGCAGGGTGCAGTGGTGGCAATGGTTCCGACCCGCAAACAGATACCAAGGGGAACAGTACTGGAATAACCGATAACTCAACCGGGGCGGGAAAGACCTTCACGGCCCTGCTGGACAACAATGCCACGTTCCCCTATTCCAAGAGTTGGCCCATCTGGGGCTGGTTGAAGGAAAAGACCGGTGTCACGCTGGAAGTTCAGACACCTTCCGGCAAGCTGGATGAGAGCCTGAACCTTGCAATTGCCTCCAAAGCGCTGCCTGATCTGATGTATATGCCTAATCGCAAGGATTCGAACAAGTTTGGTCAACAGGGCGCGCTGGTGGACCTGATGGAGTATATGGACAATATGCCGAACCTGAAGGCATGGATGAAGCAGTATCCCGAGGAAGCGAAGGCTGCCCTGTCCGCCGACGGCAAAATGTATATGTTCCCGAATCAGGGCTTCGGCGAGACGAATCGTATGATCTGGATGTACCGCAAGGATGTTTTTGACAAGGAAGGCATTCAGGTTCCAACAACCTATGAAGAGTTGCATGCGGCGCTGAAGACGCTGAAGGAGAAATACCCGGACAGTTACCCTCTCTCCATCCGTTACGGTCAGATCCCGGATGAGATGAATGCCAATATGACGGTGAACTACGGAACGGGTGAGGGTGCCTACTATGATTTTGACCAGAAGGAATGGCGTTATGGACCGACTGAAGACAACTACAAGGCCATGGTAGGGATGTGGAAAAGTTTTTATGATGAAGGGTTGGTCCCACCCGATTTCTTATCATTGCAAACCAAGCAGTGGCAGGATATGGTCTCGACCGGAAAATCATTTGTAACCATTGATTATATCAGTCGGATTGATTTTTTCAATAATGCCATGCAGCAGGAGAATCCAGAGTTCAACATGCAGTTTCTGGCCCCTCCGGCAGGCATTTCAGGGGGCACACAGCTGAATCCGTATTTTCATTATATGGAAGGCGGATTGACGGTGGCCTCGACCTCCAAGAACATTGATGATGTGATGAAGTACATGGACTTTTTCTATTCTGAGGAAGGACGTACGCTGAGCAGCTGGGGTGTAGAGGGAGAGACCTTTATAAAGGAAGGCGATACGATCAAGTTCAAGCCCGAGTATAGCGATGTCATTGAAATGCGCAAGCAGACAGGGCTTCAGACCAGCGGGACCTATACATGGATTGATTTCAACGCGCACTTGTCACTGTTCTCGGACGATTTGAAGCATGCCTATGAAGAAGCGGTCAAATATGATCCTCCCGCAATGCAGCCAAGACCTGCTTTTACAGAAGTGGAAAATGAGGTCATATCCATTACCGGTCAGGCGATCAAGAAGCACCGTGACGAGAGCTTTGCCAAATTTGTAACGGGTTCCCGGAGTCTGGCGGATTGGGAGAAGTATGTAGAGGAAATCAACAATCTTGGGGTAGATAAGCTGCTGAACACCTATAAGGAAGCGTATGACCGTGTTCAGAATGTTCAGCTGAGCGCGAAATGAGCGAATGTACGGCACAGGAATCCTAGACCATTACAGAATGGCAAAAGGAGGCTTCGCTTATGAAAAAGCAGCATCTGCGTGTGTACTCCGGATTCAAACTGGGATTGTTTCTGTTGATCTGTATGGTGACGATTGGAATAGCTGTCCCTGGCAAGGCAGAAGCGGCGGGTTCAATTTCACTGGACGCGCCTGCGGGCGGATATGTGTCGGATGGAGGGCTGGTGGAAATTGGGGGCAGTTATACCGACTTGTATGACATTCGACTGTTTGTGGACGGAACGGCTCAATTCGAAGTGGTATTAAATGATCCGGATGGGGATGACAGCGGCACATGGTCTTATATGCTGGATACCTCAGCCTATAACGGGACTGTGGAACTGGTGGTTCGTGGACTGGATACGTCCACCCGTTACGGGGTATGGGGAGCGCCTGCCATCCTTACCGTTCATAACCCAGCAGGTGCTGTTCCTGTAGTAACCATCACGGGACCATCTGAGGGCGTGTCTCTTAGCGGCCAGGTGGAGATCTCTGTCGAGACCAGCTCTCCAATTCCGATCATGCTGGTAGAGGTTCGGGTAAACCGCGGGCCATGGGAGGAAGCTGTTCAGCAAGGCCCTGCATATGTATACACCTGGGACACGGCGGGACTTGGCGATCGCACGGTCAGTCTGGAGGCCAGAGCGGCCAGCAGACCGGAGCGTTATGGTTATAGCCCGACGGTGTATGCTCAGGTTGGAACCGGGACGCATGAGACTGTCGTTCCTCTTCCTGTACAGGAGCGGGCCATGTGGATCTGGGAACCGGAGAGTTATAAACTGCTGCTGAACCCTGGATCGCGACAGGTGCTGGAGTCATTCATCACCGATACGCAGACATTCGGCCAAACACCGGTCCAGACGCTTTATCTTGCAGTAGGCGGTTATGCCGGATACGATGCACTGGAAGCGCAGGAAGTGGAGTTGCGTTCTTTCGTGAGTTGGGCGCACAGCAAAAATTTGCAGGTGCATGCGTTAATTGCAGGTGGCACTACGCCGGCCTATATGGGCGCTTACGAGAAATATCACCATCATGCTGTGCAGGAAATGGAGCAGGTGATCAATTACAATCTTGCAGCGGGGGAACCGGAGAAGTTTGACGGCATCAATGTGGATATTGAGCCTTATATCTCTCCCGACTTTAAAGACCCAAGTCATTTCCTGCAGAAGGAATACCTGGATGGCTTGCAAAAGATGATTGATCGCCGGGATACCGCAGGTATTTGGCTTCCGTTCGGTCCTGCTGTGCCCAAGTGGTATGACACATCGGATCAAGCAGCTAATATTTCATGGAATGGCTCCAGCAAATGGCTGTCTGAGCATGTTCAGGATATCTCTGATTATATCTCCATTATGGATTACCGGGATACGGCGGATGGCTCCGCTGGCATTATTGCCGGGGCTGCTGGGGAGCTGGCTTATGCGGATCAGATCGGCAAGCCGAATTCCGTGGTGATTGGTGTGGAAACGCTGGATATCGCCAATAGCGGAGACCCGGAGACCATTACCTTCTGGGAGGAGGGACGTATCCACATGGAAGCCGAGCTGGATAAGGTATATGCAGCTTACGGACAGAGCAGCGCCTTTGGCGGCATTGCCGTCCATCACTATGATTCCTACCGGGCACTTCCTTCTTATTGGGGGCCGGGCGGTGTAGTTTGGACAGCGCCGGATGACCAGGAAGCTCCTTCCGCCCTTTCAGGGGTTCCTTCCATTGAGGCCACTGATTATCAGACTGTACATCTGAATTATGGAATGGCTTCGGATAACATGGAAGTGGAACGCTATGTGATATACCGAAGTACCGTGCAGGGGTTCACGCCTGTCGCTGCGGATATCGTTGGACTCGCCCGCGCCCTGAATTACCAGGACAAGGGACTGCTGCCGGATACGACATACTACTATCGTATTGCGGCGCGTGATTTGCGTGGCAATATCGGGCCTCTCACCGATGAAGTGTCGGCGACCACTGGCAGCACCACATTGAAGGCATTGATTGTAACGGACATGAATCTGGTCTATGGGGGATCAGGGGTATCCGTCACCATGAAGGTCAGAGATTATGATACAGGCGCAATAATTTCGGGGGCGAAAGTCGAGGGGAGATTTACTTATTCGGCGGGGCGTTATACCAGCGGGACAACAGGAATGGATGGGAGCGTGACGCTTGTCTCGGAAGCGGTGGGAACGGGCAGACAGGTTGGTTTTGAACCGCGGAGAATCCGTTACAACGGCTATTACTACGCAGCAGGTCATGATTCGCCGCATACAACGCTGCTAATGTTGAATGCCAGCAATTGAACAAGCAGACGAGAAGTGGCTTGAAGGAGGAGGAAGCACATGAATGTGAATGACTTGGTGGAACCGCTCCAGACTCATATCGTTGAACATATGTCTGTGCAGGTTTATGCTAATCGGAATCAGATGGGGGCAGCGGCAGCGGCTGCGGTTGGGGCCAGATTAAGACAGCTGCTTCAGGATTCGGAGCGTCAGGTACGCATGGTGTTCGCTGCTGCTCCTTCGCAAAACGAATTGTATGAAGGTCTGGTACGGGAGCAAGGTATCGATTGGTCAAGGGTCTGTACCTTTCATATGGATGAATATATGGGGCTGGCGGATACGGCTCCCCAGCGATTTGGTCAATATTTAACGGATCGGCTGTTCAGTCGGGTGCAGCCTGGGCGGGTGGAGCTGTTGGATGGGCTACAAGATGTGGAGCAGGAGTGTCAGAGATATGGAGACCTGCTGCGTGCGGCTCCTATTGATATCGTCTGCCTCGGGATCGGAGAGAATGGGCATATCGCCTTCAATGATCCGCCTGTTGCCGATTTTGAAGATTCGAGGATCGTCAAAGCGGTAAAACTGGACGAAGCTTGTCGCCGTCAGCAGGTGAACGATGGGTGCTTTGCCCATCTGGATGATGTGCCTGCGGAGGCGTTGACCCTGACTGTGCCAACGTTGATGGCTGGAAGGGAGCTGTTCGCAATTGTACCGGGAGCATCCAAGCGGCGTGCACTTGCGGCAGCTTTACATGATCCGATCAGCACGGCATGTCCTGCCACTATCCTGCGTACACATCCCGGAATCACGATGTTCACAGACCGGGAAGCCTGCGGCCTGTGAGCATGCCAATGATCGGGAAGCACTACAGAACAGGGTTGCCCATTGAGGTCGGGATCAGAGAGGGACGTATCACTGCTGTTACTGAACTTGAAATGTCGCCTCCCGGAGATTGCCTGCCCTGGCTTGCGCCTGGACTGGTGGATTTACAGGTGAACGGCGGATGGGGGCTGGATCTGAACACAGCCCCGCTATGTCCAGATACGGTAGTGCAGCTGACCCGGAAGCTGAAAAGTCAAGGTGTTACAAGCTTTTGCCCGACGTTGATTACGAACAGTTCCGTAAGGTTGGCTGAGGCGGCCTCCGTCATTGCAAAAGCCGTTCGGCTGAACCGGGATGCGGTCGAGGGAATTGTGGGCATTCATCTGGAAGGTCCATTCCTCTCGCCGGAGGATGGCCCACGCGGCGCCCACCCAAAGCAGCATATTGTTCCCCCTGATTGGGAGGCGCTCAGCCGTTGGCAGGATGCCGCCGATGGATTAATTCGCATTATTACCCTTTCACCCGAGTGGCCTGGTTCAGCTTCATTTATTGCCCGGTGCTGCGAATCCGGCATTCTTGTCTCGATTGGACATACGGCAGCAACGCCAGAGCAGATTAGGGAAGCGGTCTCCGCAGGAGCTGTGATGTCTACACATCTTGGCAACGGTGCACACCTGATGCTTCCTCGTCATCCGAACTACCTGTGGGAACAGCTGGCGGCCGATGAGTTGTATGGGTGCATGATAGCGGATGGTCATCATCTTCCGCTGTCCGTGCTGTCCGTAATTCTCCGGATGAAACGGAATCGCGCCATTCTGGTCAGCGATGCCGTCTCGCTGAGCGGTATGCCACCAGGTTCCTACCACCTGCATATTGGTGGTGATGTGGTATTGACGGCGGAAGGTCGGCTGCACCTTGCCGGCCAGCCTGAGCTGTTGGCTGGCTCGGTGATGATGCTGCCGGATCAGGTGGGGTATCTTGTGGAAGCGGGGTTGTCCGGGATTCCCGATGCCTGGGACTGTGCAGCGGTGCATCCGGCCCGGCTGCTTGGGCTTGAACAGGCTGCTGGACTTGAGGTCGGAGCGCCCGCAGATATCGTTAGCTTCAACACGGATGGTGGAAAGTTAAGTGTTTTGCAGTGCTGGAAGAATGGCCAGATCAGTCCACAGAGCCGAGAATAGGGGGAGAGCGATGCAGAGCTTGATACCGCAACCGAAGCAGATTGCAGCGACCAAGGGAGAAGCCTTGCGGCTAAATGGCAGGGAAAGACTGATTCTTTTCATGGAACAGGATGATCCCAGATTGGATATTCATTGCCGCCGGGCATTTCCGGGGATGGAATATACATGCTCCAGAATAGAAAAGGGTTATTTGTTAGTAATCGAACGTCTCTCAGGGCAGGAAACGCAGCAGGTAGTTGATGGGGACCACGGACCCCATGCAGTTTATGAAGTCACGGGAGCACTACAGAAGAGCCCGGTCATCCCTGGTCTTAGTTCGTTCACTCAACAAGACAGAACGGATCTGACTGGGCTGGACGGGCGTCCACAAGGGTATAAGCTGGAGGTGTCGACCGAAAGGGCTGAAGTATACGCACTGGATGCGGCGGGTCTATTTTATGGATTGCAGACATTGGTACAACTGCTTGGACCGGATGGGTGCATCCCGGCGGTGTCCATAACCGACTGGCCGGATACACATATGCGGGCAATGAACTTGGACCTGCGTCAGACTTTCTCGAAGCCGGAACTGTTGACGGATTATTTAGCTGAATTCGCCCGTTATAAGACGAACGCAATTTTGATTGAATACGAGGATAAGTTCCCATTTCAGTTACATCCCGAGTTCGTACATCCACAGCATGCGTTAAGTCGTTCACAGCTGGAAGAACTAAAGCGGAACGCCCACGAGCACTTTATAGAGATTATTCCGCTCCAGCAGAGCTTTGGACATCTGGAATATGTATTACGCCACGAAGGTTGGCGGCATCTTCGCGAAACAGAGCAGTCCACCGGGGAGATCTGCCCATCGCATCCGGAAACCTTTGGATTGATAACCACCTTACTTGAGGAGATGATCGAGGCTCATCCAGATTCGCGTTATATCCATCTCGGCTGTGACGAGGTCTATAGCCTATGCGAATGCGAACGCTGCAAAATTGAGTTTGGAGGCGTGCGTGAACGAGCTTTTATCGCTTTTTTGAACCGTCTGATTGCATTTACGGCAGAACGGGGGAAACAGCCGATTTTCTGGCATGACATGCTGGATAAATGCCCGCCAGAGGAACTGGCTAAGCTGGATCAGCGAAGTGTCGCCATGATCTGGATCTACAACGGTCGCAATATCGAAGCGGAGGTTACTTCACATGCCAATAAATTTAGGGCGCTCGGCATTGAAGTTATGGGAGCGCCAGCAGTCCGCAGCTTTGATTGGGCTGAGCATCAGAATTATCCGGTGCTGCTGAACCGGACAGACAACTTGCTTCAGTGGGCAGAGACGGCTGACAAACTGAATCTTGGCTGTGTAGTTGCTACCAACTGGACGGGGCCTTTCAGCCTCGGTGTTCCATATGGTATTTTTGAAACTACCTGGTATCCCATGCTGCTGCATTCGGATTTGGCCTGGAACCGCAAAGCGGATACCGCCACCTTCATCGATCGGTTTCTGGAACGGTTTCATGGCATTGATCCAGTGACCGGACACAACCTTCTCGGCAATTACAGAGTAGAGGATTATTATGATGTGATATGGAAGCTGATGGACGAAGTGCGCGAGCACAAGGAAGAAGCGGAACTGATTGCGATCATGCATGATTTTGAGGTGGCGACAGATCGTTCACGGGCAATCCATAAGTATGCTTACCGCTGGGAGCTGTATCCCGGAGACGATGCGGAGTGGAGCTCACTCCATAACAATTATACGAGAAACCGCCGTGGACGTGAGGGGGTCTTGCCTCGGATGAAGGCTGCGCTGGAGCGTTACCAGCCCTCTGATATGGCGGAGCACTTTGTGAAATCGAGGTTCTATCTGCATGATTATCTGGAGCGCACGCTCTATCAAGAACTGGGTCTGAACGCAATCCATACACAAACTGATCTGACGGTAATGAGCCTTGAAGACAAAATAGCCCTGATGTGCGTAGTAGGCACACCATCGACTCGGGCCGAGCCGGAGTTTCGCGGCAGAATGGCACAGCACCGATTCGGGGGGATCGGCATCTTTCCCCATAATATTGAGAGCGAGCAGCAGACACATGCGCTACTTGCAGAAGTAAAGAACATAGCCGGAGATAGCGGCAGCCCTCTGCCTTATTATGTTTCGGTAGATGAAGAGGGCGGCACCTTGTCCAAGTTTAAGTCCTTTTTTCCCTATGTCCCTGGCAACCGGGCAGTGGGCTTAAGTGAAGATCCGGAAGCCGCCCGTTTGCTCGGTAAAATCATCGGCAGTGAGCTGCACTACCTTGGCATCCCCATGAACTGGGCACCAGTGCTGGATGTGAACACGAATATAGATAATCCGGTTGTGGGTGTTCGCTCCTTTGGAGAGGACCCACAGCTGGTGGCCCAATTCGGCCGCGCTTATATTCAGGGGATGCATGAAGCGGGTGTAGCCGTGACGGCAAAGCACTTTCCCGGCCATGGGCAAGTGAGCGGAGACTCACATATTGTTCTGCCCGAATGTGAGCTAACGATTGAACAGTTGATGGAGGGGCCATTGCTTCCCTTTATTGAGGCGATTGAAGCCGGGGCGGATTCAATCATGATGGGGCATCTGGTGTTTCCCAACATTCCTGAATCCGGCGGACTTCCAGCCTCACTCAGTCCTTTTTTTGCCACGGAATTGCTGCGGAAACAGTTGGGCTTTACGGGGGTGATCTGCACCGATGATATAGAAATGGGGGCCATTCGCAAAAACTTCAGCCCGGAAGAGGTGGGGGTTCTGGCCGTTCAGGCGGGGAACGATATGATCCTGATGTGCCATACGCCGGAGTTTCAGAGTCGGGTCATCGCGGGTATTCTGGCAGCTGTACGGGATGGGCGAATCAATGAGGAGCAAATCGACGAGTCGGTTCTTCGTATTCGGCAGCTGTATGACCAATTCCGGCAGTACCAAGCGTCTGCACAGCCGATTCCCAGAGAGCAGTGGGGAGAGGTGGCACTGAAGCTGGCTCGTATGACTGTGAAAGTTAGCCGGGATCCGCAGGGTCTGCTGCCACTCAAGGATTCGCTGAAATATTTGCTGATACTGCCGCAGCAGGAGCAGCTGACCCAGGCCGATAATAGCGGTTCTGCGGAAATCAGGTTAGCCTCCCAATTGAAGGATGAAGGCTTGGCTGTTGAGACGTGCTACTGTGCAATGAAGCCAGATGCCGAGCAGATAAAGTCCCTGATACAGCAAGCCGCTGATACGGATGTCGTTATCCAGGGCACCCTTAATGCCCATCTATTCACAGGTCAGCTGGAACTGGCGGAGGCCTTGGCTGCGGTTAAGCCACTGCTGAATCTGGTGCTGCGCAATCCCTATGATGACGCCGCACTGCCCCAGACAGCCGGATGCATTCTGCTGTGTTCAACCTCCGATTATTCACTGCGGGCAATGGTGGAGTGCATGACAGCATCAACGTGACTTGTCAGTGATGAGTTGTTCAATAGGGCAATGAAACATATCTAAAAGCTCAAAAGCTCGCATGTATTTGCCAGTCTTCATACTTACAAGCGATCTAGTCTGAAATCCAGAGATCCATGACGGAAAATCGAAAAGCCCGCTACTTTGCGGGCTTTTGTCAATCTTAAGACTTTGATGCTCTTTCCTAGATAACACGTTCATTTAGCTCCGAATTCCGTCACTCGCTTCAGGTTCAAAGACGCTATTGGGAGAATGATTCATAGCCTGGTGGCTAACTAGACTCTAATACAACAACATCGTCTTCTCAAAAAGTTTTATATATCCTCACCTGCAGCAATAGTTTATAGCTGTCTTATGACAAGAGGCTTTCTCGACATCATCCATGCTGCAATCAGCAAGGCGAGAGCCACTAAAATTCCGGATTCTCCAGTCCATAGCAGAACGTTTTTGCCACTAGAAGATATATCGAAGGCATCCTGAATCACTGCATTCCAACATGCATGGAGGAGAATCGCAGGCCATATGCTGCCCGTTGTTAAGCGCAAGCGGCTAATCAGATAACTGAAAGAGGTCACTGAAATCATAAATAGGATAACCGATAAGGCTGGATAGGGACCGGAATAATAATTTGCAAAAAGCATTACGGGAAGGTGCCATACACCCCAAATAATTCCGCTCGTCAGCATGGGTCTAGGTACACGGGCGTTAATCAGTCGAGTCAGCATATAGCCCCTCCAGCCAAGCTCCTCTCCTGAACTGCTGATTATACCGATTGCAGTACCCGCAAATATTTGAAAAAGTATTGTTCCTGCAAGGATAACACCAGATGGGCCTTCGATGAATGAGTCCGGTGTAACATACTGAACCAGCCCCGTAATCCATGCGATTCCATAAGCAAATAAACCAATAACAACTGGAAAAAACAAGATGAAAGGTAATGACTTCAGTGTCTGCTTCCCACCAATCCGCAAGGAAATATCCGAGATGCCTTCACGCAGTACGATACGGGCGAAGATGGAGGACAAGCCAGGTGTCCACATGAGGAGCAGACCGAAAATCGGTGCTTTCATGATCAGTACATAACTAATGATGGAGAGCGGGATGAGCATGGCAAAGAAAACGAGCAGTCCTCGCCTGGCTTTTTGGACCTTTTCTTCCTCTGAACTCGTGCTGGGCATGGTGCTGAAATTTGTTCTCATTGTGATAGCTCCTTTTATCAAAATATGTATATCGCTTTGCAGTATAGCAGTGGATTTACCATAATCAGTACAAACTCAAGCCCAGTCTTTGTCCAAGACCCTAGCCCAGTAAGGACAGGACTAAAGTATAGTGACGTTTTTTTAAAATGAAGTGAATTTAAGCATCTTTTAGTCCATTTTATAAAATGTTAACTACCTTATTGCAGCACAAAGAGCACGTTTCAAACGCGCTCTTAATGTTTGTTTGTCTCTGGTTGTCACGGAGATTTATTAATCCGTTTTGAATTTTTATTAAGCGTTTATATCCGTAATTGCCGGCATATTAATTTCTTTTACACAGGCTGCATTGGACAGGCTGACGATGCATTTTACGATAGAAACCATGTCCTGAAGAGGGATTCGTGTACCATTATATTCGGAAAGAGCACGGTCAATGCCATCTTTATATGGAACTTCGGCTGCGAGTTCTCCCGGGTTGATACACGTAACCGCGATCCGATCTTTTCTTGTATGTTCTCTCAAGGCTTCTGTAACTCCACGAATGGCAAATTTGGAGGCCACAAAAGAAACCTGAGTACTGTTCGCATTGCTCAGACCCGCAGTCGAGCCAATAAGAATAATTTTGCCTGCTGTTGATTTCCTGAGGTGGGGTAATAATGCCTGAATACATACAATAGCTGATGTTACATTCACATGAATCAGATTACTGATGTCGGCGGGGGTGTCCTTATCAAACGTATAGTGGTCCTCGAACCCCTCTTTTTCCCAAATCCCCACATTGTAAATGAGAACATCCAATGTCTCGTTCTGAAGCGCATCGCAGATCTGTTCGGATGCATGGAGGTCAGACAGATCTGCCTGTATCCATATGCGTTCTACCCCATCGTCTAGTTTCAAGTTATCAGGTTTCGTGCGAGACACGACCCAGACTTTATCACCTTGCTCAGGTACACCCCTGACAAATGCATCTCCTAATCCTTTGCTAGCACCGAATACAAGATAGTTTTTCAATTTAAGTGCTCCTTCTTCTCAAAGTGTCGGCTAAAGATTCCAGCTCAAAAAGCAGGCTCTTTATTTTCCAATAGTATAATGTCTTCTCCTTGTTGTTGCCTTAATGCTATATTTTCCCGCCCCCATGTGCACATCACATCCACGATCTTGTTGGCGGTTACTCCATACTCTGTAAGGCTGTATTCGACTTTGAGCGGCATCTGTTGGTAAACATGCCTTCTGACAAGGCCGTCTCTTTCAAGCTCGCGTAATTGCTGGATCAGGACCTTTTGCGAGATACCGTCTATACTGCGCTGTAACTCGCCAGTCCTTTTCACACCGGACATTAATAAACATATGATTAGCGCTTTCCATTTGCCGCCAATAATTTCGAGTGTCGCTTCGATTCCCAGGTTATATTGCTTCATGACATATCACCTCGTTCATGTTACATCTTGTTGATGTGGTATAACTATTCATTTTCTCACAATAGGGCTGATGAAGTCCATACACACTCTGAAGTAACCATCTTACTTTCGAGTGTGTATTTTCTTTTTTTCAGGCTTATATGATAATGGCCATATTCAAAAAAAGCCTATAGCTGAACCGCGAAAGGAATGTTAATCATGAAAACACTCGTCATTCTGGCGCATCCCAATATAGAGGTTTCAAGAGTAAATCAACGCTGGAAAGATGAGCTGCTGCAACACTCTGATATTACAATTCATGAGATTTACAAAGCCTATCCTGATTGGAACATCGATGTGTCCAGAGAACAGAAGTTACTCGAAGCATATGAACATATTATTTTGCAGTTTCCGTTATATTGGTACAGCTATCCACCTTTGTTGAAAAAGTGGTTAGATGATGTTTTTACTTACGGTTGGGCGTATGGATCAACAGGTAACAAATTGCATGGGAAAAAGATGGGCTTGGCCATATCCATTGGCGACAAGAAGGAAAGTTACACGAGGGATGGTTCAGTGTCCTTTACCGTAGATGAGGTGGTTACGCCTTTCAAAGCCAGTATAAATCATGTTGGGGCCGTAGCGTTACCGTATTTTGCAGTCTTTGGTGCCTCATTTCAAGCTACCGATGAAGAAATTAACCAAAGCGCACAAAATTATATCCGATATATCTATGAGTATCAGAGCCTGAAAAACGATACAGTCGATGAAATAACGTCTCTGTGAATCGTTACATTTCGGAACGTTGCACATGGGAGCGAATAACGTGTGCCAGCATCATTAGACCAAAATAACCATGAAAGGGGCTGTACCAAAAGTCATGAGCATGACTTTTGGTACAGCCTTTTTCCTATTCATATATAGCCCCTTGTGAATACATTTGAATTCCAGCATTTTCAACTGCTTTCATAAGAAGCTGTATTATCAAAGTTTAAAATGGATTTCTATTTTTTCAAATGTTTAAACGCAACATTAAGAACTTCTTATATTGCTTCTTGCCGTAACCTTATATGTCTGATGAATAATGGTGAATTGACGCCTGTCTTTTGTCCACACCGTTGGTTTAATGTTTGAATATTACTATTCATGTGAGCTTAAGAGAGCAAGAGGTTCATAAAAAGGTGGGATGGGGAAGATGGTTATTTTATCAACTGGGCCGATCGAAAACAATCCGGTTTCTGGTGTTAGACCGACACAACAGGTCACGATTAGATTGGTAAGTCGAACTGCTGTTGACTCTGTAACAGTATCCGTTCAGGGGTATGTGCTAAGCACAACAAGAACGCTTTATGTGAGCGAAATGATCAGTATTGCACCTAACGAAGCAGTGACCAAAAATTATTTTGCAGACTTAGATGCTTTTGAGTTTGTTTTTGGAACCAGTACGGGAGGTGCGGAAGAAGTAGGAATTTCAGTATGGGGCAAACAAGCGTCGGGACAATTGGTAGATGCACATCGGGTGCTGGAGCACGAAAAAACAGTTAAAAACATCTAGCAGATAGAATCTACTCAAAAGAAAGGGGAGAGTAACGATGAGCTTTTTATCAACAGGGCCGATAGAAAATAATTCTGTTAGTGGTGCTAGACCGACTCAGTCAGTTACCGTCAGAATGGATAACCGCAGCGATGTGACAGCCTCAACCATACAGCTACAAGGGTATTACATGAGTGGTGGATTGAGGATTCTGTATGTCAGTGAGTCTCTTGACATCGCACCAAATCAAGTAATAACCAACAACTATTATGCCAATTTTGATGCCTTCGAGTTTACTTTCACAACAACAACGATGGTTGATGATCCTGTTCAAGTATCAGTATGGGGTAAGAGCAGCACAGGCTCTTTGGTAACAGCCCATCGTTTAGTTTCTTCAGAATTACTGGGTGAAATCCCAAGCAGCACTGGAGCCACAGGTGCAACTGGGGCTACGGGTGCGACAGGTATACCAGGCACAACCGGAGTAACGGGAGCGACAGGTAC
>NZ_JAAIFP010000036.1:0-28659 GCF_010747435.1 Paenibacillus sp. ALJ109b
TCAGTTTTCAAAGATCAAACTTGTTTCATTGCTGTGTGTTGTTCACCTCAGCAACTTTTATATCATACCACATCCGAACCAACTTTGCAAGCTCTTTTTTTAAGTTTCTTTCGAAGCTTATTTCATTCGCTTGCCGCACCGTGTTTCTCGTGTTTTCTTGGCCGGAATTAGAATATACCATGTACAGATTCCGAACGCAAGCTTTATTTTTAAAAAACTTTAGAACCACATTCTCCATCAGATAATCACAATCTCTTTCTTCTATAGTAAAGCCCTCGTAATTATACCCATCACTCCTAAAGGAACCAAGAGGCAACGCAACACCAAACATCTTACTCTAAAAGGCCCAACTTCACACCCCATCCATTCAAGAGCAAGAGGTGCATCCAACAACTATAGCCAGGGAAGCCACACATACCTATCTTCACTCAGTCGAAGATCGTATGGATGAGTCTGACCCTGGCTTTTATATAACATTACATTATATGATTTAACCATATCTTCTATATCTTCTATATAAACATGGATTCATCCGAACAAGAAATAGTAATACATTCGTTATAAGATCCGTTTACCAAGCAATGAAGCAATCAGCTCAACTCCAAGGCGGGCCGTATGCCTGTTCTGATCAAATAGAGGGTTAACTTCCACCAGATCCATGGACGTGACTCGGTTGGTAGAAGCGAGCAGCTCCAGTGCGAAATGAGCTTCACGGTAATTCAATCCCCCTGGTACCGGCGTACCCACACCCGGAGCCTCACGCGGATCAAGACAATCCATATCAAAGCTAATATGAATACCATCTGTTCCTTCCCCGACTACAGCCAGCGCCTGTTCAACAACCTGTTGTATCCCTATTCGATCAATATCATGCATTGTAAAACTCTTAATGCCAAGCGCTCGAATCTGTTCCTTTTCATACACATCCAGATCACGCAAGCCAATATAGACCAGATTGGAGGCATTAACGATAGGCCCCGCTCCCGGAATATGAGACAAGTTAAAAGCTGAATGCCCCAAAGCGGCAGCAACACTCATCCCATGCATATTTCCAGATAGACTACGCTCTTCTGTGTTCAAATCCGCATGAGCATCAAACCAGATTACACCCAGATTGGAATAGTGCCCAGACAACCCAGCAAGAGAACCTATCGCTACACTGTGATCCCCACCCAGAACAAGTGGAAAAGAACCTCTCGCTATCGCGCCAGACACTTCACTGCACACTCGCTCACTCACCTGTTTAACCTCGGATAAATATTTCACACGGTTGCGTTCAATTGGAGCAACAGACTCTGAGGGACAATCTACACGGATCTCTTTTGATACATTCAACCCAAGGCTGGCAATTTCACGTTTCAAACCTGCTGTAATGAGTTCATCCGGACCTAACTCAGCACCACCTCGTGCTCCTCCTAATCCAAAAGGAACCTTAATGATGGCAACATCATTATGATGCAGAAGCAATTGTCTCGTTTCATTAGAAGCATTTAGCGTTCCTGCAGATTCAATATCAATGTTTTCCATGTAAGTCAGCTCCTTCGCAGCTTATATGAAGTAATCAAGGAATGAAAGGTATATCAGTCACCCAACACCTGAGTAATTCGCTCCAACGCCCAGTCGATCTCAGCCTCCGTAATGGTAAGTGGCGGCGCAAAACGGATCGTTGTCTCATGAGTTTCTTTACAGAGCAGTCCAACAGACATTAATTTCTCACAATATGGACGTGCAGGTACATGCAGATCAACACCAATGAACAATCCTCTACCTCGAATCTCACGCACAGCTGAACTGCGAATTCCCTGAAGCTGTTTCATAAAATAATTCCCCAAACGCTCCGAGCGCTCTGCAAGCCTCTCATCTTCTAGAACTTTCAGTGACGCGACAGCCACGGCACAAGCGAGTGGGTTACCCCCGAATGTGGAGCCATGAGAACCTGGTTCAAACAAATCCAGTATTTCTGAATTAGCAGCAATAGCCGAGATGGGCATCACTCCTCCACCCAGCGCTTTACCCATAATCCAGATATCAGGCTCAACACCCTCCCAGTCAGAAGCAAAACGACGTCCCGTTCGTCCGAATCCGGTCTGAATCTCATCCGCCACGGTCAACACCCGGTGCTGTTTGCATAGCGTAAAGGCTTCAGCAAGATATCCTTCAGGTGGGATGACAATACCAGCTTCCCCCTGAATTGGTTCCACAAGAAAAGCGGCCGTGTTCGGTGTGATCGCAAGTTTAAGTGCTTCAATGTCACCATAAGGAATGATTTTAAATCCGGGTGTAAACGGACCAAAGTCTTTTTTGTACTCTTCTGAAGATGAGAAAGAGGTGACCGTCAGCGTTCTTCCATGAAAATTTCCTGAGCATACGATGATTTCAGCTTGATTCTCCGGTACACCCTTGCAGCGATATGCCCATCTCCGTACTGCTTTCACGGCCGTTTCAACCGCTTCAGCTCCCGTGTTCATGGCCAGAATTTTGGGTTTGCCCGTAAATTGCGAGAGCTTCTGATAGAAAAGTGATGCCGCACTGCTGTGAAATGCCCGTGATGTTAATGTTACCCGATCTGCCTGATCCTTCAGCGCCTGAATAATTGCTGGATGTCTGTGCCCATGATTTAATGCCGAATATGCACTTAACATATCCATATAACGGCGACCTTCCGGATCTTCGACCCATACTCCCTCCGCCTGCTCAATGACGATCGGGAGCGGATGATAATTAGGTGCAGCATAACGTTCCGACCAATCCATTAACATTTTCGAATCTGACATATACTCCCAGCACCCCTCTTTGATTATATTGTATACAAAATACAATATCAATGTATGCTTCGCCACGACCATTTACGACTCCTGCTCACTTTTTCCGCTATCACCTAAAAATAAGTTGCATTGTAATGTATCAACACATTTATACGCTGAAATTCCACAAAACGTCATTTATTCAACTCTAAACTAACATCTCTTTAGATCATTAAGATTGCTTGCCCAACTCCCCCCTCGGTGTTAAGATGATAAAAACTTGAAACTCCCGAACGGCGCACCACTACAGGGCTTACACCCTCACACATTCAATCATCACTATATAAAGAAGGGGGGATTCGGTATGGAGGCACCCAAATACCGGTCCTTGAAAGATCATGTTTACGATTATATCGCGCAGAAAATTCAGGACGGGACTTTGCTCCCCAATCAGAAGATTAATGAAGCGGAGATTTGCAAAAAGCTGGACATCAGCCGTACACCTACTCGGGAAGCCTTATTTCAGCTCACTTCTGACAATCTTCTGCAATATATCCCACGTAGAGGATTTATCGTCGCTCCTTTTGATGCTGGCAAAAAACTTGAGTTCTCGCAGGCCATTGGTGCGCTTGAGGCACTCGCTGCTACACTCGCAGCGGACCTACTCAAACCGTCTGAGCTTCTGGAGATGGAGGCCCTTGTTGCACGAATGGATGAAGATATTACCCAGCTCGATCTGGCCGCTTACAGCAAGAATCAATATCAATTTCATAACCTGTACATCCAACGCTGCGGCAACGCCACTGTCATCGAAATATTAAACACGTTAAAAAACAGCTTTATTCGCCAATCGTATGTCAGCGACAACAAGCCGAAGCTCTCCAGTGTACTTAATGAAGTAAATGAAGAACATCGCCAAATCGTAAGCGCTTTTCGAGCCAAAGATAAACCGCAACTGGAAGCTCTGTTGAAGCATCACTGGCGCATTATCGACAACGATATGCTGTAATGCTTTCAGCCATAATCTGGCGTGAGCTATTTTTATTACTCAGATTGATTGGTTTAGAGTCCAAAAACAAAGAAAAAGCAATCCACTTTAGAGTGGGTTGCTTTTTTAGATGCCAGATTTGGCATCAGCTTAATTTTTTCACATTCGTTATTGGACTACCCTCTCACCAACAAGTATCCTACTCTTTCTGTTTATTATCGTTAACCATTGATGACTTTGCTTCAAAAACCGCATAACCCAGTCTTTTTCCGTATCTCGCAAGCAGACGATCATTGGTACGACCCATACGCTGTACTTGCTCATCCTCAAACAAGCTCATATCCATCTCCCGATGAGGGTCATGATCCACGCCCCATTTTCCCATAGAACGAGATTGTTCCTTGACCAAGACTTCAGTAAATCCACACTGTCTGAGTCGTTTCTTCCATGTAGTCATGGTTGCCAGTGTCCTTATTCCGTAAAATTGTTTTAACCTACGACTCATTACCTCTGTCTTCCTTCCGGATAACACCATCTCCCGATCAATGAAGAGACCACCCGGCTTCAATACTCTCTTATATTCCGCAAAGGTACTCCGCCACTGGGTGAAAATAGTGACAGACTCTACAAATACCATATCAAAATAATGATCTGGAAAAGGCAAGGATTTCACATCTGCCTGAATAAAACGAATATCCAAGCGCTCCCGTCTTGCACGTCGCACCGCTTTCTCCAACATCTGCCGATTAAGATCAACCGCAGTTACCCGATAACCGTTTCGAGCCAGATAACAAGCCGTCCTTCCTGTACCGCATCCCACCTCAAGCACTTTACTATGCGCAGGCAGAGACAGCGTATCCAACAGTTTCATCGTTGCTGTAAACCCTCCCGGATGGGCACTTCCTTCACCAAGCCGGGCCAGTAAATCATGATAATCCATGAGATCCCTCCCTTTTACTCCCTTCAGTGTATGGAGCAAATATAAAAACGGCTCCTCCCCATCTAATTTCCGGGTACTCGTCCATACCAATCAGTAATCTTTTTACTATGATATACAAACCGTTGAATTCAAGCGGCAACCGCACCTATTGAGGAGGATTTGCATGTACAGAATTAATCCGGTATGTGAAGAAACGGTTTCTCCGCACGTTGGACGTTCCGTTTGTCTCGTTATGAACGACGGTAAGCATATGTATGGTACGCTTAGTCAGTGTCGCGATGGTAAAATTTATTTGAACGGATGTTTCGAAGGACCACGGCTGTGTTCAGTCAAATCCAAACAGCAGCTTGTAAAAAGCAGCAAGAAAAACGCTGTTGCAACAAAGAAAGTTAATTCTTCGGCCTACGGTCCATATGGTTATGGAGGAAACGGTGGGGGTTACGGGCGTTACGGCTATGGAGCTGGAGCAGGGATCGAACTGGCCCTGGTAGCAACCCTGTTTCTGCTGCCATTCCTGTTCATTTAAATTTCTAAACAATCAAAAACAAAGAACCTTCTCGCTTCATGCGAGAAGGTTCTTTGTTTTTGATTTATCGTTACTTCAAACCCTAGATTCAAGTAAACAAATTGCTATAAATTAAATATATTTCCACTTAAATATTCAACATAATTGGGAAAAAGGTATAAGAAAAGGCATTCGCCAAAACGAATGCCGGGAACTTCATATTTAATACCCTTACCTTTATACAAGATGTCAGGTTCAACTAAAAAAAAAACACCTCGTTAGAGGCGGGTAAGCTATGTTAAATCCGATTTCCTTTAGGCATCGTTTTCAGATTACTATTCGAATTTTCAAGCAATGGCAGCATCCTGGTCGTGCTAACCATCTCAGAAGCACATATCGGACAAGTAGGCACGCTATCAAACGCAAAATTGTCCCGCATCCATCCTTTGCACGTATCACTCGTACATTCCCAGATTGCCGCATCAGCTTGTGGAATCTCTTCCAACGGTTTTTTGCGATTATACATGACTTCTACCCCCTTTGTTATGGAAAAACATCTAATCCGACGTTATTTCACAGAAGCCACTACTTAGCGGAAGTTTTGTCCCGTCCGGACTTCTGTCTCGACAACTATTGGGCCAACATTCATTATAACGGCTCAAAAAAAAGAAGCTGCCTTTACCATTATAACATGTTAAAGGCAGCTATGCTTTAATTACAGTTTTACAACTTCTTCTGCTTGAGGACCACGGTTTCCTTGTACAATTTTAAATTGCACGCGTTGACCTTCGTCCAGCGTTTTGAAGCCTTCGCCTGTAATAGCGCTGAAGTGTACGAATACATCTTCTCCGCCTTCAACTTCGATGAAACCGAAGCCTTTATCAGCGTTGAACCATTTTACTGTTCCGTTTTGCATGTGAATTACACCTCCAAATAAAGATTAACATGTTCCTTTGTTCTTTGCAGCAAGCAAATAAAAATTCACACATTGAAAAAGGTACCAGTCATAACCTATAAGTGATCGCCCTTTACAATATGTGAATTAGGTTTTCCACTCTCTACAACTTGTTTTTATTATAACTCCGTTTCCACCAAAAAGCAAATCTTTGTATTTTCTTTTCAAACAGCTTTGGAAATACATGTATTCGCACGCACTGGAACAAGGTTTGTCGCTTACCTACCGCTCATTGCGGTCTTATGAAAGGATATGCAGATCCGAACCAACTTATACATTTTCTATAAAATATTTTGACATGCATATCCAACACATCCATGAAAGCTCAATCAATCACATGATAACACTCTACGTCCATGCCCACATAAAAGCATCACGATCCCATGCAATTTGCCCACGGTGAAGCTTGCGGAACGCTTTCTTCACATCTTTTGATAACGAAGTGTTTCCATTCTCATTCACAAATACAAATTCTTCTCCAAAATTAGACTTTACATATTCAATTGCAGCTTCCTGATGAAGCGTACCGGTGAATTTAATCTCCTGTACCATCCATTCCGCCACTGCCTGTGCTGTTTTTTCCACAATATCACCTATTTATCTACCCATTGTACGGATGAACGGGCCCTTATTATGTAACAAGCCTGTCATACCGCCAGACTGAAGTATACCACGATCCCAAGGCTGGCGGTAAACAGAGTTATGTAGCTTCCGATCAAGATCGTTTTAATGAACCACCGAACTCCCAGGTGTACTAGTCTCTGAAGAAGATGATTTCGTTCGAACACTAAACGTCAACCATACGCAATAAGCAACCAACACAACCAATATGAAGATATCGTAGAAAAGAGTCCCGGTATCTTGTCGGTCGTCCCCAAGAAATTGGATCAAATTATGTATGAAATGAAACAGGATCAGCGGCACGATATTTCCGTTTTTCAACATTAACAGCGCGAGTGCCGCTCCAAGCAGCAATGCATAGATCAGTTGCAGAATGGTATCTGCCATACTCTGACCGGATAATGCATTCATGATATGAGTAATAGAAAATAGAACACTGGAAGTGACAACTGCCGCAACCGCACTCTTACGAAGCAAAGTTTTGAAGATCAGTCCACGATAAATGGTTTCCTCCACAAAGGCGACAAGCAAGGTGAAAAAGATAAAAAAGGCTACCTTGGACAAGGTTAACTCTGTAAATCCTTTGAGCGCAAGAGTACCCAGTACAAGGAGTAGTGGAATATAATACTTGGCATGACTTGCCGGGATGGTTCTTAAGGAGCGAAATCCAGTCTCTCTCCATTTGCGTCGTAGGGTGAGATAAATAATGAGCACGAGGGCAATTGGAATAAATGACATCAATACTGGTGATGTGTAGTCCAGTTGCTTCACGGTTGCAATCGCTCCTGCTACGAAAACCGCCAGCAAGAGGAGTAATTCAATAATCACTACCGTCAGTACCGGTTTACGTGCGGAGAAGGATTGGTTTTGCCTGGATTGCGGGGTTTTCATAAATTGTATCGGCCTCATTTCGTTTTTAATTCGTTGTCACACGAACTTATATGACAATTTAGTTGTATCATATCTATAGATATTCGGGTATCCTTTTCTGGATAAAACTATAAAAGTAACAAAAAAGAGAATTCCTCTTACAGCTTTTACCTTACAATCAGGTATGGCTCAAGTGCTAAAATGTCCATTATATTAGTAAAAGAATGAATTAGTGCAGGGGTGCAACACTTCTGCAACGTCATATATGTGGAGAGTTAAGATGAAAGCTTTGAAATGAAGAACGAAATCAGGGGGATACTATGAAAGCATTATTTCTGCGCTGGGGACATTTGCTGGCAATCTTATGTATACCGCTTCAAGGTTCCATTTATGTTTTGTTGGGCAGTAACACGGGAAGTGATGTCTTCTACAATTATGCCTGGATTGATACACAGATTCCTTTTATCAAAGAATTTATTTATCCTTATGTCAGTTGGATGCCGATTCTGTATCTTGGATTTCTCTATTTGGGCCTGACGAACAAATCGCTATTCTGGCGTATGATAATCACCTATAACGTAGGAGTAATCGCAGCCAATATCGTTTTTGCGGTCTTCCCTACTTACGTGCCACGGCCGGAAGCTATCGGAACTGGTCTAAGCAGTGCGCTCGTACAATTTATCTATACCAATGATGCTCCATTCAACTGCTTTCCAAGCATTCACTGTCTCACAAGTTATCTGCTCTTCATATTCATCAATCGCCATTTGAACTTCAAACCACTGGCGCGGATCTCATGGTCCGTATGGCTGTGGCTGATCATTGCTTCGACGGTGTTTGTGAAACAGCATTCGCTGCTGGATGTAGCTGGCGGAATTTTATTCGCGGAAGCAGCGTACTGGGCTGTGCATGTAGTTGCGGTTCGTGCAGGTCTGGCAAGCAAAAAAACAAAGCAGACAATCACGGCTACAAATTCAAGCAGCAACCGCTTAGTATAAGATCTATATTGCATAGGCACGAGTAATTCGACTGTCATGAAACCAAAAGAGGGCCGAGGCCCTCTTTTTTTGCGTAATTTATCTAGCGTAATTTATCTAGATGTTTAAATGTAAGAACTTTTCAGGACGCAACCATGAGGACCCTTTCTTTCATACAATAGGTGGGCGTTCATGGAGCAAATCAGATGGAGGACTTCCCATTAAACGCTTGAATATCCGGTAAAAATAAGACAGATCTCGGTAACCGAGAAATTCTGCAATTTCCTGAATGGAGAGCTGTGACTCGGTAAGCAAATACACCGCCCTTTTCATCCGTTGATCATGAACATATTGGCTGATCGTCTGATTCGTCACGCTTTTAAATAACACGGCTGCGTAATTAGGAGTTTTACCGATCTCATCCCCGAGCTCTTCTTTCGTAACTTTCTCCCGGTAATGCCGCTCAATGTATCGCTTCATCCGCTCCGCATGAACATGTCTCTCCGGCGGAATAACACCGCGGTCCAGTTCCCTATTTATATAAATAAGCACTTCCATCAATAAGGCTTGGCTCATCATGACATAATAAGACGGACGTTCCTGCCATTGTTGTTGGATGGCTTTCATACGTTCATGAATCAGTTCATAACATCCGGGCTTATGTCGCAAGGCCTCACTCCGTTCCAGCGCGGGCAAACCTTGTGCATGCTCCCCCTGTAATTGAACAACAATTTGCGTGTGGGTTACGGTAGGAATACTTTTGCCGTAATACGGAATACCAGCGGGAATTAGCAGCAGCTCACCTTTCTCCATGATCTGCTTCTCTCCGTTCACCCAATATACACATTTTCCATAAGTAACCAAGCTTAACCGCCAAGTTGCCTGTGACTGCACCGCTTCTTCGTACCAACCGACACCATTAATGTGCCGTACTTCTAATGGAGTGACCATAACACACCTCATTATTGGACTATATTCTAATCATTGTACTATAGTTCATACCCTGATTCGACAGAAAACGCTACAATACACATATAAGCAAACATATGAGGAGGAAAATAGCATGTTGAAAACAAAAATTATTTGTACTATGGGACCTGCTTGTGACTCAATCGAATTGTTAAAAGTAATGATTCAGGAAGGGATGACTGTTGCCCGTCTGAACATGGCTCACGGAGAGCTGGAAGATCACGTAGCACGGATTAACAATATCCGCAAAGCGGCTTCCGAATTGAATACGTATGTACCAATTATGATGGATATCAAGGGACCGGAAGTTCGTATTGGCAAACTGAAAGAAGCATCCTGTCATCTGCAAGCAGGTAAAGAGCTTATCCTGACTACCGAAGAAATTCTTGGTGACGCTGAGCGCATTTCGGTAAACTATCCTGAATTGAACCTCGTTGTAAAACCTGGAGATCGCATCCTCATCGATGATGGCTTGGTAGATCTGACTGTACTGTCCGTGGAAGGTTCAGATATTCACTGTAAAATCATCAGCGGCGGCATTCTGAAACCACGTAAAGGAGTTAACTTGCCAGGAATCAAAACGACTTTGCCAGGTGTAACGGAACGTGACGTTATGCACATCGGATTCGGGATCGAAAACGGTATCGAAATCATTGCTGCTTCCTTTGTTCGTAAAGGCGATGACATTCGTGAAATTCGCAGCATCCTGAAAGAACGCGGTGTAGATCATGTACAAATTATCTCCAAAATCGAAAACCAGGAAGGCATGACTAACCTGGACGATATCATTGAAGCATCTGACGGTATCATGGTAGCGCGTGGAGATCTCGGGGTTGAAGTACCTATCGAAGACGTACCTATGATGCAAAAAGAAATGATCGATAAATGTAACCGCGCAGGTAAACCGGTTATCGTAGCAACACACATGCTGGAATCCATGCAAGTGAATCCGCGTCCAACTCGTTCCGAAGTTAGTGACGTAGCTAACGCTGTTCTTCAAGGCGCCGACGTTGTAATGTTGTCTGGTGAATCGGCAGCAGGTAAATATCCGGTACAATCCGTGCGCACGATGGCTGCTGTTGCTCGCCGTGCTGAAACGATGATTGATTACAAAGAACAATTCAACCAAAAATCCGCTCAACAAGTAGCTGATATTACCGAAGTTATCAGTCAGGGAGCAGTTAGTTCTTCCCTCGTCCTGAATGCCAAAGCGATCATCACTTCTACCGAGAGTGGATTTACGGCGCGTATGATCTCCAAATATCGTCCAAAATCACCGATCATCGCTGTTACACAGCATGAAGAAGTACTCGCTAAAATCTGCTTGCTCTCCGGTGTCATTCCGGTTATGGGCGACAAAGTAACGACAACCGATGAAATGTTCGAGTCCGCTACACGCAATGCAATCAAAACTGGTTATATCGAAAAAGGGGACATCATCGTATTGTCCGCTGGCGTACCGATTGGTCAATCCGGTAACACCAACTTGATCAAAGTTCAACAAGTATAATTCAACAGATCGAATTGCATATATGGTTGAAAATACAAAAATCCGCCGAGAGCAGAATTGCATCTCGGTGGATTTTTCTTATGCACTTCATTTTATCATTCAACAATCGATTATAAAAAAACGCCTTATCAGCGCATTTTCATATATTTATATATTCACTCGTGGATCGGAAGCTTTACCAGCCAAAATTCAGCGTTTTGCCCGTCTCCACCCACGTCTTGATACTGCTTAATATCATCCACCAGCTACTCTGTGCGTTCGCAATGGATGGATGGTTGTCCGTAAATTGGTCATTGATCAATGTTAACTTCGTACATTCCCCTACCTTCTCCAGCTGGAACACTACTCTGGATTGAAGCTCAGCGTGATTGGCGTGGTAGGAAGGTCCGGGATGCTCAAGGTAACTTAACAGGGATAAAGGTTCGAATTCCAGAATATCGCCGTACACATGAACCGTCTCTTCACCGTCATTCCCAGGCCCTACATAGGCGAACGGCTGACCCGGTTGGAAATTGGAACGAAGTTCGCTACCAAAAAAGCTGCTCCGTGTACCGTCCGGCGAGATCAGGGCATTCCACACATCTTCCTGTCCGGCATTAATAAAGAACTCATATTTCAATTCCATGAACTCACTCCCTTTATGTGTTGTATTGAATGTACAACTGAAACTTGCTTGCAACACTATCCTATCGTTATACCCCAAACGGTGTATTGTAAAAACGCGACAACAGCAAAAATATATGATTTCAGATGCCATGAAGCTTGAATGTTTCGGACTTTTCGTCCGGTGCTAAACTTCAACAAATATAGTGCTTTTCCAGGAGATCAGATATACTAAAATGGAATGAAATAACAGGAAATGTATACAAGCTGGGGACGGATAGTTAGCATCCAGAAAGGAACTAAAATATGAACCAAACAACAAATATTATGGGAATCCCATTTCCCAATAAAACTATGGATCAGACGGTTACGATTCTTGGTGATGTAGTCGATCAGAGACAATCCGAACTGTTCCATGTCATCACAGGCAATCCGGAAATCGTCATGTCCTGCCAGAAAGATCAGGTGCTTCGTTCGGTCGTGGATCAGGCAGGTATTGTAACCGCTGACGGCGCAGGCATTGTTATGGTATCCCGCTTTCGGGGTGGACAACTGACCGAACGAGTAACAGGTTGTGACCTGCTTTTTCGTTTGTTGGAGGAAGGAAGCGGGAAGAATTGGTCCTTTTATATGCTCGGGGCAGAAGAAAGTGTCAGTAAGCGAGCTGTAGAAGTTATTGCGCAAAACTATCCGGGAGTCGTTGTTCGTGGCAGACATCATGGATTTTTCACAACGGATGAGGAGCAAAGCATTGTAGAAGAGATTCAAGAGGCACAACCTGATTTTCTTATTGTGGCCCTAGGAGCGCCCAATGCTGAACACTGGATCAACAAATATCGCCATCAACTCAATGCTCGTGTAGCCATCGGAGTCGGGGGAAGCTTGGATATTCTGGCCGGTAAAACCAAACGAGCACCTGCAATATGGCAGAAGCTTAACTTGGAATGGCTTTATCGACTGCTCAGCCAGCCTTCCAGATGGCGCAGACAACTCATTTTGCCACGTTTCGCTGTTCGGGCGTTGTTGTTCAGAGAGCAAAGGTAATATCAAGGGGGACTGGTTACGGAATGGTCGGTAAAGAATCCAAGATCAAATTCAGGCCAAACAAAATACATATTATCGGCTCAGTCGGCAGCGGCAAATCTACAATGGCCCGCCACTTATCCGCGAGGTTAGACCTTCCTTATTATGAGCTCGACAATATTGTGTGGCACCGTGTACCCCAAGGACAGGATATTCGCAATAGTCCAGAGACGCGGGACACACTTCTGCAAAAAGCTGTGTATTCCACTCAGTGGATTATTGAAGGTGTGCACTATAAATGGGTGGCAAGCAGTTTTGAGCAGGCTGATCTTATCGTCTATTTAAATACCCCTGTGTGGAAAAGGAATGTGCGCATTTTCAAACGTTTCACAGTACAGAAGCTCGGGCTGGAACAAGGAAATTACCGACAGACTTTCACTATGCTCTGGAAGATGTATAAATGGAGCTATCAACATGACCGTACGGAAAAGGCGCTAATCATGGCGTTTTTGCAGCCTCACCAACATAAATTGTGCATGGTTCGTAACGAAGCAGAATTGACGAGATACCTGGAGGAATCGACAAAATGAAACATGCGGATCATGCTATCAGACCCAGTATGGGTCTTCTGAATCTGGATGAGGGCGACAAAAAATATTGCCTGACACGGTATGCCCCTTCCGAAGCATTGAGTTCTTTGGTCAAGCATTTCTGGATCATCTCCTGGGATCTTACCGGGCATGATCCATATCCGCAGCATGTGGTTCCGAATCCCTGTGTCAATCTGGTGGTAGAGCGGGGAAACACCTTTTTCTTCGGTCCATCTGGACAGAAATTCTCCTATCTCGTCCGCGGAAAAGGAAGCGTGTTTGGGGTGAAGTTTAAGCCTGGCGGCTTCTATCCATTCATTCGTACTCCCGTTTCCACATTGTATGGGAACCCCTTGGATGTCTCTGGTGTGCTTGGTGTCGATGCTTCACTGCTTGAAGAACGTCTACTCGGGGACGGAAGTGATGCGGACAAAGTCAGTTATATAGATCAGTTACTCTGTAAACATCTCCCTCCTCCTGATGATCAAGCCCTTCTGGTCAGCCAGATTGTGCTGTATATTGAGCAGCATCGGGATATGTTGAGAGTCGATGACTTATCTGCCTCCTGGAATATGCACACAAGAAAGCTCCAGCGCCTGTTCAATCAGTATGTGGGCATCAGCCCCAAAATGGTGATCAAGCTCTACCGCCTGCAAAATGCTGCTGAGCTGATGGAGCGGGGTGTGGATTGCGATCTGGTTAAACTGTCCCAGGACCTTGGATATCACGATCAGTCGCATTTTATCAAAGACTTCAAGTCCATTATCGGCAGCACACCTGAAGAATACGTCCATTCCAGAGGATAAACTGAGATTAACTACAGTCGAAGCAAAGGACTAGACTGCAATGCAAAACCCTGTCCTGAAGCCTCAGGACAGGAGAATAACTTCGATGGTATCTCCCGTACCGATGGCGCCTTCACGCTCGACTGAGCAGACGATTCCGCGTTTTTTACGGGCGGCTGGCACGAACTTTTTGCGCAAACCATCCTGTTCGTAGACTTGCTCAATGATTTTCCCTGGGTGTACACAAGGCAGATTCTCCCCTTCACAGATCAGCCCCGTTCCATCCGGGAACAGAAGTCGCGTCCCGACAGGAAGCTCCGTCAACTTTTCAACACCACGGACCAATAGGTTGGCGCCGAGCCACTCCGGGCGTACTTCCGGAATATTCATCTTCTGTGCTATGAGAGCACATTCCTCTTCTGAGACAATACTGATTTGCCTGCGATTTGCAATCGGCGTTCCCCGTTTGTATATTTTCTGGCGGGAGTCCGCCGGGCGCAACAGACCGTAATGCCGGTCACTCGGAATTCCAGCGAGTTCAATATCGATAAAAGGTACGACTCGTGTAACAAATGTTGATGGATCATCCGCCAGCAGGACGAATTGAACGGTTCCCACATCCACACTAATCCCCCTTTTCCATGAGTAAGTTCACTTCTTTATTGTTCATTATTACCCAATGAATGGGTTTTCGACAATCAGCTTATGTTTATCTTTGTACTTAATCCGCGGCGTAATTATAAACGAGAATCATGAACCCATTAACAATTTACACAATTAATTTGTGTAAAATCAAATTTATACTTTCGGTTCGGATGGCAAACATTTATACTGAGTAGGACAAGTAAATAAATGACATATAAGAAAGCAAGGTGTTTCTTTTGATTAGTATCATTTTCGTGGCTATTGTAGCCATTGAGCACTTCTACATCATGGTGATGGAGATGTTCCTGTGGACCCGTCCACGCACGATGAAAACGTTCGGTCTTACCCCTGAACTAGCCGAATCCACCAAGTCCCTGGCAGCCAATCAAGGTCTGTACAATGGATTTTTGGCCGCAGGTTTGATCTGGGGTCTCGTTTATCCAGATGCATCCGTTGGACAGCACATTCAGATCTTCTTCCTGGCATGTGTCATTATCGCTGCCCTCTATGGAGGTGTAACCGCTACTCGGTCCATCATTATCAAACAAGGGCTGCCTGCGATCATTGCATTACTTCTCGTTCTTTTCCTCTGATCACCTGATGGCCATTACCATACCGGGATTCATTAAAAGCTCCAATGTGGTAAGGTATGGTTATAAAGGCATCAGATTATGCCTGATCACAGTGATTGGTCTGGAAAGGAGAACGTTTCATGGGACTGTTTGACAAGCTTCGACGCCGCAAAAAGGAACACCCGACCGCAGGTGGAGCCGTACATACTGCTCCATATAGCGAAACCATCGTTGGATTTGTTTTGCTGGAGCACGAAGATTGTAATTTTGATCACTTCATTAGCACGATGAAAAACGAGTGGAATATTGAGATTGAGGAACGTCCGGAGGAAGGCAATCTTTTTTTCGAAGTGGATGGAATGCAAGTAGTGTGTGCACACATTAATGCCCCTGTCCCTGACCGCGAAGTAGAGGAAAATGCCAAATTAAATGTGCTGTGGCGGGACGCGGTGCAAGTCACTTCAAGACATCAATCTCAGATTATTGTCTCTGTACTGAATGCAACTGACGCCATTCAGGCACATATTCTGTTCACCCAAACAGCGAGCGCCTTGCTCCAGCTTGACCATGCACTGGCTATATATATGGCGCCACTTGTGGTGGAAGCAGGTCAGTACGTGGACATCAGTCGTGGAATCAAGGAACAAGAGCTGCCCGTCTCCCTCTGGATTTTCATCGGACTATTTCAAAGTCCTGAAGGTGCATCAGCCTATACTTATGGGTTACGCAACTTCGGGAAAGAGGAGATGGAAATCACTCAATCCACAAAGCCCTTAAGTGAAGTATTTGAAATGATGTATATGACTGCGACTTATGTTGTTGAAAACGATGTAACCCTGCATGACGGTGAGACGCTCGGCTTCTCTGCAGAACAAAAGCTACCCATCAAACGTTCGGAAGGAATAGCCACAGAGGGTAGCAGTTTGAAGATTGGTTTTTAGGCATCGTTAAGAGTCGTCCAGATTCCTCTTTTCTGTTTGTGAGCACAAAGGAAATACGGTGCGATTAATATGAAGTCATATCTTAAGGCGTTTCCCAGCATATGAGGGGAACGCCTTTTTGTATTTTCAAATCTTCATATGAACGCGTTCACCATGCTTGCAGTAAGGTCATGGGTTCATCGCACACACCATCGTTACAGATGTGCCACACATGCCATGTTCGACGAATCCGAAACGCCGATAAAGCCGAATTGCTTCGTTATCCGGGTCAACACTGAGCGAAACGGCATTAATGCCCCGTTTTCGAGCCTCTTCTAACGCCTTCTGAATAAGACGGGTGCCTATTCCTTCTCCACGTGCTGTCTCAATCACAGCCATTCCCATCTCGGGTGTAGCCGCATTTATATAACCATATCCCGCATTCTGATCATTAAAAAACCGCAACGTCACCGAGCCCATACGCTTTCCCTGAGAATCCACGGCGATAAATCCGAAATCTCCTTCTCTCCCCCAGCCTTCAACGTACTTGGACATCCCGGGGCTATGAATGATCTCAGGTTCAAATGGCTCTTCGCCCTCCCGCCTGAACATGGATGCATACAACATCTCCCACAGAAAAGGGATATCCTGCTCCTCAATCGGACGCAATTGATACTCCGTCATTTCTTCCCCTCCTTCAAATTAGTAAATAGGCGTTCCACTTCACTTAAATTAAAATCATTGGTAATTTCATAATTTTCAAGCTTGTCTCTCGTTTTGTAACCGCTATAGATAGAGACGGCATGCTCGTTATAAAACGTAATTCCAAAGCCTTCTGTAAATTGATCTTCTTTCTTTGTCCTAAGCTGCCAGTCATAGTAATATGGGTTCCCCTCGAATCGCTCGGAGATATCTGTATGCTTTAGCCTTCTTAATTCGATATCCTTCGCTAACTTCAACATATTTCTAATCTCTTGGGGATCTTTAATAATCACTTCTTCTTCATCGTATGAATCGGTGGTCGGTATTTTTTTGATAACCAGAGTCTCCAGTGTATCCAGCATACTCATATGATCCGTGACCTCGGCTCGAAAGGTAGTTTGTTGCCTCGAAATGTACATGGGTATCACAATAACTGCAATCACGAGTACAACAACCACACCAAGAATGGTTTTGGTTCTTTTTTTCATTGAGATCTCCTTTCACCGTTGGGTAAATCAGGAAATTAAAGATTCCATTATAAGTATACCATCTCATCCAAATATTGTTCTAGATCATTAAAATAACCCACTAAATACAAGTACTTTATAAAGAAAAAACCTCTTCATAATGATCTCCAGTGTTGCAGCCATGTCGGAACAGAGCGCGGCTTCTACAGAAGAGGTTGCTTCTTCCACGCAGGAACAGTTCAATTACATTACGAGCATCTCGGAACGTTCCAATGAGCTGGCGCAGCATGCCAATACGCTGTACGAGGAAGTGAAGAAGTTTAAGATTTAACTCAAACAAGCCGCGTTCACCCTTAGGTGCACGCGGCTTGTTTTGTGTGGACGACGTATATGTTTCAGAACAGGGCTGTAGTCTTAAGATTGATCTGATACATTCCCTGTCGAGTCTCTAATGACCAATTCAGGCTTCAGGACAATTTTCTGTGGTGATTTCCCTTCATCTTTTAACTCATCAATTAATAAATCAACGGCACGACGCCCCAGATCCTCAATAGGTTGGGCAACCGTCGTCAGAGGCGGACTGGTTACCGAAGCCAGAATCGTATTATCGAATCCGATGATTGATACATCTTCAGGTACACGCAGATTTAGTTCTTTGGCAGCTTGAAGCGCGCCAATTGCCTGTATGTCGTTACAACAGAAGATGCCTGTGGCTCGATTCTTTTCTGTGAGCAGCACGAGCACCTCTTTTTTGGCTGAACCCAGATCGGCAGATGACTCTCTCACCTGATCAGCTTCAAGAGAATAACCCGCCTTCTCCAATGCTTCACGAAATCCGCGTACACGTTCCTGACTGCTGCTGACTTTGAACGGTTCGGACAGCACCGCTACGTGAGTATGACCCATTTCAAGCAGATGCTGTGCTGCCAAGGCACCGCCAAGCCTGTCATCGATCGCAACGGTATGTACCGACAACGACGGCATATGACGGGCAATCAGAGCAACAGGTATCGACTGTTGCAGGAGCGGAGACAGAATCTCGGCATTATCGATACCTGTTCCGATCATCATGCCGTCGACCCTTTTTTGCTGAAGCAGATTCAAATACCGCTCTACCCGCTCGTCCTTATTGTCTGTGCTGCAAATCACGACGCTATAACCCAACTGCCGACTGCGATCTTCTACCGCTCTGGCCAGCTCGGCAAAATACGGATTAGAGATATCGGGCACGAGCAGCCCGAGCGTGTATGTCTGCTTACCCGTAAGTGCAGCAGCAATAGCGCTCGGCTGGTAGTGAAGCCGCTCCATGATCTCCATAATCTCGGCACGCCGCTTCTCGCTAATTTTACCTTTGCCGTTAATGACCTGTGAGACGGTTGCAATGGATACCCCCGCCTCGCGTGCTATATCATATATGGTTGCTTTCATCGTTATTTCCCCATTTGTGCTATATATAAATTCCCTTATATATAGGTAATCGTTTTCTTCTCATTATGCAGGGGGAAGTCCGCATACGCAACTTGAAGCCGATACTACTTTTTATTCATCAGCCAATCATGGTCCGGGTCGTTATGAAACTTCCAGGTCCGGGTTGGTCCTGCCATCACATTTAGATAGTAGACTTCGTATCCCGGTGGAGCACCCACCGGATGGTATCCACACGGAACAAGCACGACTTCGCCATTGTTCACTGCAAGCGTCTCATCTACAGCTCGATCATCTGTGTATATCCGTTGGATGGCAAACCCCTGCTCAGGCTGCACTCGGAAATAGTACGTCTCCTCCAGCAATGATTCGTCAGGCAGGGCGTCCCTGTCATGTTTATGCGGCGGATAACTAGACCAATGTCCATCTGGCGTGAACACCTCAACGACAAGCAGACTGTCTGCTTCTTTTTGTTCCGGCAAAATGTTGTGAATCTGTCGTTCCAGGTTGCCGTAACCACGCGTCTCAACACCTACATCTTCCGGGGCAATCAGACGAGCTGGATACGTGCCTTTACTTGGTGCCGCACATATGGCAATCTCCAATGCGGTAAGAGCGGTGAACTCCACTCGATCTGAACTGGATACGTAAATCGAATACGGAGGAATTTTCTCAAAAACACTCATTCTTTTCCCGATTTTCTCCCACGTATATTCACGAGTACTTACATTCGCCAAGCCGCTAAGAAGCACAAGGCAGAGTTCCTGATCTCCACTCTCACGAGTTAGGGTCTGTCCCTCCGCAAGCTGCACCACCTGGAACCCAACATATTCCCATCCCGCAGACTCTGGTGTGACCGTCAACAACGTTCCGTCTGCTTTCGGATTCAACACAGGTTTTACTATGCGTTCTGACATGCTTTCTTCCACTCCTTCCAGTATTCATCCTTAAACCTGATGGCTGTCTATTAGGATTAAAAGAACTTGTTATGAAAATGGCACTACGGGGAAACCGTCTGCGATTCCACCGAGATGCCCGGCACTTCCCGCAGCTTCACAGGTCTGCCTTGTTCCATGGACATGCGAGCGGCGAGTGCGATGCGTTCTGCCTGAACGGCATCATTCCCGTTCACGATGACAGGTGTATCGTTCAGAATCGCGTCGATGAAAAGAGCTGTCTCCTGCACGTACGCTTCGTTGTATCGCTCCAGGAAAAAGTGCAGTGGCTTGTCGCGCATCAATCCGTTTGCTGTACTAATCTCTGCCGTATTCGGATGATCGTTCGCAGCTGCGGCGCTGCCTAATGAGCCAAATACCTCGACTCGCTGATCGTATCCATATACCGCTTGGCGGCTGTTATCTATGACGCCGATTGCTCCATTTTCAAAACTCATCGTCACAATGGCCGTATCCACATCGCCGTGTTCCGCAAAAACAGGATGAATCAGCACATTGCCCTGGGCATAGACTTCCTCCACTTCACTCCCGGACAAATACCGGGCCATGTCGAAATCATGGATCATCATATCCATGAAGATTCCGCCAGACACCCGGATGTACTCCGCTGGCGGCGGACTCGGGTCACGAGAAGTGATTTTGATAATATGCGGATCACCAATCGTTCCCTCCTGCACATGTGCACGTACCCGTTTGAAGTTATGATCGAAGCGACGATTGAATCCAATTTGCAGCTTTACCCCAGCCTTCTGCACGGCTGCAACAGCTGCCCGAGTCTGATGAAGATCCATACTGACCGGCTTCTCGCAAAAAATGTGTTTTCCCGCCTGGGCTGCATTTTTAATCAGTGGTACATGCGTATCTGTTGAGGAACAGATCAGTACTGCATCCACATTTGGCATGGCAATCAGCTGGCTGCTATCTGTCGTTACCACCGGAATGCCACGGCTGGAAGCCCACTCCTCCAGCTCGGGTCCTGCAAACAAATCACTGATGCCAACAATCTCGGCATGCGGGTTGCGCAGGAGATTGTCCGCATGAATTTTACCAATACGCCCAGCGCCGATGATGCCAATTCTCACTTTATCCTTGCCCATTCCGTTATCCTCCCTGTATGTGTCCATGTGGACTCAACGTTCTTCCATTGGCTGGTATGCCCTGAGTGATTACCAGCGGGCAGTAACCATCTTTTTGCGAGTATAAAATTCAACGCCGTCTGTACCATTAGCATGCAAATCACCGTAGAACGATTTCTTCCAGCCGGAAAAAGGGAAAAATGCCATTGGCGCAGGTACGCCCAAGTTAATGCCCAGCATGCCTGCATCAATCGTCTCACGGAATTGGCGCATGCTTGCTCCACTGCGGGTGAACAGGCAAGCTCCGTTGGCAAAGTCGGAACGGTTGGCCAATTCCACTGCTTCCTCCAGCGTAGCTACCCTCGCTACCGAGAGCACCGGTGCAAAAATCTCGTCCTTCCAGATCTTCATAGTGCTCTGCACCTCATCAAATACCGTCGGACCAACGAAATAACCAGACTTGCCTGTCGCTTCATCTTTGCGACCATCCCGGATCAGAGCAGCGCCTTCCTGTTCTCCGGATTCAATGTAACTAAGTGTACGTTCCTTATGTGGACCACGAATGACAGGACCCAAGAACACCCCTTCATCCATGCCGTTACCAATGGTGATGCGATCTGCTGCTTCCACCAGCTTTTGCACCAGCGTGTCAGCAACATCGCCCACGGCGACAACAACCGAGCAGGCCATACAGCGCTCTCCGGCTGAGCCGAAGGCCGCACTGGTGATTTCTTTCACCGTCAGGTCGAGATCGGCGTCCGGCATAACGATCGAGTGGTTTTTGGCACCAGCAAGCGCCTGTACCCGTTTGCCATGTGCGGATGCGGTAGTGTAAACATATTCAGCCACAGGCTGTGATCCGACAAAAGAGATGGCTTGAACATCCTTGTGTTCAAGCAGTCCATTCACGACGTCATGCGCACCGTGAACGATATTGAGCACGCCGTCCGGAAGCCCTGCTTCCTTGAACAGCTCAGCCAGACGGCCTGCCAGCAGCGGTGTGCGCTCGGACGGTTTCAGGACAAAGGTGTTGCCGCATGCAATCGCCAGCGGAAACATCCAGCACGGTACCATCATCGGGAAGTTGAAGGGGGTTATTCCCCCAATTACACCGATTGGGTACCGATACATGCCTGACTCCAGCCCAGTGGCGATGTCGGGCAGCTGTTTGCCCATCATCAGATTCGGGGCGCCTGCCGCGAATTCGACGCATTCAATGCCACGCTGCACTTCGCCGTAGGCTTCCGCGTAGCTTTTACCGTTCTCCAGCGTAACCAGCCGGGCGAGTTCTTCCCAGTGCTCCACCAGCAGCTGCTGGTAGCGGAACAGAATTCGTGCACGGCGGGGAACCGGTGTGCCGCTCCAGGACGGGAACGCCTCCCGTGCCGTCTGGACGGCCAAGTCCACATCCGCCTGTTCAGACAGCGGTACGTGTGCAATGACCTCTTCCGTAGCCGGATTTACGACCGGCTCCGTACGGGTTGCCGCCGGGGTCACCCAGGCACCCCCAATCCAGTTTTGAACCATTGTCGCTGTTACTGACGCTTCCGAAATTCCTTTTCCCATAGCCCTGTCTCCCTTCGCTTATATGTGCGTTGCGTCAATTACTCCATCCACTCCAAGTACTTCAACATGCTTCAAGACACCGTAATTTCGCCCCGATTGCAGCGTTCGATATAGTCATTCACTTGTTCCACCGTTGGCATCGCATCCGAGCAGCTGTGGCTGGAGATAACGATACATGCTGCCGCACTGCCAAACGCCATGCTGCGTTCAATGGTCCAACCCTGCATCAACCCGTATAGGAATCCCGCCGCGTAGGAATCACCTGCTCCAAAGGTCTTCACCACACGCGCAGGGTAGCTGTCCGCTTGATGAGATAGACCTTCGCCTGTATAGGCAATGGAGCCTTCCTTGCCATGTTTAATGACGACAATTTTAGCTGAAAAGTCGAACCATTTTTGCGCGGTCACCTGATCGCTATGGTCTGGATTATGGTCAAACGTCTCCATCATGTCGAACTCTTCACGGGTGCCCAGGATGATATCGCATTTCTCGGCTGCGAGGTTATAATAGACCGCCGTCTCTTCGGCTGATGTCCATGTGTAAGGACGATAGTCCAGATCAAACACAATGATTGTGCCATGCTTTTTCGCATACGCCAGCGCCTGGAATACCGCTTCACGAGATGGACTCTGGGCTAAGGCTGTACCTGAAATGAGCAACACTTTGGAGTCGGCAATTAGCTGTTCCTGCACCTCTCTCGACTGCAATAGCAGATCAGCCACGTGGTCACGGTACATTAGAATGCTGCAGTCGGTTGGACTTTTGATCTCGGTAAAAGCAAGTCCTGTCACCGCTCCGGTATCGTCCGTTACCACATTTGACGTATCGATCCCGTTCCGCTCCAGATAACTGTTGATGAACCTGCCCATCTGGTCATTCGCGATTTTGCCGATAAATGCCGTTTCCATACCGAGCCTGGACATACCAATCGTGATATTAGCCGGAGAACCGCCCACATATTTCGTAAAGGTCATCGTCTCTTCCATCGGGCGATTGATCTCATTGGCATTCAAGTCGATGCACAGACGGCCAATCGCGGTGAAATCCATCTTCCTGGAATCAGGAAAGGATACGTAAGTCATTGTTTTTGAACCCCTTTCTGTGATGGGATTTGAAATGATACATTTATCAAACTCACACTCATAATCTGATTTACCTCATGGTACGGCTCTCTCCCGATGGCCATGACTTTATCATCTGTGCTGGTATAAGGAATCCATATATTGCAACGATCGCCGCGCATACTCATACGGATTATGAATCGCAGGGTCCTGTTCGCCTTCAAGCATCGCCCAGCCATCATACCCCCGTGTAACCAACTCCTGCAGAATCGGTGCAAAATCAATACAACCATCTCCGGGAACCGTAAATACCCCTTTACGAATACAGCCCACAAAATCAGACTGTTCGGCCCGTGCTTCGTCCAGCACTTGAGGACGAATATCCTTTAGATGAATATAGGCAATCCTGTCATAATGTTTGCGTAGGAGAGCTAACGGGTCGGCTCCGCCGTAGTAAGCATGACCTGTGTCATAGAGCAAATAAACAAGAGATGGGTCAGTAAGTTCCATCAATGTATCGATCTCATCCGGCTGCTCAACAACGGTACCGCCATGATGATGGTACGTCAGCTTCAACCCGTGCTCACGGGCGATGGCACCGGCTTCGTTCAGACCCTCAGCAAGGATTTTCCATTCCGATTCACTGAGTCTTTGCACTTCTTTTTCATGCGGTGTCCGCCTTGGATCAAAATGCAGGGAGCCTCCTACTTCCGCCGTGCTAATCACCGTGCTGCCCATCGATTGCAGAAACTCCGCGTGTCTGCGATAGCTGTCCAGCTCAGACTGACGATACGCCAGGTCGGAGAACAATACCGATTTCCACTGGGAGACGAGGCGTATATTGCGCTTGCCCAGCTCCTCCCGCAATGTGTCTGGATCCGTGGGATATTTGCGTCCCATTTCCGTACCTGTCAGGCCAAGTCGCTGAATGTCATCCAGAATCTGTTCACACGTTGTTGCATCACCATGCTCCTTTACATCCTCTCCGACCCAGTTGATCGGATGAATCCCGAGCTGAAATGGCAGCTTGTTCATGGCTCCACGTCTCCTTTTGTGGTTCAACATTTTTGCATCATTCGATTTAACGCGCGCATTCCTATCTATATCATGTTGATTGAAAGTTACTCTTTGGATTGATGATATGCTCAATTAAATGAGTCTAGCTTTGGCACGGTTTGCCTTCATCGCGTGGTGAGCCGTTACCACCTTTTCCTCGTTGGATACTTCCGGCACGCCTACATTCCACCATGACTCATATCCGCCTGCATTGGTTCCGGGCACGACTGGAATTTCGATGAGTGTAGTCACGGTCTCATTCCGGGCATCTCTGATCGCCTGCTCCAATTGTTCCGTCGTCTCTGCCTTATAGGCTTTGGCTCCAAGGCTGCGGGCATGGGCTGCAAAATCCATAGGCATGTAATCCCCGGTTAGTCGTCCGCTCTCCGATTCCCGATAGCGGAACTCGTTGCCGAAACCGTCACTTCCGTGCTCCCGTTGCAAATTATGAATACACTGAAATCCGTTGTTGTTGAATAGTAAAATGGTCATCTTCTTCTGTTCCTGCAAGCTCGTCACCAGTTCAGAATGCAGCATTAGGTAACTACCGTCACCCACCACGGCATACACTTCACGATCCGGCTCGGCAAGAGCTGCCCCGAATGCCCCGCTCACCTCATAGCCCATACAGGAGAAGCCATACTCCATGTGGTATGTTTTCGGTTCAGACGCGCGCCACAGACGGTGCAAGTCTCCAGGCAAACTTCCCGCCGCACACACAATGACGGAAGAAGGGTCAATGGTCCGATTAATTACACCGACCGCGGTCGTCTGTGCCAACCCTGCCTCATGTTGCAGTCCATAGAGTCGATCTACCTCGGTGTTCCACTCATCCCGCAGGTCGGCGATCTCGGATGTTCCGTATCCACTGTGATACTGCCGTCCCTGTAAAGCCGTTTGCAGAGCTTGCAGACCTTCCCGTGCATCAGCTAGAATCGCTTCCCCACCCAATTTGGCGGCATCCATGCCGTTCAGGTTAATATTGATGAAAGCCGCTTCGGGATGCTGAAAAGCAGACCGGGACGCCGTCGTAAAATCCGAGAACCGGGTGCCGACGCCGATTACCACATCTGCTTCTCTGGCAAGCCTGTTGGCAGCCAGCGAGCCGGTAACACCGATGGCTCCCACATTAAGTGGGTGGTCCCACGCCAAGGCACTCTTGCCAGCCTGCGTCTCGGCAACCGGAATGCCAAATGCCTCGGCGAATTCAGCCAGCTGTGTGGATGCCTCCGCATACAACACGCCGCCGCCTGCTACGATCAGCGGCTTCCTGCCACGGGCAATCTGCTGCGCTGCCCGTTCAATAGCCGCCTGGACCGGAGGACGACGGTCTAGGTAATGCACCTTGCGGGCGAAGAACGATTCAGGGTAATCGTACGCCTCTGCCTGCACATCCTGCGGCAGCGCCAGCGTTACCGCGCCCGTCTCCGCCGGGTCCATCAGCACGCGCATCGCCTGCGTGGCAGCAATCATCAACTGTTCGGGACGCACGATGCGATCCCAGTATTTGCTTACCGCTTTGAACGGATCAGTAGCTGAAATCGTATAATCGCCGCTTATCTCCAGTTGCTGCAGCACGGGATCTGGTTCACGCGTGGCAAAGTTATCACCCGGAAGCAGTAAAACGGGAATACGATTAACCGTTGCGGTTGCCGCTGCGGTAATCATGTTCAGTGCTCCTGGGCCGATGGATGTTGTGCAGGCATATATCTGTCTACGGTTCTTCTGCTTGGCATAGGCTGCTGCCGTATGTACCATGCCTTGTTCATTTTTACCCTGCATATACGTCAGACTTCCAGAACTACGTTCCAGTGCCTCTCCAATACCAGTTACGTTGCCGTGTCCAAAAATGCCGATAACGCCTTTCACAAACTTCGTTTCCACCCCATCAACGGAAATATATTGCTGATCCAGATATCGGAGCAGTGCCTGAGCCATCGTCAGTCTAATGGTTATCATGGAATGATCATCTCCCTTCCCTTTACGGGTTAAGCGCTTAATCTAAGTTAAGTTTAAGCGCCTTACCCCTAAAGGTTAAGCGCTTAATTGATATAGTATTACAGGCTGAAGGATTAGGCAAGATATTTTTGTAAGCGTTTTACAAAATGGCAAATAAACATAGCTTTATCACTGTGGTGTTGTGTATTATCCCACTGTTAATAAAGCTATGATCCGATAAGTTACTAACATGGGAGTACGTGTTCGGAGGATGATGGAAACGTAAAAAAATACAAAAAAAGAGATGGTTTCTGCCATCTCTTTTTTTGTATTTTTTTAAAGCGGGTGATGGGAATCGAACCCACGCTATTAGCTTGGAAGGCTAAAGTTCTACCATTGAACTACACCCGCATGTAAAAATCGGGATGACACGATTTGAACATGCGACCCCCTGGTCCCAAACCAGGTGCTCTACCAAGCTGAGCTACATCCCGTTATCTATACCGGCGAGAGGACTCGAACCTCCACGGTTTCCCACTCGATTTTGAGTCGAGCGCGTCTGCCATTCCGCCACGCCGGCATATGAAGTTATAAATGGCGCGCCCTGAGAGATTCGAACTCCCGGCCTTTTGATTCGTAGTCAAACGCTCTATCCAGCTGAGCTAAGGGCGCAAAATATTGGAGCGGAAGACGGGAATCGAACCCGCGACCCTCGCCTTGGCAAGGCGATGCTCTACCGCTGAGCCACTTCCGCATATAAGGGATGCGCGTGGAGGGACTTGAACCCCCACGTCAAAGACGCTAGATCCTAAGTCTAGTGCGTCTGCCAATTCCGCCACACGCGCATATAATGGTGAGTCATGAAGGGCTCGAACCTTCGACACCCTGATTAAAAGTCAGGTGCTCTACCAACTGAGCTAATGACTCGAAAAACTGGTGGAGGATGATGGATTCGAACCACCGAACCCGTACGGGAGCAGATTTACAGTCTGATGCGTTTGGCCGCTTCGCTAATCCTCCAGGATTACATGGTGCCGGCGAGAGGACTTGAACCCCCAACCTACTGATTACAAGTCAGTTGCTCTACCAGTTGAGCTACACCGGCATATTAAGTGGTGATAAATGGTGGCTCGGGACGGAATCGAACCGCCGACACGAGGATTTTCAGTCCTCTGCTCTACCGACTGAGCTACCGAGCCTTATTTAATTTTTTGATTAAAATGGCGGAACCGACGGGATTCGAACCCGCGATCTCCTGCGTGACAGGCAGGCATGTTAGGCCAACTACACCACGGTTCCAGATCACTTTCTTGAAAGAAAGTATAATTGCGGGGGCAGGATTTGAACCTGCGGCCTTCGGGTTATGAGCCCGACGAGCTACCGGGCTGCTCCACCCCGCGTTATTTAGAAAATGATATGGTGGAGGCTGAGGGGATCGAACCCCCGACCCTCTGCTTGTAAGGCAGATGCTCTCCCAGCTGAGCTAAGCCTCCATATATATGACCCGTAGGGAATACTCTCACTTCGTTCGAGACTGCGATGCCGTTGCTAACGAAGCTTATCCTCCGACGAACCTTTGGGATTCTCATCCCTTTTTTAAGCTAATAAATATAGCTATGACCCGTAGGGGATTCGAACCCCTGTTACCTCCGTGAAAGGGAGGTGTCTTAACCCCTTGACCAACGGGCCTTAATGGCTCCCCGAACAGGACTCGAACCTGTGACAACTCGATTAACAGTCGAGTGCTCTACCAACTGAGCTATCAGGGAATGGTGGAGCCAAGCGGGATCGAACCGCTGACCTCCTGCTTGCAAGGCAGGCGCTCTCCCAGCTGAGCTATGGCCCCATACACTGTGGTTTAAAACTTATATGGTGGGCCCTGGTGGACTCGAACCACCGGCCTCACCCTTATCAGAGGTGCGCTCTAACCAACTGAGCTAAGGGCCCACATTATATATCATATTGAAACCCGTAATGGGTTTACGCTTGGCGGCGTTCTACTCTCCCAGGACCCTGCGGTCCAAGTACCATCGACGCTGAAGGGCTTAACGGTCGTGTTCGGGATGGGTACGTGTGGAACCCCTCCGCCATCGCCACCAAACGCATAGCTTAGCTTACATTCAGAGATCATTCTCTGAAAACTAGATCCGAAACGAAATGTGCGACTTACAACCTGCATATCTTGGATAAGCCCT
>NZ_JAAIFP010000037.1:0-68896 GCF_010747435.1 Paenibacillus sp. ALJ109b
GGTCGAGGGCTTATCCAAATATGCAGGTTATAAATCGCAAATTTCGTTTCGGATCTAGTTTTCAGAGAATAAACTCTGAATGTAAGCTAAGCTATGCGTTTGGTGGCGATGGCGGAGGGGTTCCACACGTACCCATCCCGAACACGACCGTTAAGCCCTCTAGCGCCGATGGTACTTGGACCGCAGGGTCCTGGGAGAGTAGGACGCCGCCAAGCAAAGAACCACTGCCGATGTTATTCGGTGGTGGTTTTTATTTGTTTATAAGCAAAAATACAGGATTAGTTATTTGAAGATGGACTGAAATCTGGCGTTGGAAGCTCATATAAATAGAGGTTGAATTGACCTTCAAAAGAGGGTAAATGAATGCCTTAAAAAGTCTTGAAATGAAGGTAACATTTTTGTTACGGAAAACGCATTCGAAACCAGTATAATAGGACTATGTTAAATATGCTAAAAGTACCTGACCACAGAGCTGGAATGTGCAGCTGTGAAAAGGAGGGTGTGTGTGACAAGTTGGCGAAGACTAGTTCTTCATTCGTTTCTCTTGCTCGGCCTGGTAGGCGTGCTTGTAGGATGCGGTGAAGCAGGATCTGCATGGACTTCTTATGAAGGAGCGGTAAACGAGAAGGGTTTCCCGGTTCCTAAAGTGGCGAATAAATCTGACCAGTCTGAAAACAATTCGGATATGGATTATGTTCGATATACGCTATCTGGTATTAGTGAGAGCACTAGTATTCCTGAGGTGTATCTAGACGAGATTAAGAGCTGGGGTTGGACAGAAAAGCAAGCCAAGAGTACATCCAATGACTCAAGTTCCCTACGTGTATTTGCTAAAGAAGGGCATACTGTACATCTAGCTGTACATGATGGCTTCTTCACGGTAATGGTTCCGAAAAGTGAAGCTGCTCAGACGACAGTAAAATCACTTGATGATGATGACTGAATGAGTTGTACTTTGATGTAATGGTTCGACAATTAACGGTGTAATGGTCCGTATGATAGTAAAGCTCCCGATCACTGATCGGGGGCTTTTTGTATTTATTTTTGTCTATCATGAACCATATTAGATGAGCAATGGATCGTTCGGAGGTTTTCATTTGGCGGTGACTTAACCAGGAGCTGTAGAGAGGCAGGCTTACAGCACTCACACAGGAGACATGAGGCATAGATAGCAAAGATAGTAGGTGCCTGTAGAGGCTGGTTTCAGTCGTCTGTAGAGCAACTAAACATAGAAGAGGGGAGAAGATACCGAAAGGAGCGATTATGAGCCTAATACATACTCAATATCAGAAACGGTATTCAATAAGCTAGGGAGTGACGGAACGGAAATGAATGAACTCTATTGGGGATAACCATTTTAACTATACCCACGCTGTGGATAAGGGAGAAAGGGAGGGAGAATGAATAAAGGTTATCCACTGTGGATAACCTTTAAGGTTTGGAAGCATGACGTAGTATTTAAAGAAGCGTGTCATAGGAGTGGTTACGTCAGTTTGAATAGAAGGTATGGATGAGCTTTAGCGATTTATGTATTACTGGGTTCTACTGTACATTGCGTGTAGGCAAGGTTATAGATAACAGATAGAAGAACGATTATTGCAGGTAGTAGGAGACATCTTGTTCATTTAATTTGATAAGCCCGTCTTTACGTTCGCGTGACAGAACAAGTACAACATATAGACGAGGTACAAGCAGCCACAGATGCCAGAAAATCAACGATAGGGTGAAGGACAAGGGTGACCATATTAAACAGACGGTAATGATGCATAATCCAATCCAGCTCATATTGAGGTGGACCCGGACGAACATACGGTAGCTAAAATGTTGGTCTGGAATATAGCCGAACCAAGGCATTTTGAGATTCCATCGCCAACGACGTGCATAGGAGGTACGGACCAGCAGTAATATGGTTCTGGCGATGACATAATGTATCCATAGTGTGATCGGGCCTGCCAGGATAAAGTAGAAGAGGCCGGTCCAGGAGAATGCTAACAGATTAAACAAAAGCATAATTACAGGTAAAGACAGATAGCTGAAGATTACGCTGCGGGCAATGGCCTTTTTTTTCAGAAGCCGGTATTGATAAAAGGTTGCTTTATTCTCCGGTTCGGCGATCATACGATTACAAATCCTCCTTCTGGGATCACGTTCATTTGTAAAAGGTATTCGTTTTCATAAATAAGGAAATGGATGACGCTGAGTTGCACATTTGAACCTTGTATGTACTCCAGATTGATGTACAAGATATGGAAGTAGAATAATTCTATACAAGTATACCTTTGAACGACCTGGCTGTCAGGTTCTGAATGGTGATGTATTATATATCGGCTGAAAATCCAAGTTTTTTTAAGATTATAGAATATAAGTTTTTCTTAGCTGTAGAAGCAGGAGATAATTACATAAGAAATACAATGAAGTGCGGGAATGTTTCTTGTAATGGCTGTCCAAAATGGTTTTCATATAATAGAAGAAATTGCAGGTCTGCGAGGTTTTAGAGACGTTATAAGGTTAAGGAGAAGGGGTAACAAATGCAGGCTGTCTCGCTGAAGTATAGAACGAATGGCATTTTTCTTCTGTTTGTTTTCGGTACAGACACCCATAGAGGGGTAGGCGAATATATATATTTTATAGAAAGAAAGCACTATGAAAAGGTTTAAAATAATAGAAACTGTGCAATACTGATAGTAATACGTAAAACAAGGTGGGATGGTTGATGGAAGGACACGCCGAACACACATGCATTATCTGCGAACAGACCAAAAGAGAAGGCATTTTTATTGTATCTGAATTTATATGTGACGCTTGCGAAGCAGAAATGGTTCATACGGATGCACAAGATGCCAAGTACAATTATTTTATTCATCAGATGAAGCAGATTTGGGTGCAAAAGAACGCATAAAGAGCGTTATATCATATTAGTGATACATCACATTGATTTGTATCGATGTGCATAGAGGCCCTAGGGGCCTTTTTCTGTTTCTATCAGGTAAATAAGAAGGGGAAAATGGACATGATAAGCACCCATGGGGTGACTGGATATGATGCTGCTGCATCGGTGGAAACGGTGGTTTGCACGGGGGCTGGACAATTCCTGATATAATGAAAGGAGAAGTGCTTTACCTACACATTTTGAATACAGCAGATCGTAGGAGAGAAATAAGCGTGGAAAGGTCTCTGTTGTTAGAGAGAGCATTGGTACGGACCGTATCAAAATTTATAAATGTACAGGATGATTATTCAATGGAGCATAAATCAAATACCGCACCTTTATATGAGGCGTTGCTTGCGTATCGTGATTCAGGGCAGCGTTCTTTTCATGTACCTGGGCATAAGAATGGACAAGTCTATCGAAGGTTACTGGAGCAAGCGGACCAGCAGCAGTTAGATGGGGGAGCTGGTGAAATTCAGCGAAATGAGGATCAGGCAAAAGGAAAACAAAGTTTGGGATGGCCAGTAACTGAAGGGGAAGAGTGCTTCAGACAAGCTGAGGAACAAGGACAAGGGCATGGCAGTGAAATTCGCGGGCTGACGGTTCATGCTGGGAATGGAACTGACGGATCTGCAGCAGATGTAGATGTAGATGTAGATGTAGATGTAGTACCGGTGAGTGCGTTTCTGGAGATGATGCGGCTGGATGTAACGGAAATCTCGGGGACGGACGACTTGCATCATCCAGAAGGGGTTATATTGGAGGCACAGCAGCTGGCAGCGGATTGTTTTGGAGCAGAGGAGAGCTTCTTTCTTGTCGGAGGCAGTACGTCTGGTAATTTGTCTTTACTGCTGACCGTATGTAATGAACCTAATAGTCTAGTACTGGTACAGCGTAATGTGCACAAGTCCGTCATTCACGGGTTGATGCTGGCAGGCACAAGGGCTATATTCCTGGAGCCATGGGTTGATCCAACGAGTGGACTTGCGGTGATGCCGTCGCTTGAGACGGTGCAGGCCGCTGTCCTAGCATATCCTGAGGCAAAGGGAGTACTTGTGACTTTGCCCAATTATTATGGAATGGGCGCTGATCTGAAGCCCATTGCTGAGGTGTGCCATGAGGCAGGCATGCCGCTGCTCGTGGATGAAGCGCATGGCGCGCATTATGGGCAGCATCCGGAGCTGCCAGCCTCCGCACTGTCTTGCGGAGCAGACGGTGTGGTGCAGTCGACCCACAAGATGCTGTCTGCTTTCACCATGGGAGCCATGCTGCACGTTCAAGGACCACGGTTAAACCGGTCCTTGCTGCGTCAGCGTCTGGCCATGGTGCAAAGCTCAAGCCCATCGTACCCGGTGATGGCTTCGCTTGATCTTGCGCGCCGTCTGCTGCATACGCAGGGCGCGAATGCCTTCACGGCGGGGCTTGCCGCCTTGGACGCCTTTAAGCGTGGCCTCGCGGAGCTGCCGCGCTTCGGGTTGCTGCAGCCGGAGCAGTTGCTGCAGCAAGAGCCGCCAGCCGGGATGAAGCCGGCAGCTGGCGGTAAGTCGGAGGCCGCCGGTGCACCGGGGCGGACTGAAGCTCTGCCCGCGGCGGCGTTGCCTTCAGCCGCGGGGTACACCGCTCAGGACCCGTTCAAGGCCGTCATTTATGACGGCACAGGGGTGCTGAGCGGTTATGGGCTGCAGCAGCAGCTGGAAGCGCGCGGCTGCGTGCCCGAAATGAGCGACGAACGATACGTCGTACTGCTCTTTAGCCTGGGCTCGACGCTGCGCGATGCCGAGCACCTGTTGCAGGCTTTACAGCAAATTAGCCTTGAACAGGAGCAGAGCCAATCTCTTGGTGAGCAATCACAGCGTTTTACAAAAGAGGCTGCAAATTATATTTCCACGTGGAACAATTTTCAAGAAGGCACTCCTTTTTCGGAGCCTATCCCTTTTACGTTGCAGCCGATTATGGAGGAGGATACGACAGAGGTATCCATTGATAATTGTGTAGGTCTTCGCTCTGCGGAGATGGTTATTCCGTATCCTCCCGGCATACCTCTTGTGTACGCTGGTGAGCGAATAAGTGTGGCCATGATAACACGTATTAAGCTGCTGAGAGATGAAGGAGCAAGGTTTCATGGTGTATCGGATACTTCGCTGCAATCATTGAAAATCATCAGGGAATAATTGAGTTTAGAAGACACGCTTTGAATTTATGCAAAATGCTCAAACAAGTTAGGACATCATTGTTGTCTGGACATAAGAAAGAAGGGAACAAACCTTGGATATTCCGCTAAAAAAATATACGGGAATAGTCCTGCAAGTCATACTGATGTACGGTTTTTATTGGATAGGCAACCTGGTTCAGGCTGTACTGCATCTGCCGTTAACAGGAAGTATTGTCGGGATGCTGCTTCTATTCATCGTCATTCAACTGGGATGGATCAGAATAAGCTGGGGCGAAGAAGGATCATCCTGGCTTCAATCGAACTTGCAATTATTATTTATCCCTCCCACGGTGGGCATAATCAATCATTTTGATTTTTTTAGAGCCAATACGGTGCTGCTTGTTCTGGGGTTGATCGTTAGTACATTGGTTACCTGTCTGTTGTCTGCGAAAATCAGTGAATGGCTCATGGCGTGGAGATCGACGCATCAAGGCAAGAAGGAGGCGATCTCATGCTCGCATTCATCCTCGGAATCGGAATGATTGCCTTGACCGTGGCTATATATATTCCGGCGACTCATCTATATAGAAGGTTGAAGTGGCCGATCCTTATGCCCGTCTTGACGGCAACGACTGTAATCGTACTGATTCTGGTCCTTTCCGGTATTAAGCTCGATACGTACATGCTTGGTGGCAAATGGATACAGGAGTTATTGGGGCCGGCTGTAGTTTCTCTGGCATTTCCTTTGGCGAAACACCTTGATGTACTGAAACGGAATATTATCCCGATATTAGGGGGGACCTTGGGTGGAAGCATCGTTGGCATGTCCACAGGGGCCGCCATATCGCTGCTGCTCGGTTATCCGCAAGATATCGTTATTGCTTTATTGCCCAAATCCATTACGACACCCGTTGCCATTCAACTGGCTGATCAGGTGGGAGGAAATTCATCCTTTACTTCGTTATTTGTGATGATAGCGGGATTTTCGGGGATATTATTGGGACCCCTGATATTGAAATGGGCAAGAGTAAGTAGCAAAAATGCGTATGGGATCGGACTCGGCTCGGCTTCCCACGCATTGGGCATGGCAAGATCCTTTGAGTATGGAGAAAATGCGGTAGCACTGAGTTCCGTATCCATGATTGTCAGTGCTATTGCCGGCTCTGTCATGCTCCCTCTATGGGTATGGTTGATTTATGGCTGATCAGGCTATGTGCCTTAACAGAAATATTGGAGAATAGCTGACCGTTAACGCGGGATCATGTATAGTAGTTATAATAAGAAAGCTTGTACCAAACTCGAAATACTTTCAAACCAATCTATGGAGTAATTCATGAACATACACCTCTGGGCGGGTTCATTCATAGTCTGGAGTATGAGAGGATCGAGATTGTAGTTATCGCAGCACAATTAGGAGCAATTATCGATATAGAAAGCAGGGAAGCATATGCAGGGCAGAGGTAAATTCATTACGTTGGAAGGGGGAGAAGGGTCCGGCAAAACAACGATGATCAGTAAGCTAGGTTCTTACTTTGAAGAACAGGGTATACCATATGTAGTTACTCGGGAACCTGGCGGGATTGAAATTGCGGAGAAAATACGTGCCATCATTCTCAATCCTCTTCATACGGCAATGGATGCAAGAACCGAAGCGCTGCTCTATGCAGCTGCACGCAGCCAGCATCTGGCAGAGAAGGTGGAGCCTGCATTGAAGGCAGGGAAGACCGTTATCTGTGACCGATTTGTCGACAGCAGTCTGGCCTATCAAGGATACGCTCGTGGTCTTGGTGTAGAGAATGTTTGGGCCATCAATCGGTTTGCAATAGGTGAACTAATGCCAGATGTCACGCTCTATCTGGATATCGAGCCTGAAGCAGGGCTCGCCCGCATTGATGCCCACGATGGACGTGAAGTTAACCGCCTGGATCTCGAAAGTCTGGAGTTCCACCGCAAAGTGCGTGAAGGCTATTTTCTGCTGAAGGAACAGTTTCCTGACAGGATCAAAGTCATCGATGCTTCTCAAAAGCAAGAAGAGGTCTTGGCAGCAATGATTTTGTCGCTTGAGACAGGGATTTTGAAGGATTTTGACGAGTAATTGTCTAATATATAGACAGGGCATTTCACAAGGTGCTTATTATCTGAAGGAGGTTATGCAGGATGAAACTGATTGTTGCGATTATACAGGATAAAGACAGCAACCGATTATCCAGCGCATTGGTCAAAGCAAATTTTCGGGCTACGAAATTGGCCAGTACCGGTGGATTTTTGAAGGCAGGCAACACGACGTTTATGATCGGTGTCGATGATGGTCAGGTCGAGTCCGTAATGAACGTCATTCGCAGCAGCTGTAAGGTTCGTGAACAGCTCGTGACTCCAGTCACTCCGATGAGCGGAACAACCGACTCTTACCTGCCGCTACCTGTCGAAGTTCAAGTAGGTGGAGCTACCGTGTTTGTTCTTCCGGTAGATCGATTCGAACACTTTTAATGATGCATTTCGCATAAATCCTATTGAGCGTCCTTCTTGTTATCAAGAATCGCGTTCTCTGTCCGGAAAAAACTTTTCGATCAGGGAAGATTTTATTTCGGACAGAGGTTGACTAACCAACGAATAGATCCATGTGGTGATATTTAACTACTATTATATATAGAGTATGATGTAGCACATATATAAGGTCTCCTCCATGCACAGGCGCAGCGCGCACTGTGCTGATGGTCGATTGGCCTACTAAGGTAGAAAGCAGGCGTTTCCATGAAAATCAATCCTGGATTCCGACCGATGCAGAGTGGACTCAGTTCTTCCGATTCCGGCTCCAAACCGGTTCAATCCAAAAATTTCTCTGATATGATGAATCACCAGGGTGAACGGGCATCACAGGCTGAACTTACCCGCCGATTAAGTGAAATTCAGATGCAGGGTGATCGTTTGTCACGTTCCATGACCATTCGAGAATTAAAAGCATACAAGCAGCTTGTAAAAAGATTTCTGGAGGAAACGGTCCGTCGTGGTGTGTCTATGAAAGAGACTCGAGGATGGGATCGTCGGGGAAGAGGGAAACGTTACAAGTTAATTGATGAGATTGACTCTGCCTTATTATCTATGGCTGATGAGCTTTTGGAAACAGAAGAGGGCAAGATTACGTTATTACAGCAAGTAGGAGAAATTCGGGGAATGCTTATTAATTTAAGCTTCTGAGGAGGAAGTATGTCCTTTCAACAAATTATGGGTCAGCAGGCAGCCAAGCAGATGTTACAGAGCAGTTTGAGACGCCATGCCATAAGTCATGCCTATTTGTTTAGCGGACCATCCGGCAGTGGACAGTTGCAGACGGCGATCACATTTGCCAAAGCAATATTCTGTACAGAGCTTGAAGATGATGCCTGCGGACAGTGTCTTGAATGTCGTAAGGTGGAACATGGAAATCATCCGGATCTAACCATGCTTGCACCGGATGGAAATAACATTAAAATTGATCAAATTCGGGATCTGCAGCGTATCTTTTCGTACCGTTCAGAGGCGGGGCATCCCAAAGTATATATTATTGAACAGGCTGAGAAAATGACTGTCCAAGCGGCCAACAGCTTGCTGAAGTTTCTGGAAGAACCTCAGGTGCCCGCGGTAGGCATTTTGATTACGGATAATGGACAGGCTATGCTGCCCACCATTCGTTCACGCTCTCAATTGGTTCCTTTCAGTGCATTGAATCCGGAAGAGATGCTGCAATCGCTGATTGCGGAAGGGCACCCTGCCAATCTGGCTCGCTCTGCCGTCCATTTAGCGTCAGGATTGGAAGCATGTAGAGAAATTCTCCAGCAGAATTGGTTTGCAGAAATTAGAAACGTAATGTTACAATTAGGGAAGGAGTCCCTGGGTAGAGGAAGTACATCATTGATCTCTGCACAGCAGAAGCTTTTTAAAACCGGACTCTCAGAACACCTGGATACGATGCTTAGCCTGTTCCATTTATGGTTCAGGGATATGCTGTATGTCCAGTATGGTAGGCATGAACATATCGTTTTTATAGATCAGTTGGACATGCTGTCTCAGTTGGCCCATACCCGCAGCACCGAGCAGTGGGTTTCCTACATGGATATGGCCGCAGCATGCAGAAAAAAATTGCGTTTCAATGTCAATGGCCAGCTTTGTCTGGAGCAATTTTTGATCGGTTTGGCATAAGACTGGGAGAGGAAGATTTTGTTCCAATCATATGCAAACGGTTATAACTTCGGCGGGTTCCCTAAGAAGACAGGGCTTCAGACGAAGTGGGATTGGCTTACGAGGGGGTTAATTTTTTGTACAGTGTAGTGGGTGTCCGTTTCAAAAAAGCGGGCAAAATTTATTACTTCGATCCCCTGGACCTTCCCATTGAAAAAGAAAACTGCGTTATCGTGGAGACAGCGCGGGGGGTAGAGTACGGTAAGGTTGTCGTTGGCAAGAAAGAAGTAGGCGAGTCTGATGTGGTGTTGCCGCTCAAAAAGGTCATCCGGGTTGCGGGCGAGACAGATGCCCGTGTCGTAGATGAGAACAAGCGCGCAGCAAAAGAAGCATTCGGTACTTGTTTAAATAAAATCAAAGACCACGGCCTCAAAATGAAGTTGGTCGATGTGGAATTTACGTTTGATCGCAATAAAATTATTTTTTATTTTACAGCTGAAGGAAGAGTAGATTTCCGGGAGCTGGTCAAGGATCTGGCAAGCATTTTCCGGACACGGATCGAACTGAGACAGATCGGTGTACGTGATGAAGCAAAGATGCTTGGAGGAATTGGACCTTGCGGCCGAGTATTATGTTGTTCTTCCTGGCTGGGAGACTTTGAGCCGGTATCAATCAAGATGGCTAAAGATCAGAGCCTGTCACTGAATCCGACGAAAATTTCCGGGTTGTGCGGAAGACTCATGTGTTGTCTGAAATTTGAGCATGATAACTATGAAAGTGTGAGAGAAGAATTGCCGGCTGTAGGCAAGTTGGTCGTCACCTCATTGGGTGAAGGAAAAGTTGTCGGCATTAATGCCGGTAATCGCACAGTCCATGTTCAACTGTTCGACATCAGTAAAGTCAAAGAACTTCCGCTGGATGACGTCGTTATCAAGTAAACCATAAAGGTTGCTTCGGGGTGGAAACTTGGAAAAGAAAAATCTGTTTACGCACATTCATGAAATGGAAACCCAATTGGGTCAGTTGCACAGTGATTTAGGAGAGTTAAAAATGATTGTTAAAGAGCTGCTTGAAGATAATCAGCGGCTTACCATCGAGAATGAGCAGTTACGCAAACTGCTGAAGCGTGAGGCCCCGGCAGATTTGCCCATCGCATCTGCACTCGCTCCGGTAGCAAGGCCTGCGGGTCCTGCTACTGGTGAAGATGTTGTAGGTGAAGGGTATGATAATCTTGCTCGGTTGTATCACGAAGGATTCCACATCTGCAATGTCTATTATGGACATTTGCGGACGGAAGGCGATTGTCTGTTCTGCCTGTCTTTTTTGAATAAATGAAGTGGCCGTAGGGATCCCCTACGGTTTTTTTTCAAGGTTAAGAACCTTGTCTGAGATATAGAGTACCGGAGGATGAGTGTATCATATGACAGAAATATCAGTAAAACTGCAAGATTCGGAGCGAATCGACGATTTGCTCTCTCATGATTTGAAGATTATTCAAAGTGATGAAGTGTTTAGTTTTTCAATGGATGCCGTATTGTTGGCCCGATTTGCTTCAGTACCGAAACGTGGTCGTGTGCTTGATTTGTGTACAGGCAATGGGGTTGTTCCCATTCTGTTGACCACACGGACTCAGGCGAGTCTGGAAGGCATTGAAATTCAGCCGCGATTGGCAGATATGGCACGCCGTAGCATTCAACTGAATGCATTGGAAGAATCCATTACGATCCATGAAGGTGATTTACGTGAACTCGTGAAAGAAACGGGCCATGCTGTATACGATGCTATAACGGTTAACCCTCCGTATATGCCCTTGAATGGAAGTGACCTCAAGATGAACACTCATCAGGCCATGGCACGTCATGAAATCGGATGTACGCTGGAGGAAGTCATTCAGGCCTGCAATCGACTGGTGCGCAATGGCGGTAAAGTATCCATGGTTCATCGTCCGCAGCGTTTAGGTGAGATCATCTCTCTGATGCGTGAGTATAAACTTGAACCGAAGCGAATTCGGATGGTACATCCCCGTGCTCATTTGGAAGCCAATATGGTGTTGATTGAAGCACTCAAGGATGGGAAACCGGAGGTACGCATGCTTCCACCACTGATTGTCTACAATGAAGAGGGGAAATACTGCGAAGAAATTATGGACATATATTACGGTGCACAGCATGCACAACGTACAACGGAAGGAGGGTTATAGATGACATTGCATATTCAGAAGAGCTACGCAGAGCGGTCAGATGATGCCGGTAAACTATATTTAGTAGGAACACCAATCGGTAATCTGGACGATATGACATTTCGAGCAATTAAAACATTGCAGAGCTGTGACATCATTGCAGCGGAAGACACACGTCAGACCCGAAAGCTGCTTACCCATTTTGAGATTACACCATCGATGTTGTTCAGTTACCATGAGCATAATAAGGGAGCCAGTGGGCCTGAACTAATACGCTATATAATAGAAGGAAAAAATTTGGCACTCGTCAGTGATGCCGGTCTGCCGGCCATTTCGGACCCTGGTTCCGATCTTGTAAAACTTGCGCTTGAAGCTGGAATTACGGTCATTCCCATCCCTGGAGCCAATGCCGCGTTATCAGCTCTGATCGTATCCGGTTTACCGACGGAGCGTTTCACATTCGGCGGTTTTTTGCCGCGGGAGAAAAAAGACATGCGAAAAGTGATGGAATCTTTTAATGAGTCCAACGGTACGTTGTTATTTTATGAGTCCCCTCACCGTATTCGCAAAACGTTAGCCTATCTCGAAGAGATTTTGGGTGATCGCTCGATCGTACTGGCACGTGAGCTGACGAAACGTCATGAGGAGTTCGCAAGAGGCAGTATCCAAGAATGCATAGAATGGCTTGAGGAACATCCGCCCCTTGGAGAATATTGTTTGCTTGTAGAAGGTATCAGGGAAGAGGAGCGTAAGGCGGAGCGGGAAGCCTGGTGGCAGCTGCTGTCTTTGGAGGATCATGTGAGCCATTATGAGAATGAAGGACTTAGTCGAAAAGATGCGATGAAGAAAACGGCAACAGATCGGGGTTTGACGAAACGAGATGTATATAACGCGTTAATCTAATAACGAATCAATAAATAGAGAACATACACTTAAAGGAACCTTAGGTCCAACCTTAATGGAATATGAAAACGAGTAGAGCGGAGAAAAAAATATATTACGAACGTCACCGCTCTTCTTTTTGGAGTTGTATAGACTCGTAGCTCTATTTTTGGGGTAATGAAAACCAATAATAAAGCAAAAAAATACCTTCCAGCGGTGGGGTTCACACCGGGAAGGCGATCAAGGAATATAAAAAGGTTAGAAATAACAATTTAATAAGACTATTATAGCGGATATTTCTTATTTTGTCACAGGTGCAGGGATTTCGGAAATACATTCGTTACAAACAATTTTACCTTTGAAATAAGTAACGTTCTCTGCATTGCCACAGAAGATACAAGCTGGTTCGTATTTTTTCAACATGATGCGCTCGCCGTCAACATAGATCTCAAGAGCATCTTTTTCACCAATACCGAGCGTACGGCGCAATTCGATTGGAATAACTACCCGTCCCAGTTCATCCACTTTTCTTACAATACCTGTTGATTTCATCATTATAATCAGTGCTCCTCTCAGCTAACGATCATTGTCATTATTCGACATTATTTTATGTTTTATGATACTCATCATACCAACGATTCCCAAAACAGTCAACCTTAAAATTAGCTTAAAATAAAGGCTGTTTTTGATAAGATTACGAGTGGTAAGGGATTGGAAGCCATTTTTCGTATTTAAACATCAATGTCAGCTTTGTCGATTTGGAAAACGACAAAACTACCTTATTCGACAAGATTCGTCAAAGCGTGTCGAATCCTTGGTGGTATTATACTGAAAAGCGACAAATACAAACGATATTTAAAGGAGTGAATAGACATGGAACAGCGTTTAACGGAAGAAAAGGTGTTTAAAGATCCGGTACATAATTATATCCATGTGCAAGATCCGATTATATGGCAGTTGATTAACACGCCCGAGTTTCAACGTTTACGCCGAATCCGTCAGTTGGGAACATCGTTTCTTACTTTCCATGGTGCAGAGCACAGCCGCTTCTCACATTCCTTGGGCGTTTACGAAATTACGCGTAAGATTATTTCCCAATTCGAAAGAAGTCACTATTCAGATTGGCCAAAGGAGGAAAAGACGGTAGCCCTTTGCGCAGCATTGCTCCATGATCTTGGACATGGGCCATTCTCTCACTCTATAGAAGAAGCTTTCAATATGAATCATGAGGATTGGACTTGTCGGATCATTACAGGTGATACCGAAGTAGGGGCGATCTTAAGACGGTATGCTCCTGATTTTCCCGAGAAGGTGGCTTCTGTTATTCAAAAAACGTATGAGCAACCTATTGTTGTTAATTTGGTTACCAGTCCGCTCGATGCGGACCGCATGGATTACTTGCTTCGGGATGCCTACTTTACAGGTGTAAATTATGGGACGATTGACCTTGACCGTATCCTGCGTATGCTTCGTCCATATCACGGACGAATTGTGGTCAAGGAGTCTGGCATGCACGCCGTGGAGGATTACTTGATGTCCAGGTACCAGATGTACTGGCAAATTTACTTTCATCCGGTTACCCGGAGTTCGGAAATTATATTGCGGCAAATATTTAAGCGGGCAAAAAGTCTCATACAGCAAGGTTTTCAATTCCGCTTCATGATTGATCCACTGCCCCAGTTATTCAATGGAGATTTATCAGTGGAAGAATATTTGCAACTGGACGAAGCTTTGATTCAGACGGCATTTATGCAGTGGCGCAAAGAGGACGATACTGTTCTAAGTGAGTTATGCGAACGATTTATAGATCGCAAATTATATAAGTATGTAGAGATTGAACAGATCGACGTAAACATGATTGAAGAGATTCGGGAAGCCTTCACTGTAGCCGGTCTCAATCCCGAGTATGATCTAGAAATTGATTTTCCAACGGATAATCCGTATGATGTGTTTCGTCCGGATGAATCCACGGACAAGCAGATTTTGCTGCTTGATCGGCAAGACAAGTTACATGAGTTGTCAGAGGTGTCCGACATTGTCCGTTCAATCAGTGGTCTTCATCGCGGAAAACATCATTTGTATTATCCGCAGAATAAGGTGGATGCGATTGTTCATGAATTACCGTCCCATATTCGCCCCTATTTCTCACATTAAATGATGTGCAATGCTGTTCAAGAATCATGATGCAAAAAAGCTTTCGAAAAGAGCTATTTTTCATGATACAGTAATCTGCTTTAATGGAGAGTACATGTAGATCGACATAATTTTGTAATCTGAGCAATTAGAATACAACCCAAGTTGCTAAAAATAACACATATAGATATGAAGGAACTTGTTCGTTCTACATGTTGTGTTCAATAAACTAATGGAATGAAATATAAAAAAACATGATCCAATTTAGTAATATTTATGTTCTGGTTAAGATGTACAGGATAGATTAAAAAGAGATAGTCGTTTATTCGACATGAAGGGAGAAATACAGCATGATGTTGTTCGACACACACACACACCTGGATGCACCACAATTCGACGAGGACCGCGAGGAAATGATTCAGCGTGCCGTGGATGCAGGCGTTGGTCGCATGATTAACGTGGGCTTTAATCGGGAGACCATTCCGTCCACGATGAAGCTGGCTGAAACCTATGATTTTATCTATGCTGCGGTAGGTTGGCACCCAGTGGATGCAATCACGATGCAGGAGGGTGATCTGGAATGGATTGCATCTTTATGCAAGCATGAAAAAGTGGTAGCCATTGGTGAAATTGGTCTAGACTATTACTGGGACACTTCACCGAAAGAGGTTCAACATCGCGTATTACGACAACAGATTGGTCTTGCCCGTGAGTTAAATATGCCAATTGTCATTCACAACCGGGATGCGCATGAGGATATTGTAAAGATTCTGCGTGAAGAGAAGGCCGGGGAAGTAGGCGGTGTTATGCATTCCTTCTCTGGCAGCTGGGAAACAGCGAAGATGTGCCTGGATTTGGGCTTTCATCTTTCCTTCGGAGGGCCAATCACGTTCAAAAATGCGAAGCAGCCCAAAGAGGTTCTTGAGAAGGTTCCTATGGACCGATTTTTCATCGAAACGGACGCCCCTTATTTGACACCGCACCCTTATCGTGGAAAACGAAATGAGACAGCGCATGTACGTCTGGTTGCAGAAGCAGCTGCGGAAATTAAAGGCATTTCGGTAGAGGAAATTGCAGCAATAACGACCAAAAATGCCATGGAACGATTTGGGATTCGTTAAAATATCGAGCAAAACAGGTGAAAAAGTGAGTTAGGCGGAGTTAATTTGCTTTTTGATCCAAATAAATCAAGAATATTACAATATTTTAACCAAATATTTAGAAAAACGTACTTGAACAACGCTTTACAACATGCATAGAAACAGGATATCATCTTTTCAGTGAATTGTTGTGCGGAAAATTGGACAGATGTTCGGGGGATGAACAAAGGGACACTTTCCGATGAAACAACATTACTTTCATGAATCAGTCTCGCTGAGTCTCCGTTAACGGAGAGCGGGGGAACCAATAGGGCTTAAACATCGGTGTTTGCAGCCGATGCGCAACATGCGCTGACCCAAAAGCAGCGTATGAATCTGCGAAGCCGTATTTGATTTCTTCTTTGGGTCTCGGGGTGAATTCAAGGGCGTCCGCCATGAGCGGATGACCGGAGATAGGGCGGCTCTCTTTCGCCCGAACCCGACAGCTAACCTCGCAAGCGGAAAAAGAGAGGCAACCTCGTGCATGAATTTCCGATATTCAGAATCATTCGGAAGCCACGAAAGAGTTCCTCTTAAACTCTTTCTTTGGCTTTTTTGTTTTTGAATAAAAGAAATACTGTCATCATACGGTAAGTATTCAGGAGGATGACATCATGTTGCGAAGATTGATTCATGGTGCAGAACCGGATTATGTTGGTCCGATCTGTGTTCTGTAGAAAATTTGGTATAGTCGCGTCAAAGACATCATGCATTACTTTAGACGGCGAGGCTATGAAGGAGGACGGAGAAGTGGGCACATTCCAACCAGAAGAGACCCATGAGTCACGATCATCCAGTAAGTCTTTCGCGTTGCGGTGGAAGCATGAGAACATGCGTCAAATGGCATTGATCGCGATTTTCTCAATTGCGCTTACAATCATGATCTTGTTAGTCGTTTACGGTCAGGCCGGGAAACAAATTTCACTGGTTATTGATGGCAAGGCTCAAGCGGTAGAGACTCGTACAGGAATGCTTCAGGAAATGCTGGAGGAGCAGTCAATCACAGTCAGCCCTCACGATCAGGTATCCATGCCCTTGAATGGGGCGATTACAGATGGAGACCGCATCGTTATTGAGCGGGCCGTTCCAGTTAAGATTACGGCAGACGGAGACACCAAGACTCTGTATACAACCGATTCATCGGTAAAAGATGCGATTAAAAAATCAGGTATTCAGATTGCAAGTGAAGACAAAGTGTATCCGGCGCTTGGAACCACTATCGAAGCGGATATGAAAATTCGTGTAGTGCGGGTAACAAAGCGTACGGTGGAAGTGGAACAGCCGATTGCTTATAAAGTGATCAAAACGGCTGACCCTAGCTTGTACAAAGGCGACAATCGTGTCATTGTGAGCGGTAAAGAAGGCACGCTTGTACAGCATATTGAAAAGGTGTTCCAGGATGGAGAATTGGTTTCCAAAAAAATGGTGGGTAAATCGGTCGCAACGAATCGCGTTGATAAAGTGATCGCCGTTGGTACCAAAGCCAAACCTGTTGTGAAAGAGCCAGTGATTCAGACGGTATCAGCGCAGACTTCCACGACAAAAACAGCAACAACCACGAACTCGAAGAAAACCGCTGCCTCGGGCAGCAAAGTAATTACCGTCTCAGGAAGTTCTTTTAAATATTCTAAAGTGTTAAAAAATGTATCCATGACGGCATACTCTTCTGAAGAGCCCGGTATCGGCACAAAAACAGCATCAGGTACTCGGGTCACCGAGGGACGTACCATTGCAGTTGATCCCAAAGTCATTCCAATTGGCTGGTGGGTGTATATCGAGGGCCTTGGCTTCCGTCGTGCGGAAGACACAGGTGGTGCCATTAAAGGCAACAAAATTGATGTGTATTATGATAGTGTGAAGCATGCCCTGAACTTCGGACGGAAGAAAGGCAAGACGGTATATGTGATTGGTCCGGTGAAGCCGGAAGCGAACTAAAATCGTTTTACTTTGAAATGGGAATGCTATAAAATATAAGCATGAATGATTCATGCGGAATATGCGGCGGAGGGGTCTGAATTCAGTCTCCCCCGCCGTTTGGCAGAGAAGAGGATATTCCTCTTCTTTTTGCGTTAGAAAGGAAGAAATGGAACATGATAAAAGAAGTGATCGTGGTAGAAGGTCGTGATGACACCGTAGCCATTCGACGTGCGGTTCAGGCAGATACGATCGAGACTGGTGGATCTGCCATCAACCAGCGCATTCTAAAGCGGATTGCACTTGCTCAAGAGAGACGTGGTGTCATCGTACTGACAGATCCGGATCATGCTGGTGAACGTATTCGTAAGATCATCGCCAATAAAGTACCTGGTTGCAAGCATGCTTTCATTCCGGAGGCAGATGCTACGCGCAAGGGCGACATCGGAGTGGAGAACGCCTCACCGGAGGCGATTCGTCATGCACTGGCTCGTGTACACACGTCATATGAAGGCGCCCCAAGTCTGATCGATTGGGAGGATCTGATTGCGGCGGGACTGATTGTGCACCCACAGGCTGCTGCACGTCGTATGGAGATGGGCAATCTGCTGGGTATAGGTTATTGCAACGGCAAGCAGTTCCACAAGCGGTTGAGTGTATTCCAGATTACCCGGGAAGAATTCTCCGAAGCATTATCGCAAATTGAACGTGAAGGATTGTGAGCGTATGAAAGGCATGGAAGGAACCGTAGAGATTGCAACACCCAAACGAACCAAAGAAATTATTCAAAGACACGGATTTTCATTCAAGAAGAGCCTGGGTCAGAACTTTCTGATCGATCAAAATATACTTAACAAAATTGTAAATGCAGCTGATCTGGACGAGTCCAAGGGCGCACTGGAGATCGGACCAGGTATTGGCGCACTCACAGAACGCCTGGCTCGTGTAGCTGGTCCTGTTACGGCTGTAGAGATTGATCAGAGATTGATCCCGATTCTGGGTGAAGTGATGCAGCCTTATCCGAATGTTCGTGTGCATCACGGGGACGTGCTGAAGCTGGATCTAGCCGAGCTGTTCCGCACTGATTTTGGAACGGTAGATAAAGTGAGTGTTGTTGCCAATCTGCCTTACTATGTAACGACACCAATCATGATGAAGCTGCTCGAAGAGAAGCTGCCTGTAGACAGCATTGTAGTCATGATCCAGAAGGAAGTGGCCGAACGCATGGCTGCTTCACCGGGATCAAAGGACTATGGCAGTCTGAGCATTGCGGTTCAGTACTACAGTATGCCGGAATTGGTCTGTATTGTTCCGCCCACGGTTTTCATTCCGCAGCCTAATGTGGAATCGGCAGTAATCAAGTTAAAGGTGCGTGAGCAACCACCGGTTGAAGTTCCCGACGAGGCACATTTCTTCGAAGTGGTACAGGCTTCCTTCGCGCAGCGTAGAAAAACAATCTCAAATAATTTGAAAGCTCGTTTCTTCACAAAGGAGAACAGAGAACAGGCTGATCAGCTGTTGGAGCAGGCCGGTATTCAACCTTCAAGACGGGGAGAAACATTGAGCCTGCAGGAGTATGCAACACTCTGTACCGTAATGTGGGAAGCTGGAGTACGTGCAGCTCTGTAAAATTCGGATGAACCAATCCGGGTTTTTGCCCATACGATGGGGTAGAGGTGATTATGTTGATGAATATCGGAGACTTGGTCGTTCGAAAGTCATACGGTGGAGATGTGACTTTTCGGGTGCAAGGCCTCCAGTCGGACGGTGCCATCATTAAAGGGACCGAGTTCCGGCTGTTAGCCGATTCCCCTGTGGACGATTTGATACAGGTTCCTTATGAACCGCAGAGTGCGAAGACGAGGCAGGCTCACGTGAAGGCACATCAAACGCTCTCACGCCTGCAGCAGAATCGAATGGAACAGGCTGAGCGCAATCGTGAAGGTTTGGTTCAGGAATGGTCTGTTCAACAAGAGCCTGCTTATTTTGAGATGCCTGGCAAAGTACTGCACTTGGATGGCGATCCTAATTATCTAAAAAAAAGCATGAACCTTTATGAGCAGCTTCGTGTTCCCGCAGAGGGGCAATATGTACATGAGTCTGCCATGGCCGACACTTTATATCGTCTGCTGCCGAAAGTGCGTCCGGACATCGTTGTCATTACTGGCCATGATGGAGTACTCAAGACCCGTCAGCCCTATGACTTATACAGTCTGGGCAGCTACAAAAATTCGCAAAACTTCGTATCTGCTATTCAGGTGGCTAGGCAATATGAGCGTCATCTTGATGCGCTCACGATTGTAGCTGGCGCGTGTCAGTCCCACTTTGAGGCCTTGCTGCGGGCTGGAGCTAACTTTGCCAGTTCACCAGGCCGAATTCTCATTCATGCTCTGGACCCAGTTTATGTGGCAGCCAAGGCAGCCTTCACGTCGGTGCGGGAAACCGTGAACATGAATGACATTTTGCATAACACAATTAGTGGTAGTCAGGGTGTGGGGGGCGTAGAGACACGGGGAAGTTATCGCGTAGGTCTGCCCGGATTGAATGATTTATCCACGTTAAAAGTGAATCCATCAGCCGTCTGAAGATGGCAGAAGAAAGTCCCATTTAGGGGCTTTTTTTGTTTGCAAAAAAATTCATTGACAACAACTTTTTGATACTGATATAATAATTAGTTTTGATTTGACAATGACTGTAAAATCCGGTATAATGGACAAGAAAAGAGGTGGTCGTCGACAATGGCTAAAAATACGCTATTGGATATCAAACGCAATCTCGATGCACATATCGGTCAGAAAATTATGCTGCGGGCTAATGGTGGCCGCCGTAAGACCATTGAGCGTACGGGTGTATTGGAAGAAACGTACCCTTCTGTTTTTATTGTCAAGCTTGATGAGGAGCAAGAAACTTTCAAGCGAGTATCCTACAGTTATGCTGATATACTTACGGAATCGGTGGAAGTCATGGTATTTGATCCAGGCAGCCAGACGCATAGCTCCTACATGGAGACGTAAGTATCGATTTACGGCGATTCTGCCCCCTTGGGCAGGTCGCTTTTTTTATTTTTGCAATAATCCCGCTCGATTCATCGGAGAGGCATAGTTGATCAGGAATGAGTCTGGGGAAGAAGCGGCATACTATTTGGACAGGTTCAAGGCATTTTTCTTGGCCTGGGGGCAAATAGTCCCGAATACGAATGGACTTATCATGAATGAACTATTTCGAGGAGGATGACCCATGAGCCGGAGAAGAAGAAGTGTAATGTCGGATGAACTCAAGAATGAACTGGCAAAAGACCTGGGGTTCTATGATACCGTCCAGCAGGAAGGTTGGGGCGGGATCAAAGCGAAGGATGCGGGCAATATGGTGAAACGGGCCATTCAACTTGCGGAAGAAGCGGCACGCAAATCGTAATCCGGTTCAATCGGTTTGGAGAGCGGGGCAATCCGGCAGGAATGACCTCGCTTTTTCCCCATGGATACGGAATAGAAATGACTTGACAGCCCCATTTTGATATAATATGTTAAGTTGTCTTAGGGAAAAGGTGAGGACGGGTGAACGCCTTGAAAATTTACGAAAAAGCGCCTGCTAAAATCAATTTGATGCTAGACGTTTTACATAAAAGAAGAGATGGATTTCACGAAGTTGAGATGATCATGACGATGGTGGATCTTGCCGATCGACTGGAAATGTCTGAGCTTCCTCGTGACACGATCTTTATCTCCAGTCAGGCGGGATATATCCCCCTGGATGAGAAGAACCTGGCTTTTCAGGCAGCCAGGCTTATCAAAGAGCGTTATGATGTGAAAACTGGAGTTCATATTCATCTAGACAAAAAAATACCGGTGGCCGCCGGACTTGCTGGTGGCAGCAGTGATGCAGCAGCAACGCTGCGTGGATTGAATCGCCTTTGGCGTCTCAACATCCCGGATCAAGAGCTTCAGGAGCTCGGAGCCGAACTGGGGTCTGATGTGCCTTTCTGCATTACAGGTGGAACAGCACTCGCTACAGGCCGTGGGGAGAAACTGACACCGATGCCGAATCCGCCTCAATGTTGGGTGATTTTGGCCAAGCCGCCGATTAATGTGTCTACAGCCGACGTCTATGGACGTTTCCGCAGCGACAAGATTGTTCGTCATCCGAGTGCTGCCAAAATGGAGCAGGCCATTCGCAACCAATCCTTTGCCGAAGTGTGTGGGCAGATGGGGAATGTGCTTGAGGACGTAACGTTGAAGCTGTATCCGGAAGTTCAGCATCTGAAAGATGCCATGATTCGGCTTGGAGCAGACGGAGTATTAATGTCAGGCAGTGGTCCAACCGTGTTTGGGCTAGTCTCCAAAGAGTCCAAGGTTGCCCGAGTCTACAATGGACTGCGAGGCTTCTGTAAAGAAGTGTATGCCGTACGTATGCTAACTTAATATTCGCTTTTATAATGTACAAACACGTATAAAGGTGGTATATTTTTAAATAATTATTCGGATTTGGATGTTTTCCGTGATCGTGAGGATGGATCTCTGTGAAGAAATTAAAACGAAGCGCAAGGCTGGTTGAAATGACGCAGTACTTATTGTCTAGACCGCATACGGTTATTCCGTTGACCACATTTGCCGAACGCTATGGAGCTGCGAAGTCGTCGATCAGTGAAGATTTGGCGATTATCAAGGAAGTGTTCGAAGAAGGTGGTTCGGGAGAACTGCATACACTGGCTGGAGCAGCCGGGGGGGTAAAGTGGATTCCAAAGGTGTCCAGAGAACTGGCACTGGCTTTTGCAGAACGACTTTCTACCCAGCTCGCGCAGCCGGACCGGATACTCCCTGGTGAATATCTGTACATGTCCGACCTGCTTGGACAGCCCGCATTGATGAATGAAGCCGGCAAGATTTTTGCAACGGCCTTTGGCAATATGAATATTGATGTGGTGATGACGGTCGAAACCAAAGGGATTCCACTTGCTTATGCGACCGGAGCCCAGCTCAACCTGCCTGTAGTGCTCGTGCGCAGGGACCATCAGGCTACGGAAGGATCGGCCGTAAGTATCAATTATGTATCCGGGTCCCATAAAAGCCTACATACCATGTCCCTATCTCGCAGGGCAATGCGTGAGCACTCCAGAGTGCTCATTGTAGATGATTTTATGAAAGCCGGGGGAACCGTCCAAGGGATGATCGACCTATTGGCCGAGTTTAATGCCACGGTAGCCGGGGTAGGCGTATTAGTAGAATCTGGATCGGTTGATTCAGAAGAACGACTGCTGACGGACTACATATCTCTGGCGAAGCTGACGGCGGTTGATGCGAAGAGCAGACACATTTCCGTCAAGCCTGGCAACTATTTTGACCTGTAGAATCATGACGAATTACATGTCGGGAAAGGTTCTTTTCCATCGACCTGGCACTAACGATGTCGAATTGTGTATTAAATAAAAAAATTCCTGAAATTAGGACATTTTTGTGGTTATAAAAAGAAGGAGTTCGTATAGGCTGTGTGGAATTATACACCAAGTTCTGATGGAAAAAGGTGGTGAACACACACATGCAAATTACGGATGTCAGACTCCGCCGTGTTAACTCTGAGGGGAGAATGAAGGCTATCGCATCCATTACCATCGATAACGAATTCGTCGTTCATGACATTCGCGTCATCGATGGCAATAACGGAATGTTTGTTGCTATGCCGAGCAAGCGGACTCCTGACGGAGAATTCCGTGATATCGCCCACCCGATCTCTTCCGGTACTCGCGAGAAGATTCAAGCAGCTGTTTTGACTGAGTATGATCGCGCAGCAACTGAGGAAGAAGTCATTGAAGAAGGTGCCTGAGAACATTATTGGGGTTCGAAGGAAAAGAGAGCCATGTCTTATGGCTCTCTTTTCTTTTTGACCGGAATAAGATATATTCAGTATTGAGTTTATTCACAGAAGAGCATTTTCGCAGCTTAAGTGTTGCAAAATGTTGAAAGAACAAAAAGCGCAGCGTGCGCTTGGTAACAGGGCGGCATCTTAGGAATCATGGGAATCGGTTAAGCTCGCAGGTACACGGCGTATACATATAGGTCACGATTTGTTGGTGTCCGCGTTGTTACGCGTGATTACAGAGACAGCAGGCGATGAACAAGACCGGCGCAGAGCCGGCTGAACGTTACTCATCGGATATATACAGGTAAGGTCAAACGATGGGTTTTTCAGAACAGGAGGTCGTAAATTTTGAAAAGAATGGCAATCGTTCTTGCTGCAGGGCAAGGCAAACGGATGAAATCGAAATTGTACAAGGTACTGCATCCCGTATGCGGTAAACCGATGGTGGGTCACGTGTTGGATGCAGCTCTTCGCGCAGGCGTTGAACGCAGCGTCGTTGTGGTCGGTCATGGTGCCGAAGCGGTGCAGTCATTTTTGGGTTCCAGAGCAGAGTACGTGCTTCAGGCTGAACAATTGGGAACAGGACATGCGGTGAAGCAGGTTAAATCTCTGCTCGGCAGTGAAGCAGGGTCAACCATTGTTGTCTGTGGAGATACACCACTTGTGACCAGCGAGACGCTGGAAGGACTGATGAAGCTCCATGAGAGCCGTGGAGCAGCAGCAACGGTTCTCACAGCTGAACTGGACAATCCTAAAGGGTACGGCCGCGTTATTCGCGGAGAAGATGGTTCTGTACAACGTATTGTGGAACAGAAGGATTGCACGGAGCAGGAAGATGCTGTGAACGAAATCAATACAGGTACGTACTGCTTCGATAATGCCAAGTTGTTCGCAGCTTTGGAGAAAGTGACGAACCAGAATGCTCAGGGAGAGTATTATCTCACTGACGTGGTTGGCATTTTCCGTAATGATGGAGAAGTGGTGGAAGCATACATGTCAGATGACATCGCGGAATCCATCGGAGTTAATGATAGACTTGCCCTTTCACAAGCAGAAGCGTTCATGCGTGAACGTTTGGCGGTAAAACATATGTTGAACGGTGTTACGATCATCGATCCGGCATCGACATATATCGGGGCGGATGTTACCATTGGATCAGATACAGTATTGTATCCGGGTACCATACTCAAAGGTACAACTACCATTGGCGAAGCATGCCATATTGGTCCTCAGGCAGATGTGGAAGACAGTATCATTCAGGATGGGGTTACAATCAAGCATTCTGTACTGTCACAAGCCGAGGTTGGATCAGAAGCAACTGTAGGTCCATTTGCTTATTTGCGTCCAGGCACCAAACTGGGCCGCAAAGTAAAAATTGGTGACTTTGTTGAAGTGAAAAATGCTACAATTGATGAAGGCTCCAAAGTATCTCATCTCAGTTATATTGGGGATGCTAAAGTAGGGAAAAACGTAAATGTTGGATGTGGGGCAATAACGGTGAATTATGATGGATATAATAAAGCTGTAACGACGATTGAAGATGATGCGTTCGTAGGCAGCAATGTCAATCTGATTGCACCTGTCACGGTAGGAAAAGGCGCATATGTTGTTGCGGGCTCTACCGTTACCCATTCTGTTCCCGAAAACGATCTTGCGATTGCCCGCCCACGCCAGGAGAACAAACCTGGATATGCGGAGAAAATTCGTGGTCGTGCCAAAGCTAAGAAACAAAATGCCAAACCCGAATAAGGGGTATTGATATTAAGAATTGCCTCCCGAACATCGGGGGGTGCCGACATGTCGCAGACGCTTATAGATTCCAATGAACCAGCACGGAGGGTTTTTATTTTATGACTTATTTTGATTCGAAATTAAAAATATTTACTTGCAATTCTAACCCCAAGCTTGCCCATCAAATTGCTGATTATATCGGAATTCCTATGGGTGAATCTCACACAACCAGCTTCAGTGATGGTGAGATCCAAGTGAAACTCTCTGAGAGTGTTCGGGGCTGTCACGTTTATATCGTGCAGTCTACTTGCTTGCCGGTTAATGACAACCTGATGGAAATGCTCGTTATGATTGATGCACTTAAACGGGCATCTGCCAAGACGATTAACGTCGTTATTCCGTACTATGGCTATGCTAGACAGGACCGTAAGGCCCGTTCGCGTGACCCGATTACAGCCAAACTGGTTGCTAACCTGATCGAAAAAGCGGGTGCAACCCGTGTAATCGCGATGGACTTGCATGCAATGCAGATTCAAGGATTCTTCGATATTCCGGTCGATCATCTGCTCGGCGTGCCGATTTTGGCTCAATATTTCCGCTCGAAACAGATCGAAAATCCGGTTGTTGTATCGCCTGACCACGGCGGCGTAGTACGCGCTCGGAAACTGGCGGACTTCCTGAATGCACCTCTCGCAATTATCGACAAACGTCGTCCAGAGCCGAACGTCAGCGAAGTGATGAACATTATCGGTAACATCGAAGGTAAAACAGCAATTCTGATCGATGACATCATTGATACAGCGGGAACGATTGTACTAGGAGCGAATGCTCTGATGGAAGGCGGCGTGAAGGAAGTATACGCTTGCTGTACTCACCCGGTATTGTCCGGACCTGCGATGGAACGCTTGGAGAATGCACCGCTGAAGGAAGTAATCGTAACGGATACCATTCCGATTACGCATGCTAACCCGACAAGCAAACTTAAAGTGTTGTCTGTAGCACCTTTGCTCGGAGAAGCCATTATCCGGGTTCATGAGGAATTGTCAATCAGCAAGCTGTTTGAAATTGAATAAGGATGTCTGCATAAAGTAGTAGAGGGGTTACGTTTTCCGGATCAATGGAAAATGTAACCCCTGTCGGCGTGCCGTTATATTGGGAGTGAAACAGTGCCTGCCGAATTTCTAATATCCGGGGCGGGAGATAAAACGGAACCGGCGCCGATGAAAAAGAGTGTCGGCAATTTCGACAAATTGATTATCGAAACGTGTGATTAGTCCGATCTCAATATGGGTGTCGCGGTCATATACCTGTACAGGTACGTGATATTCCAGATGATAGATAAAATCGCTATGTTGAGTCAGTTGTCCGTTGTCTTCGCGCAAAACCCGCTCACCTTCCTGGGTTGATGAATAAAAGCTGTAAACATGATATAAGTTGAAACTGGCGTTTACACCAAAACGGAGAGTGCAGAACCAATCTGAAGAAGCGGAGCGTGCGCCTGAAAGCTTTCTGCAAGAAAGCTACATCGGAAGCATCTGTTATCACCGGATTTTTCCCTTGGATCAAGGGAATAAAGAAAATCTGGGGATAAGAGCGATCGAAAGATGGTACTGCAATCGGAGTGATTAGGTGTAATAATCGTTCAAATTATATAACCAATTCGAATCTCACTTTGTTGATATTATATGAAATATAACATTCGAAGTCTATGCTTCACCTTAGGCTGATCCGAAGGAGGGAACAAGATGAAGTGGATTGTCGGCCTCGGAAATCCAGGCCCGAACTACGCTAAAACCCGTCATAATATCGGCTTTATGGCACTTGATCGACTTGCAGAGCGGCATAATATCTCCATAACGCAGAGCAAATGCAAGGCGCTGATTGGAGAAGGTGTAATTGGTGGCGTCAAAACGGTGCTGATTAAACCAATGACTTTTATGAACCTGTCCGGTGAGTCGGTAAGGACTTATATGGATTTTTATAAAGTTAGTCTGGAAGACCTGATTGTCGTCTATGACGACATGGACACGGAAACAGGCAAAGTCAGATTGCGTTACCAAGGCAGTGCAGGTGGTCACAATGGAATCAAATCCATTATCCAGCATACCGGTACTCAGCAGTTTAACCGGGTACGGATGGGAATATCCCGACCAGAACCGGGACATGCCATTGTAGATTACGTACTGTCGAAGTTTATGAAGAACGAAAAGGAAGCACTCGAACAAACGATCGAACAGACCTGTGATGCATTGGAGTATAGTCTGGATCATACGTTTGAGCAGACGATGGCCAAGTTCAACGGATGAACCGCTGCAAGTGACACTGGGAAAATGATCAAGATTCGGGTTCGATTCGGTCTTAATGGGCATACTGGACGTATAAACCATGTTCAGGAGGCATAAACATGTCAGTGAATTATGTGTGTAGGCATTGCCGTACTTTTATTGGACGAATCGATTCTGCCCGGATAACGGAAGCGCAATTAGGCTTTCATTTCTTGACCCCCGACGAGCGGAGGGATATAATAGCGTATAATTCCGGTGGCGATATAACCGTTCGGATTACATGTGATTATTGCAAAGAAGCTCTGGAATTCAATCCTGAGCTGAGCCTGCTTGCGAGTCCGCTTCAGTAATTAACTCGTCCGCAGCAAGAACTTATGACAGATGATGGTGGCTGCGGAATACCGCTCCACCTTTATAGCCTTGGCAGCCTGCTGAGGCTTCTTTTCAGTTGGGATGAAACCAGACTATATCCAAATTACCTTTCAGCTACATCAAACGGATGTGGCAAAGAAGCGATTAATCCTTTATGATGAAACGGGACAAAAAGGAATTTGTATCCAATTTCTAATGTGGTGAACCTGCGCGCAGGCGTGAGATACTCAAGTAAGTTATAAGAGAGGTGCCCCTTTTGTTACAAGCACTTATACAGGCTTTTTCCAAAGATCCGGACTTCGGATCCATTACGGCCGGGATTACATCCGGTATGAAAGAGCAATTGGTTTCGGGCTTATCCGGTTCGGCGCGTCAGATTATGCTGGCTGCCTTACATCAGGAAATGAACAGACCCCTGCTCGTTGTGACACACAATATGTTTTCCGCTCAAAAAATCGCAGAAGATTTACAGGAAGCGCTTTCACCAGATCAGGTGCTGCTCTATCCTGCCAACGAACTTGTTGCCGCTGAAGCTGCTGTTTCCAGCCCGGAAACATTGGGTCAGCGTATTGACGTGTTGGTCCGTTGCGCCCAGGGATTCAGGGGCGTTGTTGTTATCCCATTTTCCGGGGTACGGCGCTATGTTCCACTTCCAGAAGTGATGGCTAATGCTCAGATTACCATTAAACAAGGCAAAACGCTGGAGCTCGATTCATTCCTGCTGGAGATGGTGAAGCTCGGATATGAACGTGTAGAGCGTGTAGAATCACGCGGCGAGATGAGCGTGCGTGGTGGAATTATTGACTTCTATCCAGTCACATCGTCCATTGCGTATCGTGTGGAATTATTCGATGATGAGATCGATTCCATTCGTACATTTGATCCTGCAGACCAGCGTTCCATTGAACGAATTGATGAAGTGACAGTTCTGCCGTGCAAAGAGTTAATTGCAGATCGCGAACGTATGGAGAAGGCTGCCGATGCAGCTGTTATTTTGCTTGATCAACAGTTGGAGAAAATGACGGATCGGCAGGCGAAACTGCGTCTGCGAGAAGAAATTCATCGCGAGATCGAACTTCTGCGGGAGCATGTGTATTTCTCCGAAATGTATAAATATATTTCACCGCTCTATCCGGAAAACAAGACGATCTACGACTACATGCCAGAAGATACGTTGCTGGTACTCGACGAGCCAGCAAGGCTCGCAGAGACGTCGAAACAGCTTGACCGGGATGAGTCGGAGTGGAATCTGCATCTGATGCAAAACGGGAAGACCCTTCCGGACCTGCATCTGTCGGCGGATGGGGATGATCTGATATATGAACGTCCATTCCAGACGCTGTTTATGTCCATCTTTTTGCGTCAGGTTCCTCATACCCAGCCGCAGAATATCCTCAACTTTATCAGCCGTGGAATGCAGGACTTTCATGGTCAGATGAACGTGCTCAAAGCAGAGATGGAGCGTTGGCAGAAAGCCGGAGTTCAGGTGCTCATGCTGGCTAACGGTGAGGAAAGACTCGATCGGATGCGCCGAGTACTCATGGACTATGATATCCCTGAGCCGGAGATGCTTATTGGCAACCTGCAAACCGGTTTTGAAATGCCTTCTATTCATCTGGCTGTCGTTACCGAAGGCGAGATGTTCTCACAGAAGCAGCGCAAAGTGCGCAAACCGATTCGCAATGTGGACAATGCTGAACGCATTAAATCCTATAGTGAGCTGAAAGTGGGCGATTATGTCGTTCACCAGAATCACGGGATTGGTAAGTATCTCGGGATCGGCACACTTGAGGTTGGCGGTATTCACAAGGATTACATGCATATTCTCTATGCAGGTGGAGACAAACTGTCTGTACCGATTGAGCAGATTGATCTAATTCAGAAATATGTCGGTTCGGAAGAGAAAGAGCCGAAAATATATAAGCTGGGCGGTAATGAGTGGACACGGGTTAAAAATAAAGTCCGCACATCTGTACAGGATATTGCTGATGATCTAATCAAGCTTTATGCGGAACGCCAGACGTCAAAAGGCTTCGGCTTCGACAAAGACTCTGCGGAACAGCAAGAGTTCGAGGACATGTTCCCTTATGATGAGACACGGGATCAGGTGCGTGCCATCGAAGAAATCAAGAAGGATATGGAACAAAATCGTCCGATGGACCGTTTATTGTGTGGGGATGTCGGTTACGGCAAAACCGAGGTTGCGATCCGTGCTGCATTTAAAGCTGCCATCGAGGGGAAACAGGTTGCTGTATTAGTCCCTACCACCATTTTGGCACAGCAGCATTATGAAACGTTCCGTGAGCGTTTCTCGGGTTATCCATTCAACATTCATGTACTTAGCCGATTCCGTTCACGTAAAGAACAGAACGAGACAGCCAAAGGCATTAAGGCAGGCACCGTCGATATCGTTATTGGTACTCATCGGTTATTGTCACAGGATCTAGTCTTCAAGGATCTTGGCCTGTTAATTGTAGATGAAGAGCAGCGCTTCGGTGTAACGCACAAGGAAAAACTGAAAAAGCTAAAAACAAACGTGGATGTGCTGACACTGACAGCGACGCCGATTCCGCGTACCCTTCACATGTCCATGCTGGGCGTTCGGGATCTGTCGGTTATCGAGACACCGCCAGAAAACCGTTTTCCGGTACAGACGTATGTCGTTGAACACAGTCAGGCGCTTGTTCGTGAAGCGATTGAGCGTGAATTGGCTCGTGGCGGTCAGGTCTACTACTTGTATAACCGTGTGCAGGGAATTCAAGAGATGGCTGCGGAAATTTCCGAATTGGTACCTGAGGCCAAGGTTGGTGTGGGGCATGGCCAGATGTCGGAAACGGAACTGGAGAAAACCATTCTGGACTTCCTGGATGGTGAATATGACGTGCTCGTCAGCACTAGCATCATCGAGACCGGGGTGGATATTCCTAATGTAAATACTCTGATCGTGCATGACGCGGACAAAATGGGTCTTTCCCAGCTGTACCAGCTGCGTGGACGGGTGGGACGTTCCAACCGGATCGCGTATGCCTATTTCACGTACCAACGGGACAAAGTGCTGACCGAAGTTGCTGAGAAACGTCTGCAATCGATTAAGGAATTCACCGAACTGGGTTCGGGATTCAAGATCGCGATGCGTGATTTGTCGATCCGCGGCGCGGGTAATCTGCTCGGAGCTGAACAGCACGGCTTTATTGCGTCTGTCGGATTCGATCTGTATTCTCAGATGCTGGCAGAGGAAATTAACAAACGTAAAGTTACGATGCTTGGCGAAGAGCCGGTGCCATCCGATCAGTGGAACACAACGCTGGATCTCAGTATCGATGCGTACTTGCCGTCTGATTATATTTATGACAGTATTCAGAAGATTGAAATTTATAAAAAAGTGGCGGTTATTGCCTCCTTCGACGATGCAATGGAACTGGAAGACGAATTGGTTGACCGATTCGGAGATCTGCCGGAAGCCGTGATTAATCTGCTGGCGGTGGCCAGAATGAAAGTCTATGGCAAGATCTACGGTATTGAATCCATCTCCCAACGCGGAGATGATCTTACAGTGAAGTTCTATGAAGGCCGAGAACATGCATTTGAGCTCTCAAAAATCGCACACATTGGAAATCAGTTCGAAAGACGTGTACAATTTGAACAAGGACCCCATATGCTTATTCATGTCAAGGGCAAAGGGCTTGGGGACAAGCAACTGATGGAGCTGGTAGAGAAATTTCTGGAGTCCATGAAAAGTGCTTTTAAATCAAAGGGGGAACTAAAGGATGTTAGCAAAGTATAAAAAAGTAGGGAAAGTACTGTCTGTGAGTATGGTAGCAGTACTGTCCCTATCACTGCTTGCTGCTTGTGGCAAGAAGGAAGAAGCGACAACGGAAACGAAGGATACAAGTGCTGTAGTCGCTACGTATGAAGGCGGTACAATTACAGCCAATGAATTTGACATGGAGCAACGGGTCATGAAATTCCTCTATCCGGAATATGCACAAATGATGGATATGGATGATTTCAAGGAGTACCTGGTAAAACAGGAAGTTGCATATGAATATTTGAGTGGAAAAGCAAGTGATGCAGCCAAAACCGAAGGTGCAAAAACAGCGACAGAACAATTCGACAAAATGAAAGCTTCTGTTCAAGCTGACCAATGGACTGAGATGCTGAAAGCTCAGAATCTGACAGACCAGAACATTAAGGATTACATGACTCGCATCATGACGGTAATTAAGGACAAAGAAACTGGCGTTACTGAAGATGCGATTAAAGCTGAATTTGAGAAAAATAAAGATCAGTTCACAACGGCGTCTGTTCGTCACGTACTGATCAACTTTACTGATCCAAAAACGCAAAAAGAGCGTAAAAAGGAAGATGCTCTGAAACTTGCGAAAGAAGTGAAAGCGAAATTGGACGGCGGAGCAGACTTTGCTGAAATTGCGAAGAAATACTCCGAAGACACAGGTTCTGCAGAAAAAGGCGGATTGTATGAAGATACACCTGTAGCCAGCTGGGTAGATGCGTTCAAGGAAGCAGCCAAAACGCTACCATTGAACAAAATCAGTGATCCTGTAGAGACTGAATATGGTTATCACGTTATGAAAGTGGAGAAACGTACAGAAGCGGATTACACGAAATTGACTGCTGAGCAAAAAGAAACACTCAAAAGCCAATTGGCCGCTGCTGAGATCGATACATTCATGACCAGCGAACTGGACAAAATCGTAAAAGAAGTAAAACTGCCGAAAACAGACAAGGCTGAAGAAGGTACTACTGAAGGCACAACCGGTACAGGAACTGGTACTGAGGGTGAAAAAACCGATGCAGGTACCGATACCAAAACGGATCAAGGAACAACTGGAACCGACAAGGATACAAAAACAGATGAAAGTACAGATACAAGCGGTAAGTAAGATAGCGAATGCGTACATCTAGCCAATACGTTTGTCTAGGTGATACACTGAACGCTTCAAATATGGACAACCATACAGAAAAGCAAGAGGGGGACTTAAGGCCTCCCTCTTGCTTTTCCTTGTATCTATGGAGCAAAGTGGGTACATGGTCGCCTTCTGTGGAAGTTTACACAACTATATTCTCCAAAGTATGTATAAGGAAATGGGAACAGATGAATACTATGGTCAAGATATCACACTAAACGTTCTGGGACTTTCCTCTACCCATTAAGGAACAGTAGTTGAAAAATCTTCTCGAGAAAGTGGGGCAACATGTGAAATGAAAGCTACTGGTATTGTCCGCCGTATAGATGACCTCGGTCGAGTGGTCATTCCGAAAGAAATCCGCCGTACGTTACGTATCCGTGAAGGCGATCCACTTGAGATTTTTGTGGACCGTGATGGAGAAGTTATTCTTAAAAAATACTCGCCGATTGGCGAACTTGGTGATTTTGCCAAAGAATATGCAGAATCGCTGTATGAAAGTACAGGCCATGTAACGATGATCTCTGACCGCGATACGATTATTACGGTCGCAGGCGGTTCCAAGAAAGAGTATCTGGACAAGCAGGTAGGTCAACTGGTGGAGAGTTGTATGGAAAACCGGAAGACGATTTTGGAGACCAACAATGGTTCTTATGAGCTTAGCAAAGATCATGACGAGACGTTATCGTCTTTTGTTATCGCCCCAATCATTTCGGGTGGTGACCCCATCGGAACGGTTATCCTTTTCAACAAGGATGAATCGGTGAAGATGTCTCAAATGGAAATCAAAATGTCTGAGACGGCTGCCGGTTTCCTTGGCAAACAGATGGAGCAATAAAAAAAAGCAGATCAACTCCTGGTGCCCTGAAGGCAACCAGGAGTTTTTGCATTTTAGGGAAGCTGTAGACCGTGTGGATGATGTCCTGAAGGACAGGATACCTGGAAGGGTTAGTCTGTGCGCCTTTGGACAGGTATAATAACGAGGTATACTTTGGAGAAAGAATGCATGGACATACGCAGGAGGGACATATGAAACAGTTGTCTACAGGCTCAAGATTGCTTCAGGGCGCATTTGTACTTGGGCTTGCCGCCATTATATCCAAAATCATTGGTGCTTTTCAGAAGATTCCGCTACAGAATCTGGGGGGAGACGGTGTCTTTGGCATCTACAATACGGTGTACCCTTTCTATATGCTAATCATTACCATTGCTGCTGCAGGGCTGCCTGTGGCTGTATCCAAATTCGTAGCCGAGCAGAATGCTCTTGGTCGACCGGAAGAAGGCAGGCGGGTTATACGCTTGTCCTCGATGTTGCTCGGTGGAATTGGACTGGTGCTGACTTTGTTGATGTATATAGGTGCACCGCTTATTGGAAATCTAATTGGTAACGGAAGTGTCGTGCCATCCATTCGGGCAGCTTCGATGGCATTGTTGTTTGTACCGGTGATGACAGGCTTGCGCGGATATTTCCAGGGGTTGCAGCAAATGGTGCCTACAGCGGTATCCCAGGTGGTAGAGCAGACTGTACGGGTCACGGTGATGATTGTTCTGTTGTTGTGGCTCATGGGACGGGACGCTTCATTGGAGACTATAGCAGCTGGAGCTATGATTGGTTCAGTGGCAGGAGGGTTTGCCGGGTTAGTTACAATGCTTGGATATATGTACCATCATCGACGGAAAAATGGGGAAAAGCCCGCTGTTATGAAAAGTGCTGAGACAGTTGGGCAAATGGAGAAAAACAAAGAGCACCGCAGCGGGGGGAGCACCCTTCTGTCTGAAGATCGGCGATCTAACGGTGAATGGATTCGCACACTACTGATCTATGCCATTCCGGTCTGTCTCGGATCACTGGCCGTGCCATTAATGAATCTGGTGGATACCTTTACGGTACCCCGGTTATTAAGACGAGAAGGGCTGGATGAGCTTCAATCTATGGTGTCCTTCGGGATTTACAACCGGGGCTTGCCGCTGGTTCAGTTGGTGACGATGCTTGCCACGTCGCTGTCTGTGCTCTTTATTCCGGCGATGGCCGAAGCCCGGCTGAAAGGCGGGCCAGAAGCGGTGAGGCAGCAAGCAGGCCTTGCGCTGCGCTGGTTCTGGTTGATCGGCCTGGCGGCATCCGCAGGTCTGGCGGTGCTGGCAGAGCCGATCAACCGCATGCTGTACGGGGATGCCGCAGGCACCGAAGCCCTGCGGTACATGGCGCTGACGGCTGCGGGCAGCACCGTCAGCATTATCGCGGCGGCGCTGTTGCAAGGCCTCGGCGCCGTGCGCGCTCCTGCGTTCAGCATGCTGGCCGCCGCAGGCGTCAAGGCGCTGCTGAACGTCATGCTTGTGCCGGCGCTGGGCATCAGCGGCGCGGCCCTGGCAGGCGCAGTCGCCTACATGCTGGCGGCTGGCCTGAATGTGGCGCTGCTGGCGCGACTTGTCGCCCTGCGCCCGGCCCCTGGCGCCGTCCTGGCGAAGCCGGCGCTTGTGATCGCCGCCATGAGCGTGGCGGCGGCAGGCATGGCCTGGGCCGCCGAAGCAGTGCTCGGCGGCATCGGTATCGCGGCCGACCGCAGGCTGGCCGCGATGGGCGTGAGCCTGCTTGGCATAGCTGCAGGCTCGGCCGTGTTCTTGCTGGCCGCCGCCCGGACGGGGTTGCTGACCGCCGCAGAGCTGGCGGCCGTGCCCAAGCTGGGGCCGCTGCTAGCCAAGCTGCTGCACAGACTGCGTGTGCTGCGCTAACCCTCGCGTTGCGCTGCTACACTTAGCGCCACGCCGTCCATTCACCCCGGCTCTCGCCCTCTAAAGCGGAGCAGCGGAGGTTGAATGAGTCACACCGTGTCATATGCAAATGCAATTATAGGATAACGTCTAATTCTGGTATAATACGTGTAATTATAGAGCCCTGTTCTGTACTATGTATGACCCATCCTCAGTTGGTTTTGATCAAGGATGGAAAGTCGGGACAGGATAGTTCGGATGGAGGCTTATAAAGATGAGTGCAGCTTTGACAGTAGTCGGTCTTGGATCTGGAGATGCAGATCAGCTGACGGTAGGAATCATCAAAAAAATGAAACATGCAGCGACGCTGTATGTACGCACACTGGATCATCCCGTATTGAATGATCTCAAGCAGGAAGGGTTGGAGATGACATCCTTTGATGCCATCTATGAGGCGAAGGATTCTTTTCCGGAAGTGTACGACGAAATTGCAGACCGGCTGATTGAGGCCGCACGCAAGGGTGAGCCGGGTACCGAGATCGTTTATGCCGTGCCAGGGCATCCCATGGTCGCTGAAGCGAGTGTACGCCTGTTGAAGGAGCGCTGCCCACAAATGGGCATTTCGCTGCGCGTTATGGGCGGGGAAAGCTTTCTGGATGAGGCGTTTATTCGTCTTGGATTCGATCCTATTGAAGGGTTTCAGCTCCTCGATGCCAGCAGTCTGAATACGGAACTGGTGCAGCCGCAGCTTCATACCTTGATTGGTCAAGTATATGATGTGTTTACCGCTTCTGACGTAAAACTGTGCCTGATGGACGTTTACCCTGACGATTATCCGGTATTTGTAGGACATGCCTTGGGTGTACAGGGACAGGAGATCATACACAAGGTGCCGCTGCATGATCTGGACCGGATTGAAGGGTACGGTAATCTTTCATTGATATATGTGCCAAAAAATACGGATGACGCGCTTCGTCGGCGCTCCTTCGCACGACTGCATGAAATCGTCAATATTCTTCGCAGTCCAGGCGGCTGTCCATGGGATCAGGAGCAGACCCACCAGTCGATCCGCAAAAACCTGATTGAGGAAACCTATGAAGTCATTGAAACGATCGATGAGGATGATCCTGATCACATGAAGGAAGAGCTAGGTGATCTCCTGTTGCAGATTTTGCTGCACTCCCAGATGGAAGAAGAGGTTGGCACATTTAACGTGTACGATGTTATTGAAGGATTGAACGACAAACTAATTTTCCGTCATCCGCACGTATTCGGTGAACAACAGGCAGAGAATGCGAATGAAGCGTTGCAAAACTGGGAACAGATGAAGGCAGAGGAGAAAAAGCGCAAGGGACAGGATCTACGGCAGACTTCTGTGCTGGACGGTATTCCCCGTGACTTGCCTGCCTTGATGAAAGGGTACAAATTACAGAAAAAAGCGGCCAAAGTTGGCTTCGATTGGGATGACGTTGAAGGTGTCTTTGCCAAGATCGAGGAAGAACTAACAGAGCTAAAAGAAGCGGTACAGCATAACCAGTCTGCGGAAGAGCGGAAGCTGGAACTGGGCGATTTATTGTTTGCAGCTGCCAATGTTGCGAGATTTATTGATACAGATCCGGAGGAGGCGCTTGCCGCCACCAATCGGAAATTCATTCAGCGTTTCCAGTATATTGAGGAGCGTCTACGTGAACAGGGAAGAACTCCGTCAGACAGCAATGTCGATGAAATGGAGCAATACTGGCAGGCAGCGAAAAAGGCTGGATTGTAAAGGGTTCTGGCATTTTGGGCGCTGATCCGATATCATTAGTTGCATCATGCGTATCGTTGTCGAATCATCTCGAGCGAATTGCACAAGAAAGCGTGTGATTAACGGAGAGGTGTTTCGGGTACTGGACTTAGACTGTTCTTGGGCAGGACCGACAAAAAGTGAAAAAAAGTCGAAGACCGAGGCAGGATTTCAGATGCCAAGCCAGAATACATGTGTAGTAACCTTGCGCGGAGCCAGCAGCAGCAGATCTGTTGTCACGGATTCGCAGATACTTTTTTTTCAATTTGGGAGGCTTTTAAAAATGAACAAAACAGATCTGATTAACAACATTTCCACCAAAAGCGGTTTGACTAAAAAAGACGTTGAGTCCGTATTGAACGGCTTTTTGGGAGAAATTACAGATGCACTTGCCAGCGGAGACAAAGTACAACTGATCGGCTTTGGCACTTTTGAGACCCGCAAACGTTCCGGTCGTACCGGACGTAACCCACAAACAGGGAATGAAATCGTGATTCCTGAGTCCACCGTTCCTGCGTTCAAAGCAGGCAACAAACTTAAAGAAGCCGTAAAATAATGCGTCTTGATAAATTCCTGAAGGTCTCTCGGCTGATCAAACGCCGCACCGTAGCCAAGGACGTTTCCGAACAGGGACGTGTGCTGGTGAACGGACGTGAAGCGAAGCCAAGCGCCGCTGTCAAAGTGGGCGATGAGCTTACGGTTCAGTTCGGTCAAAAGCTGGTCACCGTGAAGGTGGAGCGTCTTGCCGAGAGTACCAAGAAGGATGAGGCGAGCAGCCTCTACACCTTGGTTAAGGAAGAGCCGATCGCCAAGGATAACGGTCTGAACTGGTAACAGGGATGCCTGATATACTTTTTTACAACAATTCATTGCAAAATGAAGAGAAACGTCTTTCCCGTGCAGGGAAGGGCGTTTTTGTGTTCCACCGATATCCGGACAGTTGCTTTCATCCAACCTTGGTTCTATTCTGCACTTCTGATCCATAAGCTAGGGTTAAGAAGGAGGGGTACATGCCATGGTTGAGCAAAGTAAGACGAAACAGCATCATCTGAGCATGCAGAATCGGAAACTGCTGGATCTGACGGGTGTCTCCAATGTGGAGAGCTTCGACAGTGAGGAATTTTTGCTGCAAACTGAACTTGGGCATCTGACCATCCGGGGGCACAATTTACATATCAAAAACCTAAGCCTGGAGGACGGTTTATTATCCATCGAGGGCACTGTCAGTTCTCTTCAATATCTGGACCCCGGTTCTCAGTCCAAAAACGGTAAAGGCCTGTTCGGCAAGATGTTCCGATGAGTCCGGATACTCAATGGATCACATTGATGTGGATGCTGATGTCGGGAGCCGTGATGGGGATGGCCTACGACAGTTACCGGGTACTGTCCGGTCAGCTGCGGTTCCCGAGATGGAGCGTCCACACGCTAGATCTGTTGTATTGGGTCGCTTCCGCGCTGTTCGTCTTCCGGATGCTGTACGCCGGGAACCACGGACAGCTGCGGTTTTATGTCTTTTTGGGGCTTATTATAGGGGTTTGCTTCTATTTTTGGCTTTTAAGTGTTACAACCCAGCGTTTTGTGGTAATGTTAATTAAACTCGCAAGAACGCTGATTCATTGGTGTGGACATATCCTTAACATCCTGATCGTTATGCCCGCTAAAGGACTATACAAGCTAGTGCGCGTATTATTTGGTTTCGTACTCGCCATACTGTTATTCCTGGGTAAGCTGGTGCTGCAATGTTTGGTACCTTTCGGCAAGTTGTTCCGCTGGATGTTTAGGCCAATCCTGAAACATTGGGTTACGCCACGCTTCCTGATCCGTGCGGGTTCAAGTATCGCAGCGATGTGGAAACGCTGGTTTTAAGGAGGTCCGATAATGGGTAAAACACCTATGAACAAATCAAAAGCTCCAGCAGGCCAAGGAAAATCTGCAGGTGCCAAAAGGCGTCTCATGCTATGGATGACCTTTATGGTTGTGTTTATCATTTGGGCAGGATATACGTTCCTTGTGCAGACTGCGCAAATTTCGGACAAGAGTTCTCATCTGGCTGCCCAGCAATCTTCAAAGGAAGAGACGTTGAAGAAGCTGGCTCAATTGAAGTACGAAGTCAGTCGGTTGAAGGATCCCGAATACATAGGACAGCTGGCTCGGAAAAAAGGATACTATCTGCCTGAGGAAACACCAATTCAGGTTGAAGAGTCAGGGAACTGATGTAATTTGGCTCATTATTGAGCAAGGATTGTTATCTATATGTCTGAAGCCGTTATACCGGAAAAAATAGGCTCCCTTAAGGGGTAGTGCTCAGTTGACCTTGGTTTGCGGCATAAGGTATAATTAAATTAGCACAGCATTGATTTTGGCATTCAAAAAATCGGGTTGTATATTTTTAAGGGAGGATCATTTTATTCTATGGCAATTGAAGTGGGCACCAAGTTAGAGGGCAAGGTGACAGGCATCACGCATTTTGGAGCATTTGTGGATCTGTCAGGAGGTGTCACGGGTCTCGTTCACATCTCGGAAATCGCCGACAATTATGTCAAAGATGTCAACGACCACCTGAAGCTTAATGACCTCGTTACCGTTAAGGTCATCAACGTTGACAAGGATGGCAAGATTGGGCTTTCCATTAAGCAAGCTGTTGACAAACCGGTTGAGCAACAAACACAGTCCAGACCCCCAAGAGCTCCTAGACCGGAACGCAGTGGAGGAGATCGCGAACGATTCAGCGGCGGAGGCCCAAGTGGTGGCCAAGGTCGTGGTGGCGGCGGCGGTGGATTTAACCGTGGTGACCGCGGAGGCCGTTCTTTCAAGCCCGCAGCAGGCAAACCTTCATTTGAGGATAAAATGTCACGCTTCCTGAAAGATAGTGAAGAGCGGATCTCTTCGCTTAAGAAGAACACAGAAGGCAAACGCGGAGGCCGCGGAGCCAAACGTGTGTAATCTGGTTCAACCTGATTTAAAATATAAGAAAAACCGTTAGCCTTAGGGCTAGCGGTTTTTTTGCGTTAGTTTTTAATGTTGGAGTTTAACCGTTCAGATATAGACATTTAACTGGATTCATAGCCGTTTTTGTAAAGTGGAGCTCCATATCCCCAGTTTTTCTGCGCAGGAAAAAAAGTACATAAGAACATTTGTCGTCTACCATTTTTTACCGACAGGTTTCCGTGGCATTCCACAGGTATCCTGCTCAAATCGTGGCGATGACGAAGCGCGTCCCGTTCAAAATCAGACAAGCGCCTTGTCGGCAAGGGTCGTGGCAAATGGATGAAACCACAATAAGGCCGGGGGTTTCGCACCACCGCGCCGCGTCTGTTTCTTTTGTCGTAAAGTTTTTGGACACTACCCACCAATTGTGACAAACTACGTCTTCTATTCTATCTATAATCAGAACCATCGAGAACGAAACACGAAAATTAAATTAATCGAATGGGGTGCCTTGAGGATGATGGAAAAGTGGAATGTCATTCAATTTCCGGGAATGAAAGCTGGTAAAGGAGGTACAGAAGCTCGGGAGGAGCTGTCCGTACGTCTCAAACAGTGGATTAGCTCCCGCAAGGCCGTCCAGATCGTTGCTGCACGTAAATGGGTGCTGCTTCTTACCTTTATGGGATTCTTGCTGGGCAAGGCCATGATTCTGAATGAATTATCGCCCTTTGCGATTGCTTACTTTGCGGTTATCGCCTTCATGCGTAGGGATTACATTATTCCGGTAGGGGCTGCGTTGCTGGCAGGAAGTCTCTTCGCTCCGTTTCCGGTACCTCTGATTGTTGCTTCGGAGCTCGCAATCTTCTATCTGTTGTTCAGAGGACTGGAGTCTTATGACCGTGCTGAATTATCTTATGCGCCAACGATGGTGTTTACGACTACTTTTATGGTCAAGTTATTCGCCGTCGTTATTGGGCCGTCTTTCAGCTGGTACGCCATGTTAATGCTCACGATGGATTCTGTACTCAGCTTTGTGCTTACCCTGGTTTTCATACAGGCCATACCGATCTTCACGTATCGCAAAAAAAAATTCAACCTAAAGAACGAGGAGATCCTCTGTCTGATCATCTTGCTGGCTTCCGTGATGACAGGGGCGGTGGGCTGGACGATCCAGTCCCTGTCTGTAGAGCATATGCTCTCCCGGTATCTCATTCTGATCTTTGCGCTGGTGGGCGGAGCCCCCCTCGGAGCCTCGGTTGGGGTCATTACTGGTCTCATTCTGAGTTTGGCCGATATGTCGGCGGTATATCAGATGAGTCTGCTTGCTTTTGCTGGCATGCTGGCAGGTATGCTCCGGGAAGGAAAACGTGCGGCTGTTGCTCTGGGCATGCTGCTGGGTTCCTCTATTCTATCCATATATCTGGGTGGACCGGGAGATGTCATGAATTCTTTATGGGAGACATGTGCAGCCATTGTTCTGTTTATGTTAACGCCAAAAAGTATGCTGACGGCCATATCCAAATATGTTCCTGGCACGCAGGATCATACGAAGTCGCAGCATGAATATGCGAAGAGAATACGGGATGTCACCGCAGAACGGGTTACCCGCTTCTCGCAGGTATTCCGTCAGTTGTCACGCAGCTTCGATCAGATGTCTGGGGCGGGGGAGCCGGTACAGAACGAGGGCGGGATGGAGCATTTCATGAATGCCGTAGCCGAAGGGACATGTTCGGGTTGCTTTAAGAAGGCCCAATGCTGGGATGCGAAGTTTATTCAAACCTATAAATATATGACAGATGTGATGAGTTCCATTGAAGCCAACCCGGAGATGTCAGGCAAGCAGATTCCGGTGGAATGGAACAGGGTATGTGCGAAACCGGAGGAGGTACTTGAAGTGATGCGCGCCCAGTACGGTCTGCATCAACATAACATGCAATGGAAACGTCAGATTATAGATAGTCGACAGCTGGTTGCAGAGCAATTATCAGGGGTATCCCAGGTAATGGAGGACCTGGCGAAAGAAATTCAACGGGAAAGTGAGGAGATGGTACAACAAGAGGAGCAGATTCGAGATGCGCTTGAGTCGTTAGGTCTGTCCATACATTCTATTGAAATCATTAATCTGGAAGCGGGGAATGTGGAAATTGAGATTGTTCATGCCTATACACGCGGATTTGACGAGTGCCGGAAAATGATCGCTCCGCTGATCTCGGATGTACTGGACGAGCATATTGCCGTCTTGAATGAGACGATGCTCGACCCTCGCCAAGGGCTGGCGACAGTTACCTTTGGCTCTGCCAAAACGTTTGAGATAACAACGGGTGTTGCTGCCGCCGCCAAAGGTGGAGATGTGATGTCCGGGGACAGTTTCAGTACGGTTGAACTAGGCAATGGTACATTTGCAGTTGCGCTTAGCGATGGCATGGGCAATGGGGAACGGGCACGCATGGAGAGCAGTGCTGCGCTAAATATACTGGAGCAGTTGTTACAGTCGGGCATGGATGAGAAGCTGGCGATCAAATCGGTCAATTCTGTTCTGATGCTGCGTTCTCCTGAAGAAATGTATGCAACGGTGGATATGGCTCTGATCGATGAATATACGGCAGAGACCACGTTTATGAAAATCGGATCGACTCCAAGTTTTATTAAACGAGGGCAGGAGGTTATTCAGGTTTCGGCAAGCAATCTGCCGATTGGTATTATCAAAGATATTGAGGTGGATCTGGTAACCGTACAGCTTCAGCCAGGGGACGTTTTAATTATGATGACAGATGGTATCTATGATGCGCCGGGGTATGCCGTCAACAAAGAACTATGGATGAAGCGGCTCATTCAGGAAATTGATAGTGACGATCCTCAGGAATTAGCAGACTGTCTGCTTGAAAGTGTTATTCGTTATCAGCAACATGAGATCTATGATGACATGACTGTAATTGTAGGCAAAATAGAACATTATCGCCCGGAGTGGGCGACATTGAGAGTCCCCGGAATAAGCCGGATGGAACGTCCACGTACCGTTAGTTAATTGCATATTCCTCTGTTTGAAGTCTCTTCATTCTGGCAATGCTAGTCATAGAGTTGGAGAGTAACCCAAAACGGAGGGATATCGGATGAAACAAATCTTGTTGATCACCGACGGTTGTTCCAATGTAGGTGCAAGCCCGGTGCTGGCTGCGGCGGAAGCGCGAGAAGAGGGAATTACGGTCAATGTGGTCGGTGTTATTGATTATGGAACCATTGGTGAGTTGGGCAGTCGGGAGATCGAGGATATTGCCAAAGCCGGAGGTGGAATCAGTCAGATTGTAGGCACCAGACAGCTTGCCCATACGATGCAGATGATGACAAGAAAAACAGTGGTTCAGACCATTCAACAGGCGGTTAATAGAGAGTTAACACAAATTCTGGGAGAGCACGAGCCCAAAACGGTAACAGACCTTGAACCGGCTAAACGTGCACAGGTGGTTGAAGTGATGGAGGATATGGCGGAGACAACACCGCTTCAAGTCGTGCTTCTCATTGATGTAAGTGCCAGTATGAAGCCGAAGCTCGCAGCTGTGGAGGAAGGGATTCGGGATTTAATGCTTAGTTTGCAGGCACGTATGGGTCAGAGCCATCTTTCCGTCTTTCATTTTCCTGGGCGACATAGCGGAGAAGAAGCTGTCATGGACATCGACTGGACAGTTGACCCGAGCCGTGTTCGTTCGCTGTTTGGACGTTTGCAGATGAAGGGAGCGACGCCGACAGGTCCTGCGATTCAAAGGGTGATTGATTTTTACCGTTATGGTACACTGGAGGGACAGCAGGAAATAGAAGGGAACTATCGCATTGAAAGAGAAGGGATGCTCGGTGACAACGTTGTCTGACGCCTCTTTCCCGCCAGGAACAGTCATCACAGGGAAATGGAATCGCAGCCGCTATACGATTCGGAAGCTGCTGGGCAAAGGAGCCAACGGCATCGTTTTTCTTGTCCAGCGGGGTGAGAATGGCAAACATTATGCGCTTAAAATGGGATTTGACCCTGTAGATCTGCAATCGGAAATTAATGTGCTCAAATCTTTTCAATTACAGCGTAATCATGAGGCCCTTCGACAGAGTGGCATTCCTTCTTATCTGAAAGATGTGGATGACTACGCCATTCGTGGTCGTGATATTCCCTTTTATGTGATGCGTTACGTTCGGGGGGAGTCTCTGCACCACTTCATTCGGCGTCAGGGAACGGACTGGACACTTCTGGTTGGACTCAGACTATTGCAGAAGCTGGCTCAATTGCATCAGGCTGGATGGGTGTTTGGTGATCTCAAACCTCAAAATGTACTGGTATCGGATTATGGGCAAGTAGAACTTATCGACTATGGCGGAGTGACTTCTATCGGCCGGAGCGTCAAGCAGTTTACTGAATGGTATGATCGCGGATTCTGGAATGCGGGCAGCCGAACAGCAGATGGTACCTATGATGTGTTTGCTTTTGCGCTATTATTAATTCATGTACTTGAAGCTGATGCACTCAAAGCGCTGGCTGCAGAGGGATTACCTCAACTGCGAAGTGTAAACCAGCTCACAGCTCTCGTGGAGCGCAGTGAACGTCTCCGCCCTTTTCGAAACTGGACTATTCAGGCATTACGAGGTCAATTCCAGGATGCCGGACACGCAGCTAAGGTCTGGAAAGAGATGATGGCGCGCCCCTCTCCTCTTCGTCGCCGTTCCAAAAGTACAACACCGCGTTGGCTCAAAAATGCATTTGCCGTATCCGTTATATTACTTATTGGGGTACTCATCTATGCACTGCGATTCTGACCTGTAAGAGTGCATATACATAACGTAAGGAATGAGGAACAGGTATGGAGGCTTTACGCTGGAACAAGCTGGTGAATAATGTGCTGGATGCAGCGGAAGAGCATCAGTTATGGGTTCCCGGGGATCGGATTGTCGTCGCAGTATCGGGCGGACCGGACTCGGTGGCTTTTTTGCATATCATGTATGAGATCAGTACCAGGCATGTTCCGTTGGAATTGATTTGCGCCCATGTACATCATGGCTTTCGGATTGAATCCGATCATGAAGCTGAGATGATGAAGGATCTTGCACATCAACTTGGCATTGCATTTGAATGGGTGAAGGCCGATGTACCTTCTTATATGAAGCTTACCGGTCAAGGCTCTCAGGAAGCTGCGCGCAACAAGCGATATGAGTTTTTGCATGAAGTGGCTGCCAAATACGATGCGGCGAGCATTGCACTGGCCCATCATGCCGACGATCAGGCAGAGACAGTTATGCTCCATTTGCTGCGAGGAAGTGGGCTTTCGGGACTCGCGGGAATGAAGTTTAAACGGCGAGAAAAAAATGTGGAACTTATTCGTCCATGCCTTCGTATAAACAAGACAGACCTTGTAGAAGCTTGTAATACCCAGGGTTTTCTGTATTTTAATGATGAAAGCAATTCCCTGCGTAAATATCGGCGTAATGCCATTCGCTTGGATGTGCTTCCTTTTTTGGGGCAATATAATGGACAGTTAACGCCGTCTTTGAATCGACTTGCCGAAATTGTAGGTGATGAAGACGATTTCATGGAACAAGGTGCATATGACGCATACAGGTGTCTAGTGCAGGCGAACGGCGGAAGGCAAACCTTTGAGGTGCCTTCCTTTTTGAAGTTACATGTCGCTTTACAACGAAGGTTGATTAAACTAATATTGAATTATCTGCCTTTGGACAGTGATTTTGTCGACTTTACCCGTATTGAAACCATTCGCCGCAAGGTTATTCAACCTGACGCGACGACCTGGAGCCTGGATATAGGACAGACACTCGCCTGCACCCGGGAGTATGATCTGATCTCTTTCGGCATACGGACTGACGTACAGGATCAATCTTACGAATATCGTCTTGCTCAATGGAGCGGAACTTATGAGCTTTCTCTCGCGGAAATCGACCGGCATGTTCGGATCGTTCCGATGAGTCCCGAGGACTATCATGTACCGGAATCGGCGGATCATGCCGCATTTGATGCGGATCAACTGCTTATGCCGCTGGTTGTGCGTTCAAGGTTACCTGGAGATACCATGAAAGTGATGGGATTAAACGGAAGCAAAAAGGTGAAAAATATTTTCATCGATGAGAAAATTCCCCCTTCTATCCGTTCACGGGTTCCCGTGGTATGTGATGGAGCAGGCAATATCATCTGGTTACCGGGTGTTCGCCGGTCTAGTGTAGCTCCTGTCAGGGAGGATACTTCCGCAATCCTGTACATGACTGTAGGCGATTCAGCGATTCAGGGGTAGTGGTTATGGTTCAGGTAAGGCTTTCATATGTATAACTTAGGAGGTTCGCACAGTTGCAGAACGACATTCAGGAAGTATTGATCAGTGAAGAAGAAATTCAGAGTAAAATCAAGGAATTAGGCGCAACAATAAGTGCCGAATATGCAAATCGCAATCCTTTGGTCATTTGTGTGCTCAAGGGTGCGTTTATATTTATGGCTGATTTGGTTAAGAACATTACGGTACCTGTTGAGATGGATTTCATGGCAGTATCGAGTTATGGTGCTTCCACCAAATCATCTGGCGTTGTTAAAATCATTAAGGATCTGGATGAATCCGTCGAGGGACGCGAGGTTCTGATTGTAGAGGACATTATTGATAGTGGACTCACGCTCAGTTATCTGATCGAACTCTTGCAGAACCGCGGTGCTGAATCCGTCCGCGTGGTTACGCTATTTGACAAGCCTTCAGGTCGCAAGGTCGAACTTGAAGCTCATTACACCGGCTTTGACATTCCGGACGCATTCATCGTTGGCTATGGTCTGGATTATGCCGAGAAGTACCGGAACCTCCCTTACATCGGGATTCTGAAACCGGAAGTTTACAGCAACTAATGCTTAAGCTAGTTCCAAGCCCATATCTGTTGGTGGCTTCTGTTGAGAAGCCATGTCGGGCTATGTTAAAATAATTAAAGTGTCTCGAGAGGAGGTAGGGGATGAATCGGTTCATCCGGAATTCTGGTTTTTATTTGATTCTTTTTTTAGTTGTGGTGGGGATAGTCCAGTTCGTCAGCAATGGCGGCGAAGCCACCGATAATCCTAGATATGATCAGTTGCGCGCGGCGATCAAGGCCAACAACGTCTCTGAATTGACGGTTCAATTCAACGGTCAGACGTACCTCGTGACCGGTCAATACAGGGAGACGCCTGACGGAGCCAAATCAGAAAATTTCTCAACGTATATTCCTCCTACGGATGAGGCAATTAGTGAGCTTGTAACTGCAAGCGAAACGAACAAATTCCAATATCATCAGGAACCTATGAAAGGTGACAGCATCTGGTTGACGTTGCTGACTTCCTTTATTCCTTTGATCATTATGTTTCTGCTGTTCTTCTTCCTGTTTAATCAGGCTCAAGGCGGCGGCGGTAAAGTAATGAACTTTGGTAAAAGCCGTGCTCGTCTCTATAACGAAGAGAAGAAACGGGTTACGTTTGAAGATGTTGCGGGTGCTGACGAAGAGAAACAGGAGCTTGTTGAAGTCGTGGACTTCCTCAAAGACCCTCGTAAATTCGCAGCAGTAGGTGCACGGATTCCTAAAGGCGTATTGCTTGTAGGTCCTCCGGGTACAGGTAAAACCTTGCTCGCTCGTGCTGTTGCCGGTGAAGCGGGTGTACCATTCTTCAGTATTTCCGGTTCTGACTTCGTTGAAATGTTCGTCGGTGTCGGTGCATCTCGTGTACGTGACTTGTTTGAAAATGCGAAGAAAAACGCCCCATGTATTATCTTTATTGATGAGATTGATGCTGTAGGACGTCAGCGTGGTGCTGGTCTTGGTGGTGGTCACGACGAACGTGAACAAACACTCAACCAGTTGCTCGTTGAAATGGACGGATTCGGAGCCAATGAAGGTATTATCATCGTTGCTGCAACGAACCGTGCTGATATTCTGGACCCTGCCTTGCTGCGTCCAGGACGTTTTGACCGTCAAATCACGGTTGATCGCCCTGACGTGAGAGGTCGTGAAGCGGTTCTGAAAGTACACTCACGCAACAAACCACTCACCAAAGATGTGAAGCTGGACATTATTGCGAAGCGTACAACAGGCTTCTCCGGTGCGGATCTGGAAAATCTCTTGAACGAAGCGGCATTGCTTGCGGCACGTCGTAATCGCAGAGATATTTCCATGCGTGAGGTAGACGAAGCGATTGACCGTGTCATTGTTGGTACGGAGAAGAAAAGCCGTGTTATCAGTGACCGTGAAAAACGTATTGTTGCTTATCACGAAGCAGGTCATACCATTGTAGGCTACTTCCTGGAACATGCCGATATGGTACATAAAGTTACCATTATTCCGCGCGGACGTGCGGGTGGATATGTAATCATGTTGCCAAAAGAAGATCGTATGCTTGTTACCAAGCAAGAATTGCTGGACAAAATTACTGGACTCCTTGGCGGCCGTGTTTCCGAAGAACTGTTTATCGGTGAAATCGGTACGGGTGCATACAGTGACTTCCAACAAGCGACGGGTATCGTCCGTAGCATGGTTATGGAGTACGGTATGAGTGAGAAGCTGGGACCTATGCAGTTCGGTAGTTCGCAGGGACAGGTATTCCTGGGTCGTGATATCGGTCATGAACAGAATTACTCAGATTCCATTGCTTACGAGATCGATCAGGAAATGCAACGCTTTATCAACGAATGCTATGAGAAGTGTAAAGACTTGCTCGTTAAACATTCCAAAGAAGTGCATCTGATCGCGAACACGTTGCTGGAAGTGGAGACATTGGAAATGGATCAGATCAAGCAATTGATCGAGACAGGTGCCCTGACTCCAAAAGATGAGAACAGCAACGATGGAGAAGGTACGCCTAGCGAAGGCGGAGAAGCGATCATCGACAACATCGGTGATGTACGCGTCCGTATCCAAGGCAAAGATGAAACGCCTGAACCGCCAGCCGGAGATATTCCTAACGAAGCTCCGAATCTGGACAAAGGAAACAGCAATGACCCGGATGATGGTGGAACGAAACCAACGTCTTAATTTATAACACCATTTGTCTGTAGTGGCAGATGACAAGGAGAGCCTTCGGGCTCTCTTTTTTTATGTATCCTTCAAATTGTATAGATAATGATAACCGGGAGCTTTAGGGCGAACTACGTAGGAAATGGGTGGTTATGCCCTTGTTCTGGGGCGTTTTCATTTATTGACAGAGTCGTGAACGTTGTGTACATTAGGTGTTAAACCGCTTGTGATTCGTTTCTCAAGCGAAAATAACGACTTGGATTTGCCATATGAAACAGCGTATAAGGCTGTCCCGATAAGGAGAGGATCACAGGTGGAAGCTCTGGCTTTAGAGCGCAAGGCTGAGATGAACCGGGAGCTGCGCGAGCGGCTGATGGAGTTGAAGAAGGAACGTAATGCCATTATTCTTGCCCATTATTATCAACGTGACGAGGTACAAGAGGTCGCTGATTTCCGGGGAGATTCGTTTTTGCTGGCTCAGAAGGCGGCACAAACCGATGCGGATGTTATCGTTTTCTGCGGGGTTCATTTTATGGGTGAAAGCGCTAAAATTCTTGCCCCTAACAAAACGGTTATCATCCCCGACGAGCGTGCAGGCTGCCCAATGGCAGATATGGTGAACGTTGAAGGCTTACGTAAATTGAAAGCACAGCACCCGAATGCCAAAGTTGTAACGTACATCAATTCCTCAGCTGAGATCAAGGCAGAGACCGACATCTGTTGTACATCGGCCAATGCTGTCAGAGTCATTCAATCTGTTGATTCCGATGAAATCATCTGGGTACCGGATAAAAATCTGGGACATTATGTGCAACAACATACAGACAAGAAAATGATTATCTGGGAAGGTTACTGCAATACCCATGATATGCTGACGGTCAAAGACGTGGTTGAGATGAGAGCGAAGCATCCAAATGCCGAGTTCGTTGTTCACCCGGAATGTCGTCCTGAGGTTGTAGAGATGGGTGACTTCGTAGGCAGCACAACCGCCATTCTGGAATATTGTAAGAATTCGTCCGCTAAAGAGTTTATCGTAGGTACTGAGGATGGTACAGGATACCAACTGCGTCTCGATAGCCCGGATAAACAATTCCACTTTGCTACCAAGTTTCTCGTATGTCCGAACATGAAAGTCAATAATTTGAAAAAGCTGGTTAAATGCCTGGAAACGATGAAGCCACAAATTTACGTGCCTCCAGCCGTTGCCGACAAAGCCAGAGAATCACTAGAGCGCATGTTACTGGTGAAGTAGCATGCGCTACTCTTGCTCCAAGACAGGTGAAATAACATGATACCGCAATATTTAGTGGATTTTGATCTGTCCGCGCTGCCGATGGTGGAGACGGATGTGCTGGTTATTGGTTCGGGCATTGCTGGTTTGTTTACTGCGATCAAGGCGAGTGAACAACGCAGTGTGTTGATGATCACGAAGAAGTCGTTACTGGAAAGTAACACCCGGTATGCGCAGGGGGGCATTGCTGCGGTTATTGCTGAGGATGATTCACCTGCCTATCATTTGCAGGATACACTTGTTGCTGGAGCGGGATTATGCCGCTCCGAAGCAGTCGAAGCATTGGTGAACGAGGGCCCGGACGGCGTGAAAGAACTGATTCGACTGGGTACTTTGTTTGATCTGGAGAACGGCGAGTTGGCGTTGACGCAGGAAGGTGCGCACAGCCACCGCCGTATTTTGCATGCCAATGGGGATGCAACGGGATATGAGATTGTGCGTGCATTGGCTGCAAAGGCGAATGAACATCCGGGGATTGAAGTGTGGGATGAGCATTTTGTCATTGACCTAATTACAGAGCAGGGAGAATGTGTAGGTGCACTGGTTCAGAAGGCTGACGGTTCGCAAGTATTTGTGAAGGCAGAGGCAACCGTACTATGCTCTGGCGGGGCTGGACAGTTGTATCGATATACGACTAATCCGGAAGTGGCTACAGCAGACGGCGTGGCGATGGCCTATCGTGCCGGAGCAGTTGTCCGGGACATGGAGTTTATCCAATTCCACCCGACCTCCCTTTGTTATCCGGGAGCACCACGTTTCCTGGTGTCCGAGGCTGTACGTGGCGAAGGGGCCTATTTGCGCAATGTGAAAGGCGAGCGCTTCATGGAACGGTATCATGCACAGCTTGAACTGGCACCACGTGATATCGTCGCGCGGGCAATTGTCAGTGAGATGGAATCGACAAACAGTACCTTTGTATATTTGGATATCACTCATGAACCAGCCGAGATGATTAAACATCGGTTTCCTACCATTTATGAGACCTGTATGCGATACGGACTGGATATGACCACAGACTGGATTCCGGTCGCTCCTGCTGCACATTACATGATGGGCGGAGTGAAGACGGATCTCAGTGGGGAGAGCAGCATTGGCCGGTTATTTGCCTGCGGTGAGGTATCTTCTACTGGAGTGCATGGTGCTAATCGTTTGGCAAGTAACTCTCTGTCTGAGGCGATCGTATTTGGACGGAGAATTGTGGATCGTATTCAATCCCTTCCTCCGCTTGCTCCACTCCAGACGAAGGTTTCCACATTAACAAGTATTCGCAGGATCACAAAGGAAGAGCAGAAACCAGTATCCGAAAGACGTTTGCGTCTGCAAAAAATGATGGTGCGTCAAGTGGGGCTGCGCCGGAATGGCGCTAACCTGCAAGGAGCAATAGAGAAACTGCAACAAGAACTGCAATTTTTTGATCAGAATTTTACTCACAAAGAAGAGATGGAATATGCCAACCTTTTGACCTGCGCCTGGTTGGTTACCACTGGAGCATTACACCGCGAGGAAAGTCGGGGAGCCCACTACCGTGAGGATTTCCCGCAGCGTGACGATGCCGTATGGCAGAAGCATAGTCTGCAGCAGCGAGAACAAGCGATTGTGGAGGAATTGATGTCATGATACTGAACGGATATAATGAAGGACTCATCGAATCAATTAAAAACTGGCTTCGTGAGGATGTTGGTGCAGGGGATGTCACAACAACTGTGACGATTCCCGCCGGCAGTCAGTCCAAGGCCGTGATACATGCCAAAGACAATGGAATCATTGCAGGAATTACGGTAGCAGAACTTGTGTTTCAGGTAGTGGATCCTGGTCTTGCGTTTACACCGATGGTAAAAGACGGTGACGAAGTTACCCATGGTACGATTCTGGCTGAGGTAGAAGGAAGCACACATAGCTTGTTGACAGGAGAGCGTTTGGCCCTTAACCTGCTTCAGCGCATGTCTGGTATTGCTACCCGCACACGTACTTATGTTGATGCGTTAGAAGGTCTTTCTACACGTCTGGTCGATACTCGTAAAACAACACCGGGACACCGCTTGCTTGAAAAATATGCAGTGCGGGTTGGTGGCGGAGCAAATCATCGGTTCGGCCTCTATGATGCCGTCATGATTAAGGATAACCACATCAAGGGCGCAGGCGGGATTACTGAAGCGGTACAGCGTGCGCGAGCCGTCATTCCGCATACAATGACCATTGAAGTAGAGACCGAAAACATGGAACAGGTCAGAGAAGCCTTGCAGGCTGGGTCAGATATCATTATGCTGGATAACATGCACCCAGATCAGATGCGTGAGGCCGTGGCTCTTATTCGTGAGCAGGCTCCGCATGTGAAAGTTGAGGCATCGGGCAACGTCTCGCTAAATACCATTCGTGGTATTGCAGAGAGCGGAGTGGATGTAATTTCAGTTGGTAGGTTAACCTACTCTTTTGAGAGCCTGGATATCAGCTTGGATTTAAACGAAAAGAAAGAGGGGTGAACCTCTTTGATTCTTGTGGTAGACGTGGGCAACAGTAATATCGTACTCGGCGTGTATCAAGGCCGGGAGTTGCTCCACCATTTTCGCCTGAGTACATCCCGGCAGTCGACAGTGGATGAATACGGCGTATTGATTTATAATTTATTTCATATGTCGGGTATTTCAACACGCGACATTGAAGGTGTGATCATCTCATCCGTGGTTCCACCGCTGGTGAATGTGATTGAAGCCATGTGTGAGAAATACGTAGGCAAAAAACCGCTACTCGTTGGGCCTGGTATCCGAACCGGCCTGAACCTGCGGTATGAGAATCCTCGTGAAGTTGGCGCGGATCGCATTGTTAATGCAGTAGCAGCCGTTGAGAAGTATGGCGGCCCTCTCGTTGTGGTTGATTTTGGTACAGCGACTACATTTGACTGTATTGACGAGAAAGGAAATTATCTGGGCGGGGCTATCGTACCCGGCATCCATATTGCAACCGAAGCACTCTATGAACGAGCGTCCAAGCTACCTCGGATTGAATTGGAGAAGCCCAAGAAAGTCATTGGTCGCAATACCATTCATGCGATGCAGGCCGGCATTATTTATGGTTATGCAGGACAGGTGGACGGCATTGTGGAGCGTATTCGCGAGGAAATGGGAGCCAAGCCTAGAGTTATTGCAACCGGAGGTCTTGCCAAGCTGATTGCAGAAGAAACACGCAGCATCGATGAAGTGGATCCGCTGCTTACGCTTGAAGGGCTGCGTATCGTTTATGAGCGGAACCGGGAAAGGTAAGAACAGAGACGGCAAACAGCGGGCTGAGATTACAGTCTTATATGTTATGCCGTTTTTTCTATAACTGGCGATTACGCCAAAGGAGGCTGAATGACTTGGAAAACAACAACAAACAAGACCGGTTAATTCGAGGTACAGCAATGAACGGACGGGTTAGGGCCTTTGCTGTTCAAACGACAGAACTGGTTGAGGAACTGCGCAGAAGACATGATACGTTTCCCACGGCTACAGCAGCTATGGGGCGTACGGTTACAGCAGCATCCATTATGGGCGCTATGCTTAAGGGAGAAGAGAAGCTGACTATTCAAGTCAAAGGCGACGGTCCCATTGGACAGATTGTTGCCGATGCTAATGCGAAGGGTGAAGTTCGTGGTTATGTAAGCAATCCGCATGTACATCTGCCGAGCAACAGTATGGGTAAACTGGACGTTGCTGGCGCAGTCGGAACAGAAGGATTCGTGAACGTAACGAAGGATTTGGGGCTGAAAGAGCCTTATCGCGGCAGTGTGCCAATTATTTCGGGAGAACTTGGTGAAGACTTTACGTACTATTTTGCCAAATCGGAGCAGACGCCTTCTGCTGTAGGCGTTGGTGTACTGGTGGATACCGACAATTCGGTTATTGTAGCCGGTGGATTCATTGTACAGTTGCTTCCAGGTTTGACGGATGATGAAATTACTGTGATTGAAAATGCCATTGGTACAATGCCGCCAGTGACATCACTGCTGGCTGAGGGGCTTGAACTAGAAGCGCTGCTTCGTCGTGTACTGCCTGATGTACAGGTCATGGACGAAATGGATATTCATTTCCACTGTGAGTGTTCACGTGAGCGGGTAGAGAAAACGTTGATCAGTCTGGGTCAATCCGAGATGGAACAATTGATTGAGGAAGAAGGCCAGGCTGAAGTGGTCTGCCAATTTTGCAATGAGGCGTACGATTTTAACAAGGAACAACTTGAGACCATCCTAGAGCAAGCCAAGAACTGATTTTATGCGGGGACGGGACGCGGAATGACAAGACAGGAAAAAGGGTTATGGACGGCTGTAATTGTCTTGACGCTTGGAATGCTGGTGATGGGTTCGGTTATGGTTGTGCAAGGCTTACGAAATGGACGTGAAGGAGCGGATCCGCCTCAGGATACCAATCAGGAAGAGGGAAGTGCGGTAGCAACGATCAATGGGGAGGTCATTACCAACAAGGAATGGACCGATGCATTGAAACGGCGCTATGGCAGTGAATTGCTGCTCCAGATGCTCAATCGCAAAGCCGTATATGCGGAAGCGCTCGATCGTAATCTGACGGTGACTCCCAAAGAAATTGCGAAAGAACTTGCCGCGGCCATGGATGGGTATGATTCGGAGAAGGCTTATTTTGACGAGATGCAGTCCCAACTGGGTTTATCCAGGCAAGATCTTGAGTTGGAGGCGGGATACCGACTTCTGCTTGAGAAAATCGCGACGAGCGGTATACAGATCAAGGATGCGGATATCGAGCATTATTGGAACGAACATCATGAAGACTATGTTTCCCCAGAAAAATACGATCTGTCTATCATCGTATTGAAGGAAGAGGACCAGGCAAAATCAGTTCTGGATGCGCTCGACAAGGGAGCAGACTTTGAAGAAACTGCACGTAATGAATCAACGGACAGTTACTCCCGTGATTCGGGTGGTAGGCTGGGATGGATTGAGCAGAACGATCCGTTTCAGTCCGAAGCACTTCTCAAACTTGCAGCTCAACTGGACGTTGGTGATATTGCGGGGCCAGTGAAGATGGAAGAAGGATACGCCATCATTAAAATGAATGACAAACAAGAGCGTCAGGTGCAACCTGCAGAAGAGGTTCGCGAAGAAATTCGGATGCAGCTTGCTCTCAGCCAGGCCGACCCCTTGCCTCAGGTGGAGGAAAGGTTACGCAACAAGTATGAAGCTGTCATCATCGCTGAAATTCCGGCATCCTGAATATCCTGCAAACGAATGTTCTGCTTCATCTTGATAAAAATACTCTGTCTACGGCCTTAGGGCCCAGGGCGGAGTATTTTTTTGAGTCCTCATATTGACAATGGGGTGTAACGTTGATAAGATAAAAATAATCAAAAACCTACTCATTTACTCGGAATAAAACCATTTATATGAACAAAGAAATCTTCGGAAACCCAGGCTCTGTCCGGTTTATTGCAGATGGAATGGACTCAGACGGATTTCCGTAGTTCTTTTATAACATCTAGAGGCTGCTCGGCCACACATGTATATGGCAACAGGACTTAAGTAGTATTCATCCCACTAAGGAGGGCATTCATATGGCTAAAGTAGTTAATAACGTAACAGAACTTATCGGAGGTACTCCGCTTGTTCGTCTGAACCGTATCGTACCTGAAGGCAGTGCTGAAGTATTCGTGAAACTGGAATACCAGAATCCAGGTTCAAGCGTCAAAGACCGTATCGCGATTAGCATCGTGGAAGAAGCGGAAAAAGAAGGCAAGCTGAAACCGGGTGATACCATCATCGAAGCAACAAGTGGTAACACAGGAATTGGACTGGCTATGGTGGCTGCAGCCAAAGGCTATAAGTCTGTTATTGTTATGCCAGAAACGATGAGCATGGAGCGTCGTAACCTGCTTCGCGCCTACGGAGCTGAGCTTGTGCTCACACCGGGAGCCGAAGGTATGAATGGTGCAGTAAAAAAAGCTGAGGAATTGCTTAAGGAAAATCCATCTTATTTTATGGCTGAGCAATTTAAAAATAAAGCCAACGTGAAGATCCACCGTGAAACGACTGGCCCTGAGATTGTTGAAGCTATTCAATCTGTAGGCGGTACGTTGGATGCTTTCGTTGCAGGAATCGGTACAGGCGGAACGATTACAGGTACAGGCGAAGTGTTGAAGGAATCCTACCCTGGGATTAAAATCGTTGCCGTTGAACCAGCAGCTTCCCCAATCTTGGCAGGTGGCAAACCGGGCCCTCACAAAATTCAGGGGATCGGTGCTAACTTTATTCCTGAGATTCTTGATCAGGAAATTTATGACGAGATCATTCACATCGAGAATGACGATGCATTCGAGACGGCTCGTCAGGTAGCGAAGGAAGAAGGTATTCTATCCGGTATTTCTTCTGGTGCAGCTATCCGCGCTGGTCTGCAAGTGGCTAAACAGTTGGGTGCAGGCAAACGCGTTGTCGTGATCGTGCCAAGTAACGGCGAACGTTACCTCAGCACGCCACTTTACAACTTCGAAGCTTAAGCCTAACAAGTGATGAAACAAATCCTCCTTGCCCGTATGCCGGGTGTGGAGGATTTTTTGCTGAATGCTTTTAAAAGCAGCGGCGCTTTAGTATACTATCAGACAATAGAACTAGCGACAGATGGAGGGCGGCAAACCGCAATGACACACCTGATGACAACATACGCCGACTGGACAGAGTGGGCCGGAGAAGGTTGGACCATGATGCCGTATATGATCAAGTCGGATAAGGGACCGTATCATGGCGGTTTACCGTTAACGTGGGAAGCAGCCTGGCAGCAGGCGTCACCCTATGCAATGGTGTTGGAGAATGGTAAAGGCGGAAGGTATACCTTTCTGGGATTAAACCCGGTATCCGTTATCTCCGGCAAGGGCAACGAAGCTGTTATTCATGATCTTATTCAAGGAAGTACCCGGACAGACTGTGGTAAACCGCTTGAAGTATTAAAAAGATGGGCTGCGCCGTACAGCGCACCAAAGGTGAGCGGGGCTCCAGACTTTGGCGGTGGATGTGCAGGTTATCTAAGCTATGACGTAGCGAGATCCCTGGAAAAGCTGCCAACCTTGGCAGAAGACAACCCGGCTCTCCCGGATTATTGGTGGATGCGGTTTGAAGAAATATGGGCGTATGACCATGAACAGCAGGCGCTGTTCTGCATGGTTCATCTGGCTGTACAGCCGGATCAGGATGAAGCTCAGCTCCGTAGGCTGTACGCAGAAGCAGAAGAGCGAGCAGCAGCCATGCAGCAGCGATGGCTGCATATTCTGGGGTTTGCCCAGGCGGAAGAGCAGCAGCAGGCATTGGAGCATCGCCATAGCCACATTCATCTCACTGCGCAATCAACGGATGCGGAGCGGGAAACGGAAGGATGGCACACCTCCTTTCCTCAAGAGGACTTTGAGCAGGCGGTACGTACAGTGCAGGAATATATCCGGCAAGGAGATGTGTTTCAAGTGAACCTGTCCCTGCGGCAGGAAAAACATCTGAAGTCCAGTGCAGAACATATCTACGAATGGCTTCGTCTCGTGAATCCCTCTCCTTACATGGGGATGCTGCGTAGTCCTGATTTCCAACTGGTGAGCGGATCACCTGAATTGCTCGTCAAAGTGGATCATGGCAAGGTTAGTGCTCGTCCGATCGCAGGAACACGGAGAAGAGGCCGGGATGAAGCTGAGGATGAGTTGATGGCCGCTGAGCTGCTGAACAGTGAGAAGGAACGGGCAGAACATATTATGCTGGTCGATCTGGAGCGGAATGATATCGGGCGAATTGCAGCTTATGGATCAGTCCATGTGCCTGAACTGATGACGATCGAGAAGTATTCGCATGTCATGCATCTGGTGTCTCAAGTCGAGGGGACGCTGGCAGACGGACTATCGGTATTTGATGTGATTGCAGCGACGTTCCCAGGTGGAACGATTACAGGTGCACCCAAAGTTCGTACCATGGAAATCATTGAAGAATTGGAGCCTGTGCGTCGCGGACCGTATACAGGTTCGATTGGGTGGATGGATTACAGTGGCAATATGGAGTTGAACATCGTCATACGTACACTTTCCATTAAAGATGGAGTGGGATATGTACAGGCAGGAGCAGGCATTGTTATCGACTCCGATCCATATCGGGAATATAAGGAGTGCCGCAACAAGGCAAGAGCCATGATGAGGGCTGTGAATTACAGCGAGGAAGCAGAAGCCGTTAAATTAAAATAATACAACAGCCGTCCTCTATGCGGACGGAAGAACAGGAGGAACAAAGATATGATACTGGTTATCGACAATTATGATTCCTTCACATACAACCTGGTTCAATATCTGGGTGAACTGGGGGAGACGGTGGAAGTTCGCCGTAATGATGTGATTGATTTGGCAGGCATCGAGGCGTTGGCGCCTGATCATATTTTGATCTCACCGGGTCCTTGTACTCCAAATGAGGCTGGTATAAGTCTGGCGGTCATTGATCACTTCAAGGGCAGTATTCCGATCTTCGGCGTATGTCTGGGACATCAGGCGATTGGACAGGCTTTCGGAGGCAATGTTATTCGCTCGGACCGCATGATGCATGGCAAAACATCGGAGATGCATCATAACGGAACATCCGTATTTACCGGATTGCCATCTCCCTTTACGGCAACGCGGTATCACTCTTTGATCGTGGAGCGCAGCAGTCTGCCAGATTGTCTGGAGATTACGGCCGAGACGGCGGAAGGCGAGATTATGGGCTTGCGTCACAAGGAATATGCGATTGAAGGTGTTCAGTTCCATCCCGAATCCATCATTACGGATCACGGTCATCAAATGCTGCGTAACTTCCTGTCTCAGCAGGTAAAGGTATAGAGATGAAATATGCCGCGATAAACGGAGAATTGGTTAATATGGCGGCAGCCGTGGTTCCGGTGACGGATCACGGCTTTTTGTACGGACTTGGATTGTTCGAGACGTTTCGGACGTATCAGGGAGTTCCTTTTCTGCTGGAACGTCATTTGGAGCGGATGGCTTCAGGGTGTCGTGAACTAGGCATTCCTTTCACAGTAACAGCAGCGGAGGTAACGGACTGGATCAAAAGTCTGCTGCTTGCTAACGAACTCCAGAATGCCTATGTTCGCTATACGGTATCTGCGGGCGAAGCGCCGCTGGGGCTACCTTCAGGAGATTATGTGAAACCCAATCATATCGTATTGGCAAAAGCACTACCTGAATCCTCCCCTTCCCTATACGAAAATGGTAAAATGCTTCAACGTCTGTCGACGCCTCGCAACACGCCTGAAGGAGAAGTGCGGTTCAAATCGCTGCATTACATGAACAGCATTCTGGCAAAACGGGAACTGAACGGATACGGGCAGTATGTACAAGGTGCGGAAGGTCTGCAATTAACCCGAGATGGGCATGTAGCTGAGGGAATTGTCAGCAATGTGTTCTGGGTGAGACAGGGCGTAGTCTATACGCCAGCACTCGCGACTGGCATTTTGCCCGGAATCACCAGAGCTGTTGTACTGGAGCTTACAGCTCAGCAAGGAATGCCTTGCCAGGAAGGGTTATTTCCTTGGGAGCAGCTGTTACTGGCAGATGAGATCTTTTTGACAGGCTCTGTGGCTGAACTTGTTCCAGTTACTACGTTGAGGGATCAGGATGGAACAGAAACAGTAATCAGCAGCGGACATATAGGCCCGGTTACAGAAGCGCTTCTGGGTATGTACCGGCAGAAAGCGGGGTATACTTCATGACACTTACACCAGTCATTTATGAACGGAATTATGCGTGGGGGCCAGCAGAGCTAAAACTTGGCACACGTACACTTATTATGGGCATTCTGAATGTCACACCGGACTCCTTCTCGGATGGGGGACGTTATACCAGTGTGGAGCGAGCGGTGGCTCACGCCATTCAGCTGATGGAAGACGGCGCGGATCTCATTGATATTGGCGGGGAATCCACACGTCCGGGTTCAGATATCGTTGGCGCTGATGAAGAGCTCAGCCGAATCATTCCGGTCATTGAAGCACTGCGGCAGCAGGCTCCACATATTCCGATATCGGTGGACACCTATAAGGCGGACGTCGCTCGTCAGGCCATTCAAGCTGGAGCCCATATCATCAATGATGTGTGGGGTGCCAAGGCTGACCCGGAGATGGCACGTACTGCGGCAGAACTGGGATGTCCTCTGATTCTAATGCACAACCGGCAAGAACGAGACTATACCAACTATTTGGTTGATGTAGTCAGTGATCTTCAGGAGAGTATACAGATTGCGTTAGAGGCTGGAGTACATCCCGATCAGATTATTCTGGACCCGGGCATTGGCTTTGTGAAGGATCTGAACGAAAATCTGGTGCTCATGTCATCGCTTGGATTGCTCAATGAGATGGGGTATCCCGTTCTGCTTGCCACCTCGCGTAAAAGGTTTATTCAGAACACCTTACAGGTACAGGCGGATGATGCGCTGGAGGGTACAGCCGCTACGGTTGCTTTTGGCATAGCCCAAGGATGCCAGATGGTCCGGGTTCATGATGTGAAGCCGATTCGGCGCACGGTGGATATGTGTGATGCCATGTTGTATGCATCTCCAGGCTTCCGGAGGAGATGATACTGGCGGGTCCGGTGACCCGTTCAGTGGAAGCGTAGCGTTTTGCAATAGGAACAAACATCGAACCGTGAATTCATTATATATAGAGGGCAGGCGGAACTTATGGATAGAATGGTAATGCATCGAATGGAGTATTACGGATATCACGGCGTATTTGCCGAGGAGCGGAAGCTAGGGGCGCGTTATTATATTGATCTGGAGATCGATATGGATCTGGGTGAAGCTGGACGTAACGATGATTTGACCAAAACCATCAATTATGCGGAGATCCATGAGCTGGTAAAACAGGTCGTTGAAAATAAATCATTCCAGTTAATTGAAGCTTTGGGCGAACATATTGCATCTTCTTTACTAGACACTTATACTATTATCAATGCATTGACAGTCAAGGTGACGAAGCCGCATCCGCCTTTCGATATTCATTTTGGGGGCGTAACTGTAGAGCTTCGCCGCACAAGAAAGTGAGAACCGATCATGATTGCACATTCGACCTCTGAATCTTCAGAGGCTTATATTGCTTTAGGGGCTAATTTGGGTGACCGGGAACAGACGCTGCTTGAGGCGTTAACGTTGCTGGATGCACATCCTCATATATCCGTCCTGCGCTGTTCTGCGCTGTATGAGACGGAGCCGGTAGGTTATGTGGACCAGCCAGCGTTTCTGAATATGGCTACTGCGGTACAGACTACACTTTTGCCGGAGCAGCTGCTCACGGAACTGCTGGATATTGAAACACGGCTTGGGCGGGTTCGTGATATCCGTTGGGGCCCTCGTACAGTCGATTTGGATCTGCTTTGGATGGATGGAGAGACGAGTGATACCGAACGGCTGCAACTGCCGCATCCACGGATGGGTGAACGGGCGTTTGTATTGGTGCCACTGGCTGACATCGTAACCGAAGATGAGCATTCAGGTTTGTATACCTTTGTACAATCATCGTTGTCTGTACTGGATGGAAAGGATGGAATACAGCTTTGGAAAACGTGCAATTGGCCAATCGAATCCGGGCTTTCCGGAAGCTGAAAGGTTTAACACAACAGGAACTCGCTGCTGAGACGGGCATATCGCTGGCCATTCTGGGTATGATTGAACGAGGCAACCGCAAAGTCGCTGAACGGGAGCTGAATCTAATTGCCGGGGTACTTTCGATCAGCATTGAGGAGTTACAGGGGAACTAAGGTCGCTTTTTACTAACAAGAAGATATCGTCATTATTCGTTTATTTTATACAAACTAGAACACATCCAGGATTCATGCAAGAGTCGGATTTAAAAAGGAGTGGAACGACTACCATGCTTAAAATTGGTGACATTGAAATGAAAAATCAGGTTGTACTTGCGCCGATGGCTGGCGTGTGTAATCCGGCTTTTCGTCTGATCGCAAAAGAATTCGGAACAGGCCTCGTATGTGCGGAGATGGTGAGTGGCAAAGCCATCGTGCATGGTAATAAGCGCACACGTGAAATGTTGTTTGTAGATGAGCGTGAGAAACCGCTGAGCCTGCAAATTTGGGGAGGGGATCGTCAAGCCCTCGTAGAAGCAGCCAAAATTGTGGACAAAGAAACCAATGCTGACATCATCGACATCAACATGGGATGCCCTGTGCCAAAAGTAACGAGCTGTGATGCAGGTGCACGCTGGTTGCTTGATCCGAACAAAATTTATGAAATGGTATCCGCTGTTGTAGATGCGGTAGATAAGCCAGTTACAGTCAAGATGCGGATCGGTTGGGATAACGAGCATATCTACGTGGTTGAGAATGCACTTGCGGTTGAACGCGCTGGCGGACAGGCGGTAAGTGTACACGGTCGTACACGTGAGCAGCTCTATACAGGTACAGCGGACTGGTCACACATCAAAAATGTAAAAGAGGCTGTCTCGATCCCGGTTATCGGGAACGGAGATGTATCTTCACCGGAAGATGCCCGTCGCATGTTGGACGAAACAGGTTGTGACGGAGTTATGATCGGTCGTGCCGCCCTGGGTAACCCATGGATGTTGTATCGGACCATTCAATACTTGAGTTCCGGCGAACTGCTTCCTGACCCGAATGGGGAAGAGAAGATTCGGGTTGCCATTTTGCATATGGACCGTCTGATTGCACTGAAGGGTGAGGCTGTTGCTGTTCGCGAGATGCGAAAACACCTGGCTTGGTATCTGAAAGGTCTCAAAGGATCTGCTCGCATTAAGGACGTTATTATGGAAGAAACGAAACGTGATGAGATGGTGCACATTCTGGAGAACTTTGTAGGCCAGCTGCATATCGAAGGCAATCTGGAGTCAGAACCGGCAGTAGCCGAAAATGCATCCTGATCTGCTGCTGTAAAACGTTTACAGCTATAGGGGGCGTAACATTGACTTTTCGAGACCGTTACCCTATAATTTCACAGTATAAATTCGCCATGTGCGTCATAAGGCTAGTGCATCAGGAGGAACGTTCTGTTTCTCCGGAGAACTTCATATAGTTTTGAAGATGTATGCGGGCGGAGCTCTGTAAACAGCACTGGTTCCGTTGCCGTGCAATCAAATTATTCCCATGACAGGAGAATCGGTTGAGATGAGCGATAAGGAAGTTATCCTTACACCAGAGGGACTTAAGAAGCTTGAAGAAGAACTGGAAATGCTAAAATCGGTGAAGCGCCGCGAAGTGGCTGAACGGATTAAGGTAGCCATCGGGTATGGAGATATTAGTGAAAACTCCGAGTACGAAGACGCGAAGAACGAACAGGCTTTCATTGAAGGCCGCGTGATTACGTTGGAGAAATTGCTTCGGAACGCACGGATTATCAACAGCGACGAGATCGATACCGAAGCCGTAAGCGTGGGTGCAACAGTCACTGTAGAAGATCTGGAATTCGGTGATATCACTGAATATACGATTGTGGGTACTGCGGAGTCCAATCCGCTGCAAAACAAAATATCGAACGAAAGTCCTGTTGGCAAAGCCATTCTGGGTAAGAAAAAAGGTACGGTTGTTGATGTAAGTGTGCCTGCTGGCGTAATTCAATATAAAATTGTAGACATCAAAAAGTAATATAAGCAATGAAGCAGTCGGGTACGGAGACAAAAGCTTCCTTAGGGAAGCTTTTTTCAACATTTGAGGCAGAACACCTCTGAAGATGCCTGCAATGTAAATAAGGAGATGAATATAGATCATGACGGATGAAGTCTTGAATCAGGAAACCGAAACCGAACTAAGTGAGCTTTTACAAATTCGCCGCGACAAATTGGACGAGCTCCGCAAATTGGGGATCGACCCTTTTGGCCAAAAATACGTACGTACGGAAGAAGCCGGCTCCATTCTGAAGAAGTATGAAGAACTGACCAAGGAAGAGCTGGAAGAGAAGCACATCGAAGTCAGTATTGCCGGACGGATTATGGCGAAGCGGGGAATGGGTAAAGCGAGCTTTGCACATATTCAGGACCTGAGCGGCAGAATCCAGATCTATGTTCGTCAGGATACTGTACCGGAAGACAAATACGCCGCGTTCAGCCTACTCGATCTCGGGGATATTGTAGGTGTCTCTGGCGTAATCTTCAAAACCAAGACAGGTGAAACTTCGGTTAAGGTTCAAAATCTCGAAGTATTGTCCAAGTCACTTTACCCACTTCCGGATAAATATCATGGACTCGCGGATGTAGAGCTGCGTTACCGCCAGCGCTATGTTGACCTGATTATGAATCGTGAAGTGCAACAGACCTTTATTACTCGTTCCAAAATCATTCAGTCGATGCGCCGTTACCTCGATTCTCTGGGCTATCTGGAAGTCGAAACGCCGACGCTGCACACCATCGCTGGAGGAGCCGCTGCGCGTCCATTCATCACGCATCATAATGCGCTTGATATGGAATTGTACATGCGGATTGCGATCGAGCTCCACCTGAAACGTCTGATTGTAGGCGGTCTGGAGAAGGTATATGAGATCGGCCGTGTATACCGTAATGAAGGAATGTCGACACGTCATAACCCTGAGTTCACGATGATTGAACTTTATGAGGCATATGCCGATTATCAGGATATCATGCGTTTGACTGAGAATCTGGTTGCTCACATCGCACAGGAAGTGCTTGGTACGCAAGTTATCCAATATGCAGACTATCAAGTGGATCTTACACCACAATGGCGCCGTGTAACGATGGTAGACGCGGTTAAGGAAGTTGTAGGCGTGGACTTCTCTGTGCACATGACAAACGAGGAAGCTCATCGTTTGGCGAAAGAACATAAAGTTCCAGTTGAAAAGCATATGACCTTTGGTCATATTCTGAATGCATTCTTCGAACAATTTGTAGAAGAGACGTTGATTCAACCAACCTTTATCATGGGACATCCGGTTGAGATTTCTCCGCTGGCGAAAAAGAGCGATGCAGATCCACGTTTCACGGACCGCTTCGAGCTGTTTATCGTTGGACGTGAGCATGCAAATGCATTTACGGAGCTGAATGATCCAATTGATCAACGTCAGCGCTTTGAGGCACAATTGTTGGAGAAAGAACACGGGAACGACGAAGCACACGAAATGGATGATGATTTCATCCGTGCGCTCGAATATGGTATGCCACCAACAGGTGGACTGGGGATCGGTATTGACCGTCTGATCATGTTGTTAACCAACTCACCGTCCATTCGTGACGTGCTGCTCTTCCCGCACATGCGTCCTCGTACACAGGATTAAATAAGGAACGTTTAACTCGTTCATAATAGAAGAGGAACCTGCCGTTCAGTATGATGCTGGTGGCAAGTTCCTCTTTAGGTTTACATAGGCATCGAAGTGACAAATCACTCGAAACAACATGCCTGCCATGAATATATGACAGATCTTCTTCGCCTACCTGTATGTATTATGTTAAAAGAGGTGCCCTTCATGAAGTTTAGGCTTCACATTGCTAAATTCCTATCACCCCCACTGATTCTGGTTGGTGGTTTTATGCTTATTATCACGATCGGTACGATTCTGCTCATGCTACCTATCTCCAATCAAAGCGGTGAGCATTTGGCGTTCATTGATGCGCTGTTTACATCTACCTCTGCCGCATGTGTGACTGGGCTGGTTGTTGTGGATGTAGGGACGACCTTCAACCTGTTTGGTCAAATCGTGATTATGGTGCTTATGCAGCTAGGTGGACTTGGCTTCATGACCATCGCAACGTTGTTTGCGCTAGTATTGGGTAAGAGAATCTCGCTTAAGGACAGGCTGTTGCTGAAAGAGGCTATTAACGCTGACAGTATGGAAGGCATTGTACGCATTATCCGCAAGGTGCTAATTTTTTCGTTTACCATTGAAGGGGTGGCTGCTGTTATATTGGCACTACGCTGGGCAACGGAGATGCCTTTTTGGCAGGCGGTATACTATGGTGCTTTTCACTCGGTTTCATTATTTAACAATGGTGGTTTCGATCTGTTCGGCAACAGTTTTCAGTATTATACAGGGGACTGGTTGTTTAACCTGACAGCTTCCGTGCTGGTTGTATCGGGTGGACTCGGCTTTGTGGTGCTGAATGATTTGTTTGAGTTCCGCAAGCGCCGTCGCTTATCGTTGCAGTCCAAACTGGTATTGTCCGTATCAGGTGCACTGATTGGTATTGGAGCAATTGTACTGTTTGTATTTGAGTTCACCAATGGACACACACTGGCATCTCTAAGTTGGAGTGAAAAGATATACGCCTCGTTCTTCCAATCGGTCTCTACACGTTCGTCGGGTACGAGCACCATTGATATCACCCAGATGAGGCAGGCTACCCAGTTCTTCTTCATTCTGTTGATGTTCATTGGGGCATCTCCGGGATCAACCGGGGGTGGGATCAAGACGACAACGTTCCTGATCATGATTGGAGCGGTGTATGCCATGATTCGTGGCAATAAAGATATTGTGTTTTTCCGTCAGCGTGTTCCGAAAGAGCTGCTGATGAGAGCATTGACGATTATTATGGTTTCCTTGATCATATTCATGGTTGTAGTAATGCTACTACTTACGACAGAGGATGCGCCGTTCCTTTCACTCATGTTTGAGGCGGCATCGGCAATTGGGACAGTAGGTCTGTCGGTGGGAGTAACGCATGAATTAACGGTATGGGGAAAAGTGATTATCGCCTTCACGATGTTTATCGGACGTATTGGTCCACTCACCATTGCATATGCGCTTCGTCCACGTAAAGAGAAGAAGCTGTATCGCCATCCGGAGGGCCGGATTATTATTGGATAAAAAGAAAAACCGTCACGCATCTAGGACTAACCCTATTATGAAATTGGTTAGTCACAATTGATGCATGACGGTTTTTTTGTTTCATAGAAGCAATTACTCGTTTCTTGCTGGTACGAAGGATAGGGCTGTATTTAATTTAGTGACCGAATGTTATTGTGCATCCCGGCATAACGTTGCAAGATGCGTGGTAAGGATATTCTCCATAATCTTGGTGTTCATCTGGTCAGGGCGAAGAATCGCATGAATTCCCAAACCGTCGACTAGTGCGTACAGCCGTTCAATTTCCAGCTCCTTATCGAGGTCTGTACGGGAGAGATTGAGCTCCATGAGGTAGGTGATAACCGTAGCCATAGCATATCTGAGCTCATCATAGACTTTGTCGGCATGCTCTTTGAGAACAGGATCAGTCTTGGACTTGGCTGTAAAAGCGTACCACACCTCCATTTCGGCCATTTTTTCATCCGTACTTGGCAAGAGTTCTAACAACAGAAGCTTCATATTCTCCAAAGGAGACGCATCAAAGGACATCTGTGTGATTCGATTCGATACCCGTTCGGACACCAGATTCATTGCGTATAGGAGTAGTTCTGATTGGGTTGAAAAGTAGTGGCGCATAGATCCGGCCGATATTCCCGCTTCTACCGCAATATTTCGAACGGAGGCCTGCTCCATGCCATCTCTTCGGATGACACGCCAAGCCGCCTCGGCTACGAGCAGACGTTGTTTATCATGATCAACTATTTTAGGCATATAAGGATTATATCATTGTTGATTATTATAATACAAACGTGTTAAATTGTATTTAATACATTTGTGTTATAAAAGGAGTGGGTTATTTGATTGCCTATTTTATTATTGGATGTGAGATTGCCTTTTGGGTATTTGTCGCTGCAGGTCTGAGTGTGCGTTATCTGCTTGGGATGAAACGGACAGGGATCGCGCTGTTAATGGCAACGCCCATTGTGGATGTTCTTCTTATGGTAGCGACGGTGATGGATCTTCAACGGGGTGCTATGGCAAGTATGGTTCATGGCATTGCAGCTATATATATAGGTGTAAGTATTGCCTATGGTCATCAGATGATCGCTTGGGCTGATCGTTATTTCCTGTATTGGTTTAAGGGTGGAGATAATCCTCGGAGCAGCAAGGTTTACGGCAGTGAGCATGCAAGTCGCGAAAGATTGGGATGGCTTAGACATCTATTGGCATGGGGCATAGGTAGCTTGTTCTTGCTCGCGATGATCTGGTGGATTGGGGATGCGGAGCGTACTGCGGCATTTTCTAATCTCATAAGAGTATGGGGAATCATACTGGGGATCGATTTTATAATCAGCTTCAGTTATAGCTTATGGCCGCGAAAGATGCCTGTGGAGAAAGTGAAGTAACATATAGTGGATAGGGCGGGAGGATCATGCGGATTATCTATGGAGGACAGGTGATCCGTATGTTCTGGGAAGAGAATGTTTAATGACGATTGATAAAATCTTAAATGAGCCCGGTTTTAGATGTATAGCTAAATGAGAGAATAGATATAATTTATTGAAAATAAAGCTTGCATTCGAAATCTGTACATGGTATATTCTAATTCCGGCCAAGAAAACACGAGAAACAAGGTGCGGCAAGCGAATGAAATAAGCTTCGAAAGAAACTTAAAAAAAGAGCTTGCAAAGTTGGTTCGGATGTGGTAAGATATAAAAGTTGCTGAGGTGAACAACACACAGCAGTGAAACAAGTTTGATCTTTGAAAACTGAA
>NZ_JAAIFP010000038.1:0-96605 GCF_010747435.1 Paenibacillus sp. ALJ109b
GATCGCTGTTATCCCCAGATTTTTTGGATTCCCTTTCTCAAAGGGGAAAATCATCCTGAAGGCGCCGCGTCCTCTCCGTCTCTGGCAGGAGGTGGGAGCTCAGCCTGCTCTCTATAATAAATTCATATCTTGAATGGGTTGAGGGCGGAGGAGAAGAATGATGACAAATGGAGTAACGACGCAGGAACGAAGACCCCTGAAGCACAATCGATCTTTTATCACTTTGATGGCTGCGCAGGCTATCTCCAATTTGGGAGACTGGCTGCATCTGCTGGCGATCCTTACGCTGGTGGGCATTCGCTGGAATGCTACGCCGTGGGAGATTACGTTCACCACGCTGTGTGCAGCATTGCCTGTCTTACTTACAGGTCCATTTGCAGGGGCGCTGGCGGACCGGGTCAATCGTAAGTGGCTGATGATCGGTGCAGACGGTGCGCGAATTGTCATCGTTGGAGGGCTTATTTTTGCGGATCAAATCTGGCATGTGTATGTATTGCTTATTCTCAAGTCTTTGTTCGATGTGATGTTCTCACCGGCCAAGAACGGCAAGCTTAAGGAGATTGTGCCGCAGGAGCAATTGGGGCAGGCGGTGTCCATCAGCTCGGTGATTGAACAGATGTCCAAAATCATCGGTCCGGCCCTTGGTGGGTTGTTGGTGGCTGCTTTTGGAATCACCTGGTGTTTCGTGTTGGATTCCGCGTCCTTTCTGATCTCAGGCATTATTTTGCTATGGATTCCTGGAACACGGGTGATCCAATCTGTGAATCAGAACGTAGAACAAGTAAGGGAAGAGAGAGCAGGTGTTGATCAAGCAGGTAAAAAAACTACGTTTTTGAAAGATACAATGGAAGGCATCCGCATGCTCGCATCTCTTCCTCATGTGGGAACCTCGCTGGTCCTGCTTGCTTCAGCCCTTCTGTTTCTGCAATTTGCGGATTCCCAGACAGTAGTCCTGTTCAGGCAGCTTCCCGGTATTTCAAGTGATCTGCTCGGATGGTGTGTCGCAGCTAGCGGTGTTGGAACGTTAATTGCAGCGATGAGTGTTCAGAAGTGGAAAAAGGCAGGGCATGTAATCAAGATGGGGCTTGGAACATCATTGATGGGTCTTGTCATTGGTGGAGTAGGAATGATCGTAGGAGTATGGCCGCATGCTGGTCTTGGCGCCAATTTGCTGCTGATATCGTTATTTGCCCTGGCGGGTGTGGGGGTTGGGTTTGCCATTGTTCCGTTTCAAATTCTACTTCAGGAGCAAACGCCTGAATCCATGACAGGGCGTGTGTTTGGAACGGTTGGCAGCATCATGACAGCCAGTAACATCATGGGTCCGGTGGTAGGTGGATTTTTGGTGACCTCATTCGGAGTTATTCCGGCTTTTATCAGTTCAGGCATTTTGCTGACGTTGCTTGGCGTGATTTATGTAATGATTCGCAGGCAAAAAAAGAACGATATGGACGGGAGTCTTACAGCAAACTCCATGATTACAGGTGAGTGAAATGAGTTTGCAAATGATTTAGTTTCAGAGGTGGAAATGGGAAAATTCTTGGTAGAATTTCATGTAAATTTTAACTAATTAATTAAAAAAACGTTTGAGTAAACGCCTTCACGTTTAATGAGGATCAGGCAGAATTCCCTGTATTCTAATTATTCCCAGGGGAAAACTCATATGCCTTGTCCCACCAACGCAATAGCGGAAAGGGGGTGAAGCAACTTGAATGTAAAGTTACCAAAATCGATTATCCGTCTTGGAAGCATACCACTGGCTATACTCGCGTGGACGCTGATTATAGGACTGGGATCGTCGCATGTGTATGCAGATGATCCTCAGGAATCTTCAGCTAACAAGTCCAGTGGCTTATCGCTGAATTTGTTTTCACGAGATTCGGATGGTGGGTTGAACCTGACTCCGTCGGTATCTGTATCCACACCATTACTGGATGTTGAAGTTCCGTCGATCAAAGCGAATGAATCGACAGGCAAGCTGAGTGTATCTGAACTGAAGGTAGATACGCCGCTTGGATCGGCAGGAACATCAGAGATCGATATTGATGCGAAGCAAGGGACCATTGAACTGCCGTCTGTAAAGGCGGATACACCGATATTAAAAGCGGATGTATCGAGCAGCGAGGTAAACCTGAACGAAGGGACAGCTTCCTTGCCTGGTGTTACCGCAGAGGTACCCGAGGTGATCAAGGCAGAGACGTCTGCTGTGAAAACAGATCTTCGGCAGGGCAGGGTTGAATTGCCTTCCGTGAAGGTGGATGTACCTGAAGTTACTTCGGTTAATGTCTCTTCATCCCGTGTGGATCTGACGAAAGGTGAGGTTCAGCTTCCTTCGGTAGAAGCGAATATTCCTGTAGTGGATATATCCGCAGATATCAATCCGGATAAGGGAACGGTAGAGATACTGAGTGTGAATCCTGAAAAACCAACGGTTACGCTGGAACAGTCTTCGGTCGTTAATACGCCGAGCGTTGAAAAGCCTACAATCGGCAAGACGGAGCCAGTAGATCAGGTTTCATCGCAGGATGATGAAGATGGCCAGACTGCTGTGCAGGTTACGGGCAACGTGATTGACGTCACTCCGCAATCGGAAGTACGTTCACAACAGCCTGCTACTTCACAGGCAGTGCCTGTAGAAAAATCCAATCTGGAGCAGGATTCCAATTCAAATGCAGTATTGCCAGATGAGGAGCAATTCCTGTTGGATCAGCCTTTAGTTATACCGGCCGTCACTGATTCAGTGAAGAATAACAAAGATGTTAATTTGCAAAAGGATGATTCCAATAAGGCGTCACCATTGCAGCCGCGTACAGAACGCTTAACGGATTGGTCTGTTACGGCAACTTCTCCTGGAGCAGCGAATGCTGCCGCAGGTGGAAGCTCTGGTTCCTCGGGTGTAACTGGTGGAGGATCAACCGCTCCAGCCGTCGCACTTCCAGGAGCAACTTCCGGACTGGCTACACCAGATTACCGTTTTGCTTTCAGGATGGAACGTCTGGATGGTTTCAGTCAATGGTCGCAAGCGCCGCCAGGGCGGCCGCCGCAATATACCTCTTTCTCTCAAACACAATGGCGTTAATTCAACCAAAATGGAGAAGGAGTGTATATTATCATGAAAAAAGTGAATCGTTGGGTAAAATTGTCGGTATTGTCGGGTACGTTGGTCGCTGGATTGCTGGGAGCTTCGCAAGCAACTTACGCAGATAGCTATAGCAATAACAGCAGCGGAAATCTGGATTTGAATGCAGGTTTGCGACTGGAGCTGGGATCTCTTCTATCAGGACACCATGACGCAGGTTATGGTAACAATGGTAGCTACGGAGGTTCGTCCAGTGCATCTGGAGCATTGAATCTGGATCTCGGTTTGAATGCCGACCTATCCACAGAGAGCATGAACCGATACAATGAACGTTCTTCCGATCATACTGCTGAACGCAGTAGTTCTGGTAATCTGGGCCTTGGTCTCAATGCCAATGTGTCGGGAGAAGGTACGACGATGAGCGACTATTCAGGAAGCGGCGAACATCGGAACGTGAACAGTAGCTCTGAGAGCGAAAGCCGCGGAGCGCTGGATCTGGGTCTAAACGCGAAGGCAGAAGGTGAGAGTGTGACGATGACTCAATCCGAACGTAACAACAGCGTGAACGACCGCAATCGTAACGAAAGCAGTAGCTCTGAGAGCGAAAGTCGTGGAGCGCTGGATCTGGGTCTGAACGCGAAGGCAGAAGGCGAGAGCGCAACATGGGCTCAAACTGAACGCAACAACAGCGTAAATGACCGCAATCGTAACGAAAGCAGTAGCTCTGAGAGCGAAAGCCGTGGCGCACTGGATCTGGGTCTGAACGCGAAGGCAGAGGGCGAGAGCGCAACATGGGCTCAAACTGAACGCAACGACAGCGTAAATGACCGCCGCGATCGTAACGAAAGCACCAGCTATGCGAGCGAAAGCCGTGGCGCACTGGATCTGGGTCTGAACGCGAAGGCAGAAGGCGAGAGTGCGACGATGACTCAAACTGAACGCAATAACAACGTGAATGACCGTGAGCGTAACGATAGCAACAGCTCTGAGAGCGAAAGCCGTGGCGCACTGGATCTGGGTCTGAACGCGAAGGCAGAAGGCGAGAGCGCAACATGGACTCAAACCGAACGCAATAACAGCGTGAATGACCGCGACCGTAACGATAGCAGCAACTTTGAGAGCGAAAGCCATGGAGAGCTGGATCTGGGTCTGAATGTAAATGCAGATGCAGAAAGCGAAACTTCAACTGTGGTGGAGTCAAATCGGTAGTATGAGATTTTCACTGTAATATAAAGAAGCAGGGGCTCCGGAACCCCTGCTTTTTTTCGTTTATTATAAAATTATGTTACCGCACGACTGAATGGTACTTTAATATATTCGCTATGCTTTCAAATGAGTGCTTGCCCTCTGCAATATTGACCATGAACTCTACTGCATATTGACGTTTCATTTGGAGATGGTAACCATTCAACATCAAAAACGATTTGGTCACGAGATAAGCTGTCCGTTTGTTCCCATTATGAAAGCAGTGATTTTTAACTAAGGACTCTAATAAAGCACTAGCTTTATCGAATATAGAGGGATAGGCATCTTCTCCAAACAAAGTCTGTTGGGGTCTATTTACAGCAGAGTCCAATAAAGAATAGTTCTTCACTCCAGCTTGTGCTGTGTCATTCATCCTCTTCATCATAAAATAATGAGCGGCTACCACTTCTTCTATTGAAAGGAATGTGACCATGATTAACGATCTCTTAAATCTTGGAGGATGCCCTCATCCTCTTCAAAAACATCAAAAAAAGCTTCCAGTACTTCAGGTCTCACATTTTCAGGTATTTTCAACTGTCTAACTTTTTTGAGTATAATCTCACCTTGACTGTTCTCAATAAATTCAATCTCATCACCTTGTGACACATTGAGCTTATCAATCAAAACCTTTGGCAAGCTAACGCCTAAGCTATTACCCATTTTACCTATCTTACGAGATAAAATTTTCTTCTTAATATTGTCCTCTTTCATTTGGGCCCCACCATTCATAGTATGTTCCTCCTATAGTATGATCCAACTTAAGAAATGAATACGTAAGTAAGTATAAATGTTGGTACGTTATAACATTATAACATGAATTGCAAATGTAAAATCATTATACAAAAGCTCAAAATGATCAAACAATTCCCCACGAACTCGATTACAATATCAATAAAGAACCGAACAAGCACCTGACAGGACAGGGAGTGAATAATATGGAAAACGAAGATACAGCTGCACAGGAGTCCATACTGGACGTACATATTACGGAAGCAGGATATGAGGCGGGGCAATCCACGATTAGGAACATCGGATTACACGTGGCGCCAGGGGAACTGGTGGGTATTATCGGACCGAATGGGGCTGGCAAAAGCACGACCATCAAAACATTACTTGGTCTGCTTGAACATGCAAAGTATGAAGTAACCATTGGGGGAGACGGACGTTATGCCTATATCCCGGAACAACCTGTTTTTTACGAATACATGACCCTGTGGGAACATCTCGATCTGGCAGCAGCTGCCTATGAGATGGAGGAAGAGGTCTTTGTTGCTAGGGCGGAGGAGATGTTGGTTCGTTTCGGCATGGACCACGTTCGCAATGATCTTCCGGCCAGTTTCTCCAAGGGGATGCGGCAGAAAATGATGCTGATGATCGGCTTCCTGTCCTCGCCGGATGTATACATTGTGGACGAGCCTTTCATCGGGCTGGACCCGCGCGCAACCAAGGATTTTCTGAAGTTGCTGGACGATGAGCGCCGCCGTGGTGCGGGTGTTCTTATGTCAACGCATGTACTAGATACCGCTGAGCGAATCTGTGATCGGTTTATACTCATCCATTCCGGGCGCTCTGCTGCCGAAGGAACACTGGACGAAATCCGTGCAGCCGCAGATTTGCCGGACGCCTCGTTGTTTGATTGTTTTGACACACTGACATCCTGACCGGGAAGGGGGGAGAAGAGATGGAGACCTCTCGAGCATACACGCCACTTGGTTTATATAGACGCAGACGCAAGGAGCACTTCAATGAACAGTTAAAAAACCTGAAACTAGTAGTAGACTGGACGGTATGGGTATACCTGCTTATTCCGGGTCTGTTGTATCTCAGCGGATGGTACGTGAGTTTATGGTCCAAACCGCTGCCCTCCTGGGCGACCGGAATAACGCTGCCTACACTGACAGGGCTGATCGATATCATTATGCTTACAGGTGGAATTCTTATATTTGTAGAGGAAGCGGATGTGTTGTTCCTGAAATCAAGGTCGCTGTGGATGCGTACATTGATGAGACAGGGGATATATCGGGCTAGTTTGCAGCATTTGGGTAAAATGATTGTAATTACGGCGTTGACCTCACCGCTATGGTCCCGTGTGTATGACATGTCATTTATCCATATCGCACTAATAGCGATTTGGTTTGGCGCAGTAGCTTCATTCCAGGTCATTGTACTCCATATGACGAAAGTACGTTATACCGGATGGAGACGCTGGATTCGCATGATCCCTTTAGCAGTTGCCATGGGCATTATCACGATTGGGGTAACATCCTGGATGCATGGACACATCTGGACACTGCTTGCAGGCATTGTGGCTGCAATCCTTCTTCTGATTTTGGTTGGCCGAATGAGGCTGGAGATGAAGGGAACCTTTGAGGGCGATGTGCGTGAAGATTTAAGAGAAAGGCTAAAGTTCACAGCCCTTTTACTGAGTCGATCTGTGAACAAGCCGAAAGCGCCTCGCACCCGGACGATCATATTCCGCAAGCAGCGCAAGTTGCTGCGTCATCGAACGATCTCTAATCGGACAGCCGAGACGGCATTCAAAGCATTTTTTCGTAACTCATCGACCATGAAATTGTACTTGCAGCTTGGCGGCCTTTCCATTGCTGCCGTTGCTTTGCCGCCTTTCCCGGTCAACATAATCGTGTGTGGCTTGTTGGTCATCATGTTGAGCGTACTTTTTTATCGCTCCTGGGAGGTCTTTGCAACCTCGGAGTATGTTCAGCTCGTATCCTATGATTCGGAGGCGTTAAATCGTGCAGGTGTGACCATGGTACGGATGTTGTTTGTTCCGCTGGGGATTTTAATGGGGTTTTCACTGGGGGCAGCTTGGCTAGGCTGGTTGGAAGGTATCGTGACGGCTGCGGCTGTCGTAGCATTTGGGCTGTTCGTGCTGTCTATAACAGGCTGGATTCGGTACATCCGATCCGCTTAGTTGATATTCTTCCTTATACAGTAGCATATCAGATGAAGTAACTGACCATGCTATAGGAGACAGATCTTATGATTTTGAAGGTAAGGGATCAGCTCTCGCAAGGAGGAAGAAAATTATGATGGATGATAGTGAACTTCAGGTGCATTTCGCAGACAATGCAGCGCTGCTGGCGGCGCAGGCAACACTGGAGGAACTGGGGTATAAGCCATACCAGTCGGGACCGCTTGAATTGTACATTCCTACAGATCGCCAAGATACGCAATCTGCTGTGGAAATCGTACAGTCACACGGAGGAAGTGCGGTATTTCTCTCCGAAACAGATGGAATGGATCAGTTTCAGAATATATCCATTCCGGCTCATCTCGTAAATGAAGATTGGAATGAAGGTTATGCGAGCGGCGGCCAAGGGAGCAATCCCGAACAGGAGATGTCTAACCGGGATGAAGATCCGACATTCGATGATTCAGTGGATGGTTTCTCGGGCAGTGTGAAGGCGTAGATGCAACAGGGGCAACGATGCGGCTTGCCTTGTTGGTGACAGTGATTCTGGATTGCATACATCTCAAAAAAACCTCGATACCCCGCCGATAGCGGGATATCGAGGTTTTTTCATGCTCTTAATAACCATACGTGATGAAGAACGTGAATTGGTCCATGAACACCCTATGTTCAAGTCATGAGCGAGCGTTTTTATACTCTGCAGCATGCATGCCGGCTGTGTACCCCGTAGAGAAGGCAGCGGTAATATTATAGCCTCCCGTGTAGCCATGAATATCCAAAACTTCACCGCAAAAGAATAGTCCCGGCAGCAGCTTGGATTCCATTGTTTTGGGGTATATTTCCTTTAAGTGGATTCCCCCACCAGTAACAAAGGCTTCTTTGAGAGAACGAGTTCCGTCTACGCGGAAGGTAAAATCCTTCATTAACCCCACTAATGTATTTAACATACCTTTGGGGAAATGGTGGAAAGTGAGGTCTTCGCTGATCTCTGAACGCTTCATCATCAATGGAATCATGCGCTCAGGAACCCATGTTTTGAGTATGTTTTTGACGGCCTTTCGGGATTCTTGCTCCAGCACCTGCTGAACCTGGGCTTCCAAAGCACCGGGGGACAGATCCGGGAACAGATCAATACTCATCGTGACCTGAGGATTCCCAGATTTCATTTGCACCTTACGAATAAACTGGCTGCAACGAAGCGCGATCGGTCCTGATACACCGAAATGGGTGAAGATCATATCTCCACGATGGGAGATAACTGATTTGCCTTTGGCATCTAGCACAGATAACCCGACATCCCGTAAGGACAAGCCTTGCAGTTCTTTGGATTGAATCCAGCTCTCACCAGACACAATTGGCACTTCTGTCGGATATAGCTCTGTAATCGTATGTCCAGCCGCTTCAGCCCATGGGTAGCCATCTCCGGTTGATCCGGTTTGAGGGACTGATTTGCCCCCGGTAGCGATAATAACAGAGCGTGCAAGTACCGTTGTGCCAGAAGCTAACTTCACGCCCTGCACGTGTTGACCATTCTGAATTAATTCCTTAACCGGCTGTTTGGTGCGAATCTCTACCCCAAGGGAAACAATTTTGCCTACCAACGCATCAACGACCGTCTTGGCTTTATCGGTTACCGGGAACATTCTCCCGTTATCTTCCTCTTTCAGGGCAATACCGAGATTTTCGAAAAAACGCATAATTCCCTGATTGTCCAGATTCTGAAATGAACTATATAAAAAACGTCCATTGCCCGGAATATGCCGGATTAGTTCATCCGTCTCCTTGGCATTGGTCACATTGCAGCGACCGCCGCCAGAGATCCCGAGTTTACGGCCGAGTTGATCTCCTTTATCCAGCAGTAGCACCGAGGCTCCATGCTCAGCAGCGGCGACACAGGCCATGAGGCCCGCAGATCCACCGCCAATTACAATGACATCATACATGCGTTATTACCCTCTTTTTTCATTGATTTTGTCTGTTTTCCGAAAACCCTGTCTACTCCTGCCTGTTTATGAAACAATACAAATGTATTAGCAGTTCTATTATGCTGTCTTAAGGGATATATTGTAATATACTGTCGCCTATGTTTTAATCAGAAATACATGAGGGAATGTGCAGGCAGAGGAGGGAGATGGCATTGTGGTTGCGTTGAAGGACATTCTTTTACAAATACTGCTTGCAGGAGCTGCGGTATTCCTGATTCCATTATTGCACTTGGGGCTCTCCAGGCAAGCAGTCGCCAAGGCAGGATATCATAGGATGGTACAGACCAGTTTTGCCGCGACCAGTGTGGTGAGCATGTTGCTATGTCTGCTTATTGCCCACTATGGGAACCCGGTATCAGTCCCTATCTCCTTGGGCATTGTGCCCCTGACGCTCGTCATATTGTATTGCAGGCCTCGCATAGGCCTAACGCTGTCTCTTCTCCAGATACTCTTCTATTTTCTCTTTGCGCATCCCTATAATCTGTACGGATTTCTACTTCAAACGGGCATTCTTCTCTATCCTATTGTATGGTTGTCAGCCAAACGATTCAAGCATTATACACGTTCACGCAAAATGGGGACAGTTATCGCCTTAATTACGGCAGAGCTGGTTGTGTCCAATGTACTGTATATTCCATCGATGGAAAGCCAACCAACATTCTCAATAGTACAGTGGGTATTACTAGCGCTGGGATATACAATCGGTGCAGTTCTTGCTGGAAGTCTTAGTATGCTCTGGATTGAACAGATGCAACATCACCGGGGGCTTGAGCAACATTTGTCCGAAGTTCATCATAGATACATAGCCGAAACGGAAAAGCTTAACCAAATTCTGAATGCTGTTCCTTTATCTATCGCAACCGTAGATAAAGAGGGGACCGTGCAGTTCGTCAACGATACGATGGAGCAAACGGCGCGGGATCAATTGCCTTGCACGACAACACCGGATTTGATTGGGCAACCTGCGAGTCAGTTTGTCGAACAAGCCCAGGCAGACAAAATGGAGAGCAGTATTCGTAAAGCCATTGTTCATGGAGAAGTGAGTGGACTTACGGTGCGTTACGGTTCAAACGTATTTCAATCCAGGACCGTTCCCATCTACGCGTACTCAGCAGAACTGCCAAGAGAAGCTATCGGAGCCATGTTGATCATTCAGGATATTACTGAGCTTGAAATGCTGCGAAGTGAGCTCGATAATGTGGATCGTCTTAGTCTTGTAGGACAAATGGCCGCAAGTATTACTCATGAGGTTAGAAACCCGATGGCGGTTGTACGTGGTTTTCTTCAATTAATGCAGGAAAAAAGTCCGGAGTCCCTGGATCACTATTACCGGATCGTTCTGGAGGAGCTTGACCGGGCGAACAGCATAATTAATGATTTTCTGTCATTGGCTCAGAATCGAATTGCCGAGAAGGAAGAATCCCAGCTGCATGATATCATCCATGAACTAAGTCCTCTGTTATGGGCGGATGCAAATCTGCGAGGTCAAAGTATTGAATTTATGCTGGATCACAATGTGCCGAAGCTGCATCTGAATTCAAAGGAAATTAAACAAGTGGTACTTAATCTGGCTCGTAATGGGATGGAAGCCATGAATGAAAAAGGGGTACTTACACTTGAGACCCGGTTAGTGGATGACACCGTGGAGCTGTGTGTGCGAGATACAGGCTCTGGCTTACCTAGAGTGAAGCAGGAGAAGCTGTTCGAACCTTTTTTTACGACCAAGGCCAAAGGAACCGGACTGGGATTATCCATGTGTCTGAGCATTGTCGAACGTCATAACGGAACCATTACCGTTGAATCGGAGGAAGGTCAGGGTACAACTTTCAAGGTTTCATTTCAACGCTGAACTTAAGCATGTTTTACCAAGGAATGAGACATAATATTGAAGGAGAAGCCTTTCCGCAGGCGGTGTTTGAACCTTGCTTTCATTGATTAGGGATGTATAATAGGAATAGCACAAAAGCATTTAATTTTTTAAATAATAGAACTCACATGTTTAAGGAGTGAAACCGAATGTCTATGTCATTTGATCAATACATGAAAGATATGGTTCAACCGATGCGGGATGATCTGACTCGTTTGGGAATTCAGGAGTTGCGTACTCCAGAAGAAGTTGAAGCAAGTTTGCCGGATGCCAAAGGTACCGCTCTGGTTGTTATTAACTCGGTCTGCGGATGTGCCGCAGGTCAATGCCGCCCAGGTGTATCCCAAGCACTTCAGCATGATATTACACCTGACCACCTGTACACGGTATTTGCTGGTCAGGACAAAGAAGCTACAGCGAAAGCACGTGAATACTTTGCACCGTATCCTCCATCTTCACCTTCCATCGCTCTGATGAAAGACGGAGAACTCGTTCACTTTATTGAGCGTCATCAAGTGGAAGACCGTTCTGCGGAGGAGATTGCGGCTGAGCTCACAAGTGTGTTTGACCGTTACTGCCGTTAATTAGCTCAAGCAACGCCCCGCCTTTCGGATGACCGATGCCGGGGCGTTTCATTTTGAGCAAATAGGGTTATTGAACCATTCGGACCTTTCAAAATGGACATCAAATTTCATTAATTTAGAAACGGGGTGTGTGAACGATGAGTTTGCAACAACAGATCATCGCTGAATTGAAGGTTAAACCAAGCATTAATGAAGAAGAGGAAGTGCGCAAGCGCGTTGACTTTCTCAAAACTTATGTGAAAAATGCCAATTCCAAAGGATTGCTAATCGCAATCAGTGGCGGGATTGACAGTGCTGTAGCTGCGGCGCTATGCAAAAAAGCAACGGACGAGCTTACAGCAGAAGAGAATAAGGAATACAAAACGCTGGGTGTATTCCAGCCTTACGGTGAGCAATCGGATATTGACCATAGCTATGCTGTGGCAAAAGCCTATGACCTGAAGCATGTCGTAGAAACCAACATCGAAGATGCAGTGAATGAGATCGCACTGGAAGTGGAGCAAGGTTTCAAATCCATGGGCAGCCCGCGTCATATGACTCACCAAGGCAAAGGGAACGTGAAAGCGAGAACCCGTATGGTGATGCAATATGCTCTATCTTTTGAAGAAAACCTGTTGGTTGTCGGAACAGACCATGCTTCGGAAGCCATCACGGGCTTTTACACCAAATGGGGCGACGGGGCCGTGGATATTACACCACTGAGCACCCTGAACAAACGTCAAGTGCGTCAGCTGGCCGCGTATTTGAACGTGCCGCAGGCCATTTTGGACAAGGCTCCATCAGCAGGACTCTGGGAAGGCCAGACCGATGAAGATGAACTGGGCATTTCGTATGAAGCGAACAGTGACTATCTGGAAGGTAAACAGATTGATCCGGCTGCACAAGAGCGTCTTGAAGCATTCTACACACGTACCCATCACAAACGTAATGCCATTCCTGGCATCTAATATGGATGCAAGCATGCCATGATATGGACAATGCAAGCATATGAACAGCAAAGAGTCACTGCATAAGGCAGCGACTCTTTTTGTTATGCAAGATTAGATAAGCCAAGTTGAGATCTGGCGACGTGTTTCGGCGATCGCCTGCTCAAGCTGCGGCGTCGATTCCTTGAATGGATGCACAGTATTAAAGGTATGATTTCCTCCAGGAATCTGGTGCCACGGGATATCCGGGCGAGCTTGAACCAGTGAGGCCGAGCCGTCACGCAGCCGTTTGCCGTCTTCTGTTCCCTGAATAAGTGCCACACGCAGAGGGGAAGAAGCCAAGCGATCAATGATGGCGTAACGATCCTTATGCTTGTCCAGGTCTTCCAGAATGGACACGTCCAGAGGCATCTGCTGGCCGGTTCGCCCGTTCGTGACATGGCTGCGGCCATGTGTGCGCATTTCTTCTTTTTGTTCAGGGGTAAAGAGATCCAAGTTGGTTACGCCGTTCCAGGAGAGTACGCCTGCAATCTGTTCGGGATGATCCAGTGCATACACGAGGCTTACGCCTGCACCGCGGCTATGTCCAAGTAGAAATACCGGCAGTTCGTTAAGTTCTGGCTGTGTGGACACATAAACAAGCAGTGTTGCCAAGTCGGCAAGCTCCCGGCTGTACGTATTGACTGCAAACTTTTCAAGTTCAGAAAATTGCTCCAGATCTTCTCCAACTCCGTTGTGAGAGAAGTTGAAGGTCAGGACGTGATAGTTCTCGCTTAGCTGGGATGCGGTGTAGGGGAACATGCCCCAGTCTTTGAAGCCTTTGTAACCGTGAGCCAGGATAATGATTCCTTGAGCGGGTTGCCGTGCAGTGAATATATTTCCGCGAATGATGGCATCTCCGCCAACAGGCAGTTCAAATGCTGTGGACATATCTTATTCCTCCTAAAGTTTCATCTTTTTCTGATTCATATTTTAACATAAATGGTAATGTGGACGAAGGTACTCGCATCCGTGCGCGCCTCCTGCTACAATAGAATACGTGTTCGGATAAGTTACCGATCAGATGACCGAATAGAGATCGTTTACAGCATAAAAGGTTAAGCGGGTGAAGCGTTGATGATATATGGCATTGGAAACGATGTACTGGAGATTGGACGGATGCGCAAGCTGTTGTCCGGTCGCCACGCGGAAGCGTTTATGAAGCGAATTTTAACGCATGCAGAGCGAGAGATTGCGGATCATCGTGGAAAACGGATGGTAGAGTTTGTATCCGGTCGATTCGCAGCAAAGGAAGCGGTGTCCAAGGCATTTGGCTGCGGCATTGGAAGCATGATGAGTTTTACCGACATTGAAGTGCTGCCTGATGCAAAAGGACGTCCCGTTGCCACACTTTCTGATGAAGCATGGGGAAGACTGCAACTGCCATACGGCAAACAGTATGATATTCATTTGAGTATTACGCACCAGACGGAGCTGGCTGCGGCCTTTGCTATAGTAGAGCAGAAGGGGAAGACGTTACCCAGATCTGAATAGTAACAATGTGGGAGAACGTGTGAAGAACGTAAGCATGGTAACAGGAGAGGACGGAAATATGGGTTTATTGGAACAGAAACGACATTTCAGCGTGAATTTGCTGGATTGGTATATGGTCAACAGACGGGATTTGCCGTGGCGTCGCCACAACAATCCTTATTTTACGTGGGTATCGGAAATTATGCTGCAACAGACTCGGGTGGATACGGTAATTCCGTATTTCAACCGTTTTATCGGGAATTTTCCGACCGTACAGGCTCTGGCTGAAGCACCGGAAGAAGAGGTCTTGAAAAATTGGGAGGGACTCGGATATTATTCGCGTGCCCGCAATCTTCAGGCGGCTGCCAGACAAGTCATGGAGCTGCACGGTGGGGAGATGCCGCAGGACAAGCAAGCTGTCTTTGCGTTAAAAGGGGTGGGCCCGTATACAGCCGGGGCCATTCTCAGCATTGCCTTCAACCAGCCGCAGCCAGCGGTGGATGGCAATGTGATGCGGGTCCTGTCCCGATACTTCCTCATTGATGAGGACATTATGAAGGGCAGCACCCGGGTGTTGATGGAAGAGCTCGCGGGAGAGCTCATTCCGGAAGGGCGTGCGCGTGATTTCAATCAGGCGCTGATGGAACTTGGCGCGCTGGTGTGCACACCCAAAGCGCCGCACTGCCTGACTTGCCCGGTCATGGAGCAATGTTCCGGCCGCATCGCCGGACGGGAGCTCACACTGCCGGTCAAGACCAAGGCGAAGCCGCCGCGCCCTGAGCAGCGGCTGGTCGCCATTGTGGAGGGCCGCGGTGCTCATCGCGGCCGTGTGCTTGTGCGCCAGCGCCCAGCGACGGGCTTATTGGCCCGCATGTGGGAGCTGCCGCATGTGCTGGCGGCGCCCGCCACAGCCGGCAAGAAGGCGGGACCGCTGGCAGATGAGCCGGCCATGGCTTTGCTGGCCGGCAGTCTGTGGGCGGAAGGCTTCGCTGCCCGCCCGGAAGGGCTGGCTACCCATGCGGAGCATGTGTTCAGCCACATTGTCTGGAGCCTGCAGGTGTACAAGTGCACCGAGCAGGACCATAGTAACGAGCTTCCGCTGATCGCTGCGGAAGCCAGAGCCGCCTACGATGCACAGGCGGCTGCCAAGGAAACCACTGCTCCAGCCCAAGTATCGGAGCCAGGCATCATCGATGCAGCCAATATCTCAGGCTCGCTTGATGAGCAGGGGGAGCCGCTGACAGCATTTGCAGCAAGTGACCCGGCGCATGATGTAATGAGTGGCAAAGGCGATGGCCTAATCTATCGCTGGATTGGTCCGGAAGATATGGACAAAATGGCATTCCCCAACATTTTCCTGAAGCTCATCAGCAGTTATTTTGCAGGGGCATATGACGATGTTAGTGAGTAATGGGTGCTTGCCATAACAATATTAAATCAACCAACGTGCAACAAACAAAAGCACACAAAAAAGAGCCTGATCCGGTCGCGTTGACCGAATCAGGCTCTTTAATTATGCTGGCAGTCTTATTTCGCTGCAGCGTAACGTTTGTTTACTTCATCCCAGTTGATTACATTCCAGAAAGCACCGATGTAGTCAGGGCGTTTGTTTTGATATTTCAGGTAGTAAGCGTGCTCCCATACATCCAGACCCAGAACCGGAGTCAGACCTTCGAAGAGAGGGCTGTCTTGGTTAGGTGTGCTAGTGATGGACAATTTGCCATCTTTACCAACTACGAGCCAAGCCCAACCTGAACCGAAACGAGTTGTAGCTGCTTTAGCGAAATCTTCTTTGAATTTGTCGAAGCCACCCAGTTCGCTATCGATTGCTGCTGCGATGTCGCCAGTTGGAGCGCCGCCGCCGTTAGGTCCGATGATTTCCCAGAACAGGCTGTGGTTAGCATGTCCGCCACCATTGTTGCGAACCGCTGTGCGGATACCTTCAGGTACGCTGTCAAGGTTAGCAATCAGATCTTCCAAGCTTTTACCTTGCAGTTCAGGAGCGCTTTCCAGAGCTGCGTTCAAGTTCGTTACGTAAGTATTGTGATGGCGATCGTGGTGAATTTCCATCGTTTGCGCATCAATATGTGGTTCCAGTGCGTCGTTAGCGTAAGGAAGTGCTGGTAATTGAAAAGTCATAATGAAATACCTCCTGAGATTTTTGAATTTTTGTTAAGGTCAGCATTTTGCATAATTCAATTCGAATCGCTTCCGGGACAAGTTCTAGACGAATAGGTTCACTTCGATCTATATCTTGCTGAGTGAAAGTCGCTCACAGGATTTATGCAAATTGCTCAGGTACCTATGTAATAATACCCTTGTCACTAATATTAAACCGCATTCGGGCTAATTAAGCAACATTTTTGTTTATTAAGTCCCCCCAGACGTTAATCCATTCATGGGCCAGAGATAACAAACATATTTTACCCATTATGAAACTATTTATGTGATTTTAGGGCTTTAAATAGAGGAAAAGTTTAATATTCGTATGTAAACGGTTACAATTAAGCGCTTTCAAAAGAAAATGCGTGTTTTATGGCGTAAAGTATGGTTTAATTGACGAAGAAGCGGTATTTTCTCGTTTTTTGTCATTATATGAACATTGGGTTTTTGGTAAAAAGGGGAGCCCCTTTTTGTAAAACCTCATCTAAGCTAACGAAAAGGGAGATTTAAGACATGCACGTTCGTTCCTTTCAGTTGAGTGATGCAAGCCAGATGACAGAGCTTCTCCAGGTTGCACTATCGGAAGAGTGTTATGAGAACACGATGGGCCCGTTTGCCCGTCAATTGTCATGGGATTCTGACCTGATCATGGTTGCGGAAGAAGAGGGAGACCTCGTCGGCGCTTTGATCGGTACGATTGACCACAACCAGGGATGCATCTATCGTATTGCGGTCCATCCAGACTATCGTCGCCGCGGAGTCGGCAAAAAACTTGTCGAGGCCATGGAACAAAGGTTCCAGCAGCGTAAAGTCAGTCAAATATGGGTGGCGGGTGATGAGCACAACAAAGTAGCCATGCCTCTTTATGAAGCAATGGGTTACGGTGCCAATCAGATTATGAGCGCTTTCCAGAAACTCAGTATTTTGTCCAAAGCTTAGTTTGCAGGGTTAAAAAAGAAATATAACAGATTTTCATTTCATATTAGGCGTATCTTTCAACGTGTAACAACGTGAGGGATATGCCTTTCTATTTATATGGGTGCTTTTCACCGATTATTCCCCTTTTTTCGCCACTTCTGAACGCCATTCCATTTAAATTAATCCCTGGTTTAACTGTTTTAATCACGTTGTTATTCACCCTTCAAGCTGTGCTGGGGCTCATAACCAATTGTTTCACCCTTGCAAATGAAGTAGAATTAAAAGGATTATGATCACTCAATTTTGGTAATATCAGAACATATAAACGCGGAACGGCAGCTTCCTGATATTTTTAAGAAAAACGTACACTATATACAATCTGTCTTCCTTGAAAGTATGTCGATCAACGTTTTTCTTCACAAAATGGATAAACGAGGTGTCTCTTTGAACTCCAATAATCTTTCAACGGAGCATGTAGCTTCCAAGGAACGAAATGGTCCGGGAGTGCCTGATCCACCGGGGAAATCCTGGGGTGCAGAGCTTTGGGACTGGTTGAAAACCATAGTGATTGCTTTTGTAATCATGATGCTGTTGAACCTGTTTGTATTCAATCTTTCGATGGTCAAAGGTCAATCGATGCAGCCGACGCTGGTTGAGCGGGATCGTCTGTTTGTAAATAAAATTGTATATGATTTTGGGACACCGTCCCGATCAGATGTTATTGTGCTTCGTGATCCAAGCGAGGGTGTGGAGAAAAAAGATTTTCTGGTCAAACGGATTGTCGGACTTCCTGGAGACACAGTTGAAGTAAGGGACCATCATTTATTCGTGAATGGGGAGCAGCAAGCCGAAACGTACACGGATACGGAGGTTCAGGACCCTGATTTTGGACCGATTACGCTGGAAGCGGATCATTACTTTGTGATGGGAGATAACCGTCATGAAGGCAAGAGCAAGGATAGCCGTGTGTTTGGCAGCATTACTTCCAGTGAAATTGTAGGCAGGGCGGAGTTTATTTTTTGGCCGTTCTCAGAAATTAAAAAACTGTAAAATGTTAGCAGGACAAGGACAACAACTTCACGCTGCATTTTGCGTTAAACGATATAGACTCGGTTTCTTTCTAGCTCCGGTATGTCCGACTTGTATATCGAAATCAGCGCCTGTCCTCCCACCTGAGGCGGGCGTTCACTATTTACGGAATTAGCGTGGAAGAAGAGAGGGAATAGATATGACGAGTGTACAGACCGGAGCAGCAAAGGCAGCAGCTGTATGGGAGAAGCTAAAACAAGAGATTAAGGCAGCTGCTCCCGAGATGGGTATTGATGATATAGGATTTGCTTCGGCAGAACCATTCGTGACCTTGAAATCCATTCTGGAGCAACATCGGGCGAAAGGATTCGAGTCCGGATTTGAGGAGCCTGATATTGAGAAAAGGGTGCGTCCCGAATTGAAAGATGGCGAGCCTGCTTCGCTCATTGCGATAGCCGTGGCTTATCCATCGAAGATGGTCAATCCGCCGAAGTCGGAGCCGGGTGCTTACCGCGGTATTCTGGCTCGTTCCGCCTGGGGACAGGATTATCACCAAGTCCTGCGTGCAGCAATGGACAAGCTGGTTCATTTTATACGTGAACGCGTACCTGAAGCCATGATTGAAAGTATGGTAGACACGGGGGCATTGGTGGACCGTGCTGTTTCCCAGCGTGCGGGGATTGGATTCAGTGCCAAGAACTGTGCCATTATATCGCCCAAGTTCGGTTCATGGATCTTTCTCGGCGAACTAGTCACGAATATCCCGTTTCAGCCAGATAACCCGGTGACCGAGGATTGTGGAGAATGTACGAAGTGTATTGATGCCTGTCCAACAGGGGCATTGGTCGGGCCGGGACAACTGAATGCACAGCGCTGCATTTCGTTTGTGACCCAGACGAAAGGCTTCGTGGATGAAGAGTTTATGCTCAAAATTGGAAATCGTCTGTACGGTTGTGATACCTGTCAGATTGTTTGCCCGAAGAATCGGGGTAAAAACTGGGACCACCATCCCGAGTTTCATCCCGATCCGGAGATTGTAAAACCTTTGCTGATACCGCTGCTTGACATCGGTAACCGTGAATTCAAAGAGCGCTTCGGCCAAAGTTCCGCCGCTTGGCGGGGCAAGAAGCCAATCCAGCGCAACGCCGTAATTGCCCTCGGCAATTTCAAAGACAAAACCGCTGTACCGAAACTAACGGAGGTACTGAAGCGTGATCCGCGTCCCGAGCTGCGGGGAACTGCAGCTTGGGCGCTGAGCAGAATTGGAGGAGAAGAAGCAATGAGAGCCATTGGGGAAGCTGCCGCTAACGAACAAGATGGGAACGTGCTAAGCATGCTGCAGAAGGCCAAGGAACGACTGAGTTCGTCCGAGACCATACCCGATAAGCCTCAGGCAGAGCCAAAGAGCAACGATAAGCCTGAGGATCAGAAGGAACAGAATAAGACAGCCGAACAGGAAAACGGGCAGACGACAGAGCCTGCCAAACCAGAAGCTGCAGCATGGAAACCATCAGCCGTAACAGGTCTGCATGGTACGCCGGTATATTATGATGAGGTGCTGACGCCGATCGGTACACTAACGCTCTGTGCCACGGATAAGGGCCTGTGTCACATTGATTTTGGTGCATTCCATGTGCGCGAGGCGCATCTGCAACAATGGGCCCGTACATGGATTGGCGAATATCGATATGAGAAAAATGAAGAGAAGCTGAGTGAAGCTGCACAACAGTTGAAGCAGTATTTTGCAGGAGAACGAAAAGCGTTTGAACTGAAGCTCGATTTGTTTGGAACACCATTCCAGCTACAAGTATGGCAAGTCCTGTCCGATATATCTTATGGAGAGGCCTCAACACACCAACAGGTTGCGGAAATCATCGGCAGACCCAAAGCTGTTCGAGCAGTTCTGGATGCTATTAGTAAAAATCCGATTCCGATTATTATTCCCTGTCACCGCATCAGCGGTAAAGATGGAACCCTGGTGGGTTATGTAGGCGGGCTGCAAACCAAAGAGCAATTGCTCACATTGGAGCAGCAATCGTAAGAGCGGGGGACGTTCATGAAGTATGTTAACGTGGAGAGCGTGGAGGCGGGGGAGCTTCTGGGCAAAACCATATATTCCGGCAACGGCACGGTGTTGCTGTCTGCCGGAGTCCAGCTCACCGTATTTATGGTTAATACGCTGAAGCGTATTGGCGTGACCATGCTGTACATCCAGGATGAAGCGTATAAAGATGTGGATACAGAAGACATTCTGGATGAAGCCACGAAAAAGGCAGTAATTAATGAAATGAGTGTTACGCTCGATTCTATCCGTTCCGGGAAAGACTGGAGTCCGAAGAAGGTCGCCATCAGCATAGATAAATTGTTGAACGATGTTCTGAACGGGCGTGAACTGCTTGTTCAGCTCACAGATATTCGGACCAAAGATAACGCACAGTATGTTCACGCAATGAATGTATGTTTGCTGTCTTCTGTCATTGGTCTGAATCTGGGGCTTAACTATGTGCAGCTCAAGGATCTGGCCGTCGGAGCTCTATTGCATGACATCGGCAAAGTGGGGGAGCCACCGGGCAGCGGTTCTGCAGCAAACTCTTCCCTGCATCACACGTGGAAAGGGTTCGAGTTGATCAAGTCCAAACGGGAGTTCAATCTGCTTGTGGCACATACGGCTCTGCAGCATCATGAGCATATGGATGGTACGGGACTGCCGAGGGGCATCCAGGGAAAAGACATTCATCTTTTCGCTAAAATCGTCAGTGCAGCTAACACGTATGATAATCTGATCAATGGCCTTTCGGGTAGAATTATGCTGCCACATGAAGCCTGTGAAGAGATGATGGCGATGTCTGGCACAAAGCTGGATCGTGACATTCTGATCGAATTCAACCGGAGTGTGTCCGTTTATCCGAATGGAACAGCAGTTCGATTGTCTACCAAAGAGACCGGAGTCATTGTGCGTCAGCACCGGGGTCTGCCTGGTAGGCCAGTCATTCGGGTGGCACGTGGCAGTACACGTTATGATCTGGATGTGATTGAAGTGGATCTGGCTAAGCATACAACCGTTTTCATAGAGGCGGTACTGATGTAACTTATACGGATGTTCTTGAGAGATTTACTGAATGTTTTCGATCTGTTTTCTGGATGTTAAATTCAGCGTATAGCTGGAAAATCCGTTTGCTCAAGGCGTGCGGAAATGCTATGATAACTTTCAGGAAATCCGGTGCGTGTCATGTTTGCATCGTGAGCGTATAACATCATGTGCTGACACGGATCATCAGGCTTTTTAGATTGCATACAGAGGTGTCTAAGAGATGGAAATAGCAATACCGATTATTACATTGATTGTTGGTCTGGTCGGAGGATTTTTCATTGGGGTATACTACTTGCGGAAACAGCTTGAGAAAATGCAAAGCGATCCCGACATGCTCCAGAAGATGGCGAAGCAAATGGGTTATAACCTGAACGGCAAGCAAATGCAGCGCGCCCAGCAGATGATGAAGAACCAGCAGCCTGGCGCTAAGATGCCTCAGCCGCAACAACATCCTGCGCGTAAAAACTCGGGCCGCCGAAAATAATAGCTGTGAGCCAGCATTTTGCATAATGCTGAAGTGAATAGCTGCTTGCAGCATGTGGTTCGAAAGGAGGCGTTCGGCAGTGGCTGGCGTTAAAGATTATTTGAATTCAAAAGTATCCGACAATCGGGAGAAGATCGAGTATCACATTGAGCAGATCTTGCAATTGATCGGTGAGGATAGTACGCGGGAAGGGCTGCTAGAAACGCCTGCACGCGTAACCCGGATGTATGAAGAGATTTTTGGCGGGTATGAAGTGGACCCGCGCGATGTACTTGGTGTGACGTTTGACGAGAATCATGAAGAACTGGTCATTGTGAAGGACATTGTCTATTACAGCCAATGTGAACACCATATGGCGCCTTTCTTCGGTAAGGTGCACATTGGATATGTACCGAGTGGCAAAATTGTGGGATTGAGCAAAATGGCCCGTCTGGTGGAGGCAGTTACCCGACGCCTGCAGGTTCAAGAGCGCATTACCTCACAGATTGCCGATATTCTGACTGAAGCGGTAGAGCCCAACGGTGTCATGGTTGTCGTGGAAGGCGAGCACTTGTGCATGTGTTCCCGCGGCGTGAAGAAGCCGGGCAGTAAGACGGTTACATCTGCTGTACGTGGTTCTTTCCGTGACAATCCGGCACAGCGTGCCGAGTTCCTGTCGCTCATGAAAGATTAAGATCGGCTCATTCCACTCGTTGGACAAGCCAGAAGCATCCGATCCTTTGGCACCATCATGTTGTTTCCATTTTAGTCGGCATTCTGCTGAATCTGAAATGGCAGTATAGATGCTTGTGCCAAAGGAAGCTTTCATAAATAAGCCGTGTTCCCTGGGGAACCGGCTTATTTATATATTACTTTTGCATTCGTGGTTTACATAAGGATCACGTAATTACTTCAATTCATCCAGATTAGTTTAGTCGGAGGCTATCTTATATGAGTGTATCGTCCAATTCAGATCAACCCGGATCGCCGGGAGCAAAGCAGCAGATGCAGCTGGATCATTCATTGCGTCTGCAGATTTGGGAGACACCGCTGCTGCGGCACGGGAGCAGTGTGCTTGAAGCATTTGCTTGGGAAGAAGTCATGTGCCGCCGGGTGGGAGAGGGTCAGTTGCCCGTTGCTCATATATGGCGGCATCCAGATGCCTTTGTAGCAGGGCTGCGGGATCGGAGGCTACCACAGGCGGTAGAAGCGATGGAACGCATTAGAAGCCAGGGAACAGCGGTCTGCGTTCGTCCATCCGGTGGAGCAGCAGTTCCCCTGAATCCAGGGGTGGTTAACGTATCTTTAATTTTGCCCAACCCTGGACGAGCCATCAATATACACGATGATTTTCGGGAGATGGCCTCACTGATTGCTGAATCGCTAACACCGTGGTCGAGTCAGGCACGTACGGGGGAGATCGAAGGCGCTTTCTGTCCTGGCGATTATGATGTCAGTGTGGGTGGACTGAAATTCTGTGGTATTGCCCAGCGCAGACAGGCCAAGGCTTATATCATTACTGCCTTTATCATCGTGGAAGGACAAGGCGACCAATTGGCAGCAGACGTGCGTAAGTTCTATCAGGATGCAGCAGACGGTGCCAGCGAAGGCTATCCGGATGTTCGGCCCGGAACGATGGCGAGTTTGCAGGAACTGGTAGGTGTCCCTTCTGCTGCGGCGTATACAGCCTCGCTGGTGCGTACACTGCGTCAGCGTTTTCCCTTGGCGGAGACGAGCCGTGTGTTGAGCGTGGATCGGGAAGCCGTTAGGCGAACGGCTGAGCAGATGAAACTGCGTTACGATTAGGTTCAGAAGCTTGGACTTGGAATTGGGTAATAGAGATGATATGATGTGATTTCGGAAGGAGAGTGTCTACATGGAAACTTTAAGATATACGTACTTATATGAGGTCATTTCAACAGGCGAAAAGTCTGAATTTAGCCAAATGGCTACAAGCAAGGAAGAAGCGGCTGCCCTGATCGTTGCGCGCATCGCTGATCTTGAATTTACAGGTGAAGAAGATATCAAGCTGGGCGATCTGATCGCAATTAGCAAACAGGTTGGCGACAACTATGTTGCCTGTGAGGGTTGCGCTTCTTAAGGTAAACGCTCTGCATAGTGGGTCTCAAATGATAAGCAAGTCTCTAGTATAGAGGCTTGCTTTTTTTTATCTGCATTTGGATTATTCGATTCAGGCGCGCCCCGCTGAACAACAAATTGCACGGGAAGAAACATGCTTATTTGAAAGTGGTTTTGCGAAAATGCGAGAAAAGGCATATTTTCACGAAAAATGCCGATAAATGTTCAGAATCCGTTCAGAGCTGATAGTTATAATCTTCCTACAACAGATAGAGAAGGGAAGATTCGAACATGCGAAAAAAGGATCACCAGAAGCGCGCCAGGCTCCTGAGACGAATAGGGGTCGTGATATTATCGTTCCTTATGGTCTTCGGTATGCTGCCAGTTGTGTTTCAACAAGGTGTCGTACAGGCCAAGAGTTGCTATGATTTGACGGAAAAAGATTCTGATGATGTTGAATGGAAGCTCATTAGTACGCCTGAAGAGCTCTATTGTGTAAGAGAAGACTTAAACGGTAATTACAAGCTGAAGAATGATATTTCTGAAGCAGCCATGAGCACGTTTTTGAACGGAGGATCTTGGACTCCAATTGCTGACATGATAGAAGATGAGCTTATGCCTTTTACAGGCAGGTTCGATGGAAATGGTTATTCAATTTCTGGTTTGAGAACAACAGATGATACCCAGAAATCTGTGGGGTTATTCTACGGATTACAAAGTGCTGAGGTTAAAAATCTTATATTAAATAATGTATCCTTTACAGGTGATGCGATGGTAGGTGGGCTTGCAGGAGAAATTAGAGAGTCACGCATTGAAGGCGTGCATATCAGCGGAAATATACGAGGGAATATAAGAGTAGGGGGCATCTCAGGATACTCGGACGAAAGTGAGTACCTGAATAATAGCACTAGTGTCACGGTAAGTGGCTTAGATGAGTATGGTGAATCCTTCGGTGGGCTTTTGGGTGAAAGCAATAAAGGCACAATCGTTGGAAATGCAGCAGAAGGCACAGTGAGTGGTTATGATTCTATAGGTGGACTTATTGGGGAGTCGAATGATAATTTCATCCGTCAAAGCTATGTTTCAGGACAGGTGACAGGTGACTACCTAATAGGGGGATTAGTTGGTCAACTTAATTTTGAATTAAGCCATACCATTGCAGACAATTATGTGGTCGGTTCTGTTAGATCTGATGCTTCAGGGAATAATGACTTTTCTGCTGAAGGTGTTGGCGGCTTGTTTGGTGAAGTGAATAAAGTACGTCGCTCGAGTAACACCTCTCAAATAAATGTACTTAATAATTATGTGGCGGCCTCTGTAAACGTTATGTTTGATAATTCATCATCACCCATTGATGATCAGACGATAGGGTCAGTCATTGGTAATTTGAATGATCCAGAGAATCAAGTTATCTTTACTAATAACTACTATGATTTAGCCAAGAGTAGTACGAACCAGCAGAATGGTTCTAATTATGCAACGGGTCTTACTACTGAGCAGATGAAACAACGATCTAATTTCAATGGATGGGATTTCGATGGAGTTTGGACAACTCGTAACAGGATCAATGATGGGTATCCGATCTTGCGTTCATCCAAGCTTATGTATGCACCGACTCCACCACTGCCCGATCCTACAATAGATTATCTGTATCCATATCCTATGAATGGAACAGTTACTCAGTCCACATCTAAAGTTAAAGTGAAGCTTAATGAAGCTGGTAGATTTTATTTTGACAATCAATTGTATGATGAGGAAATCGTAGGACAGTCTGACGAAGATACTAAATTACATGCCTTAGCTAATCTAACTTATGTTGATCTAGAAGCCAATGAAGAGAAATCGTTCTTGTTCACAGGACTGGACGAGAACACTTCGTATCGAGTGTTCCTGGCGGTAGAAGATAAGAATGGTCAGCTTAAGAACATGGGAGATCGGGGATATTCAACACTTGCAAACTCAACTCCTCTTCCACAAAACGTAGTGGCTACACCTGGTGATGGTCAGGTCGCCATTGAATGGACTACAGAGCCAGAATTAGATTATCGCGTGTATATGTCCCAAGGAACAGCAGCGCCTGAGGATCCCGATCTGTGGACGGATGTGACGGACAGTTACAGTGATGGACATATCAGTGATCTGACGAATGGACAGTCCTATGTATTTGCAGTTAGATCGTATGCTTCCGGTGAAGAAAATTCAGATTATATTGCATCTAACGTTGTGATCCCGCAAGAAGATAATAATAATGGTGGTGGATCTAATCCAGATCCAGATCCAGACCCAGAACCGAACTTTCCTGTACCACAGCATATAGTGGCAACAAAAGGTGAGAAAAAGGTTACGTTAACTTGGGATCCAATCATGAACGGATTAGCTTCGGTCTATATGTACGAAGGTTCATCAGCACCAGTAGACCCTTCACAATGGGTACTTGTTACTTCTAATATTTTGAATAGTAGTTGGGAAATTAATGATCTTAGAGAAGGCGAAAAATATATTTTCGCTGTTAGAGCTGTATATGAAGATGGCGTATCCGAATATGGAATTTCTAATTCAGTGAAGATTAATATAACCCCATCCAATCCAGAAACGCCAGGTAATGGGGGAGCTGGGGGAGTTATTACTCCAACTCCTGTAACGCCAACAACTCCACAAGCTCCACAGAAAGAAGTAATTAAAGTGGATGTAGCGAATGGGGATAAAGCTTCAACGATCGCTTCATTGGAGATTAAACGTACTCGAGGAACAGATGGTACGGTTAAGGATGAACTTTTTCTTGATCAGAGCAAAACGCAAACCATTATCGACCAGTTGAAACAGACAGGCTCCCGTACAGCGGTTGTCTTGATTCCTGACGCAAAAGATGAAGTATCACAGTGGGATATGAACTTCTCTCCACAATCGTCAGCAATGCTGGCAGAGCAAGGAGTGGAGCTGGTTATTTCCAATCCCAATGTGAAGATTACCATTCCGGCGAGTTCCTTGAACGGACACACAGATGATATTTATTTCCGTCTTGTACCGGTGAAGAAGGAATCCCAACGTTCAGAGATCCAAAAGAGAGCACAGGCGAATGAGTCGATCATCCAATTCGTAGGCACAACGGATATCCAGATCATTGGACGTCCAATGATGATCGAAACGAATCTACAGAGCAGACCTGTTACGCTCATATTGCCTTTAGATGCTAATCAGGTTGCAGGTGTGAAGTCTGAGGAGCTAGGTGTATATATTGAGCATAGTGATGGAACGAAGGAGCTTGTACACGGCAAAACGGTTACCCTAAACGTTGATAATCAGCAAGGCGTCGAGATTGAAGTAAACAAATTCAGTACATTCTCCATTGTTAAGGTCAAAGACTGGACAGACAACACATTGAAAGCACACCCTTATATTCAGGGGTATACGGATGGCAGTTTCCGACCAGAGCGTAATGTAACTCGTGCGGAAATGGCAACAATAATCACACGTATTCTGGGAGCATCTACTCTTGAGGGAAGTCATGAATCTACAGATGTTACATCCAGCCACTGGGCACAAGCGGCTATATCAGCAGCAGCCCAATCCGGTTCTGTTCAAGGCTATACAGATGGCAGCTTTAAGCCGGATCAAGCGATTACCCGCGCGGAAATGGCCGTCGTGTTACAGCCGTTATTAACATCTGCTCAGATGACTACTGCGCCGACAGCATTCACCGATGTGAACGAGCATTGGGCGCAACAAGCAGTAGAACAATTAAGTTCGGCGGGAGTAGTTACCGGATACAAGGATGGCACGTTCCGTCCAAGTCAGCCGATAACCCGCGCTGAAGCTGTTACAATGCTGAATAAGCTGATCGGTCTTCAAGCTGAAACGAATGCGGCAGGACATTGGTCGGATGTACCTGCCACACATTGGGCTTATGAAGCGATTGAGGCAGCTTCTATCCGCAAGTAAATAGTTGTATTCAAACACAAAGAGATATCTTTCAGTCATTCGGCTGGAGATATCTCTTTTTTACATCAATATATAGCACCATGGATTCAATGCGCACCAGAGTACTCCCCGATGCTATGCTTAGCCCGAGAATCCTAATAAGGCGGCCATAATAACTTGCGAGCAGTTTCGTAACGTTCCGCCACAGCTGGCCAGTACACAACCTTCCACCAGTCCTCGATATATTTTTTGCGTTCATTCTGGTGTTTCAGATAGTAGGCATGTTCCCATACATCAAGCGGCAGGAGAGGCACGATGTCGGACTGAGATAAATTCTGGTGTTTCTCGGCCTGTAAAATTTCCAATCTATGCGCCCGCGGGCTCCATACCAGCATGGCCCAGCCGCTGCCTTCCACTTTGTTGGCGGCTTCGGTGAATTGATTCTTGAACGCTTCAAAGCTGCCAAAATCCCGCTTGATCTGCTCTGCGAGCATACCGGAAGGCTTGCCTCCGCCTTTAGGGTTCATGATCGTCCAGAAGATCGTATGCAGGTAATGGCCTGCACCATTAAACGCGAGTTCACGTTCCCAATGTTTGACGAGTTCAAAATTATTCTTTTTCCGCGATTCTGCCAGCTTTTTCTCCGCGGTGTTCAGTCCGTCCACGTAGGATTGATGGTGTTTGTCATGGTGTATGCGCATCGTCATCTCGTCGATATGTGGTTCCAGCGCATTGTAGGCGTAGGGTAGGGGTGGCAGTGTGTGCCCTCCAATAGGCACGGGTTTCTCCTTGACCGGCGCAGCTGTAGAATTGGTTGTGTCTTCTGCATTTGCATCGGGAGACTGTACAGTCGCTGAAGATTGTGCCTGTACCGCTGGAGTGGAGTTATTGATTTTTCCCGCAGCATTGGACGATTCTTCTACAGCTTCACGATAGGGCTGTTCGGACACGGGCGCTGAAGCAACTTGTACGTTGGGATCAGACTCCAAATCCCGCAAAGCTCCAGATTGTTTCAGCGTTTCAAGTACCCCCAGGAAATACTCGGATTCACGTATAAAATGCAGAATAACCACTTTGGCAATCGGCACTTGCTGAACAGCAGTACTTTGCTCCAGCAGGACGTATAGCTGTCTAATAAACTCACGCGATTGTGTGCAGGCCGCAGCCACGAGCTGTTCAATGCAGCGGATGATGTAAGGAGCAGGCGGCTGGGTTCCCGGCAATATTTGCTTCAACAGCTGATTTGCGACTCGTTCGCTGTTCTCAAAGATTGCCTCCCACTCCGCAAGCCATTTGACATAAGAGGGTTCAAGATCAGGAACCAAGGCACGAATGACAATCGTATGTTCCTTCTCTTGCTCTTTCCAGAAACGGATTTCTTCGAGTATCCGCAGAGGAAGCAGATGCCCATATTCATACCAATTCATAAGCGGTAAACCTCCGTTCAGATGAATTTGAATTCAGATCCAGCAGCAGAAATGAATTTTGCTTCCCCGGTTCGTTCAATTTTGTAATGTACAAGGTAGGCTGTCTTTAATTACATCCCAAAAGTATATTCTTCAGGCATGTTGTCCTATGTACACAAAAAAAGAGCCCCATAGGGGCCCTTGAATTATCGGATTTTCACGATTCTCCGGTATTGGTATTTTCCACATCATCGCTGCTCGTCTTGGTCACATGACTCAGGAATGTGGAGACACGGCGCAGATATTCCTTCGGATGCTCCCGGAAGATCAGCTCATGATGCGCCCCGTCCACAATCCATTCATCGGAATTTGAATTGGTTTGGTTGCCGGCAAGCAGCTCTGCAATGGGGTAAGGAGCTTTCTCATCCTCTGTACCATGGATGAAGAAAATCGGGAAAGGATAATCTTCTTTTTTCACTTCTTGATACGGAATCTGCTGCAATCCGGTCCCGTTCAGAATCGGGAACAGCAGGTTCATAATCTCCAGCGTAGGCTGCCGCGGAAGATCAATCTGGTTATGGATGTTGTGATACAGCGTATCCGGCTCGAGCAGGAACGTGCTGTCCAGAATCATAGCATCCACATCTTTGGTAATCAGCCCAGTCTGCAGGGCTGTACCTGCACCCATGGAGAATCCCCATACGACAAGCTCCTGCGCTCCGCGCTGCTTCGCAAACTGGATAGCACCAAGCAGCTGCTGGGACTCGGCTTTGCCGCCTGTGGCGACAGCTTTGTTCACCTGTGAAGCGAAACCGTAATCGAACATCACCACATTGAAGCCGAGTTGGTGAGCATAATGGGCCAGGTCATACATCGGCACCCAGGTTTCTTCACGATTCGCACCATATCCATGGCTGAATATGATGGTTTTGTTTGCATTATCATCAGCCGGAATATACCAACCCTGCATTGTTCGACTGCCGTCTGCTGCCGGGAACGTGATGTCTTGATACTTCATGTTCTTCGCCTGCATGGGATTGGAGAATACAGGCGCTACAGTTGGATTGGATAATACCCAAGCAATATAACCGTGCAGTGCAATGAAACAAAAGAGCAGAAAAAATACAACGGAGAGCAACAACGCCACGACAATATGTTTGAACCGGATCAGCCTCGGTGATAACGAAGAAGGCAGATCTGACACTTTCGTTTGCAGCGGGGCTTCGCTCTGGGATGTCGGATACATGATTGCCCCTCCTTTAAAAATCAAATGAAGATAACAACGAGACGAACAGAGCGGATAAATGATTTTTCTGACTACTTATGAAGCAAAATCTTAATTTAATATATCTTTATCGTATGTTCCAATATAGTCAAAGTCAATTGATTGAGACCATTTGTTACGCAATTGTTATATAGTTCTGAAGATATATGGGTAACATTTCCTTAGGGTGCAAAATGCAGGGGATTCTAATTTATAAAAAGAAAATATTTACAAATATCCCTATTCCAATTGGCGCTTTTTGGTTTACAGATGAGACCGTTTCTCATATAATTTATGTAACCAAGTTTCATGTGATGAAACATGAGGAGGGCAACTTGCCATGGAAGACCGAAAGTTAACCGTCCGGGCTGTAGAACGGGCGCTGGATATATTATTGTGTTTTACAACCCGCAGTGATCTGGGACTCACGGAAATTGCCAGCCAGATCGGTCTGCACAAAAGTACAGTCCATCGTCTAATGGCTACTTTGGAGGACAAAGGGTTCGTGATCCGGGATGCGGCCACCGAGAAGTATCGACTTGGCATACGCATCTGGGAACTGTCTGCCCATATGTCTCGCAGCGATGATCCTGCCATTTTGCTCCTTCCTGCGATGGAGCGGCTGAGAGATCGACTGGGCGAAACCGTGAGCTTATATCTGCGTGACGGCAGTGAGCGGATTCGAATTCAAGCCGTGCAGAGTGATCAGGCGATTCGTCGTGTAGCTCCGGTGGGCGTCAGACTTCCGTTATCCGTGGGAGCCTCCAGCAAAGTGCTGATGGCTTTTGCCACCGAAGAGGACCGCGAAGATCTGATGAATGGACCGGAATGGCCGGTATTTATCGATCCCAAAGTATATTTGGCACAGATGAAAGACATTCTGGAATATGGCTACGCAACAAGTTATGAGGAACGTGAACCGGGAGCCGCCGCTGTATCTGTACCCATTATGGATCGGAAAGGCAACATCGCTGCTGCTCTGTCAGTATCCGGGCCAGTTAGTCGTCTCTCACAGGAGACGCTGCATGAATATGCACCTGTGCTGAAGGAAGCTGCGACACAGATGGGACTTATGTTATCCTGATCTTATTTTCTGGAATTTAAAGGTTGTTTTTATGATTCGGTTGCGCTACTCTGTAATGGATGGCCCAACGGGGTCAGGATAATTGAATATGAATCTGCGGCCTAGATGCTGCAACTTGTTAACGTTACTGGGGGAGTCCGAATTGTCCGGACTGAGACGGAATCGCATGAGATTCCGGACCCTTTGCACCTGATCTGGATCATACCAGCGTAGGGAAGTAATCGGCGATACGATCACGAACACCATATAATTTGACCTATGGATAGGCTCCACTAAGGAGTCTCTATAAGGTGTGTTATTGGTGATGGAGATAAGCCGGTTCCCTTGGGAACCGGCTTTTTTTATACAGTAAACAGGCGAAAGCTGGTGTCAGAGCTGCTTTTGGATAAAGAGCTGGGAGCATTGGCGAGCATCGGGTTCCGATATCTTTTGCCTCGAATGTCTGTATTACTTGAATTGTATGTCTCTATTTTGTGTTGTATGGTCGCTCTTTCTTTTTCTATGTTGTGGATGGTTTGGATCCGTGCGCAAGCATTTCAACCCAGGCAAACACCAATGAGGAGGAGACAAGAGCGATGAGTACAGGAAATCGAACGATGGGACAGGACAAGCAGGATCAGCAGTTGGCAAAGGAAAAAGGTACGGCAGGGCGGGTTCAGCCCTTCCCGGGCAGCCGCAAAGTTTACATTCATGGCTCACGACCGGACATTGCAGTACCGGAGCGTGAAATTGCCCTTCATGACACCAATACTCCTCAAGGAGTGGAGCATAACGAACCGCTGCGTGTCTACGATACGAGCGGACCGATGACCGATCCCGAATTTCATGCCGATATCCGGGCAGGGCTGCCAGCGCTGCGTACCCGCTGGATTACGGAGCGTGAAGATGTTGAAGCCTACCAGGGACGAACGGTAAAACCGGAGGATAACGGATTGAAAGCTGGAGGGAAGCGAACTGGAGCCGAGAAGTATCCGGGCTTGCGTGGTAAACCGTTACGGGGACAGGCAGGGCGCTGCGTGACCCAGATGCACTATGCACGGCAGGGAATGATCACGCCGGAGATGGAATTCGCCGCCATTCGTGAGGGTGTGGAACCGGAATTTGTGCGGCAGGAGCTAGCGAGTGGCAGGGCCATACTGCCGTCGAATATTAATCACCCGGAGAGTGAGCCGATGTTGATCGGGCGTCATTTTCATGTGAAGATCAATGCGAACATCGGTAACTCTGCCGTATCCTCCTCCATCGAGGAAGAGGTGGAGAAGATGACCTGGGCGGTACGCTGGGGATCGGATACCGTGATGGATCTGTCCACAGGCAAAGACATTCATACGACCCGGGAATGGATCATCCGCAATTCACCTGTGCCGATTGGAACAGTACCGCTCTATCAGGCGCTGGAGAAGGTCAATGGAGAAGCTGAAGCACTGACCTGGGAGTTGTATCGTGACACGCTCATTGAGCAGGCAGAGCAGGGTGTGGACTACTTTACGATCCATGCAGGCGTGCTGCTGCGATATATTCCGCTGACCGCCAAACGTATGACGGGCATTGTGTCACGGGGCGGGTCCATCATGGCAGCATGGTGCCTTGCGCATCATCAGGAGAATTTTCTGTATACCCATTTTGAAGAAATCTGCGAGATTATGAAGAGGTATGACGTGGCATTCTCGCTCGGAGACGGACTGCGCCCAGGAAGCATCTATGATGCCAATGATGAAGCCCAGATGGCGGAACTGGCTACGCTTGGAGAACTAACACAAATCGCCTGGAAGCATGATGTGCAGGTGATGATTGAAGGTCCGGGGCATGTGCCGATGCACAAGATCAAGGAGAATGTCGATCTGCAAATGGAGATATGTAAAGAGGCGCCGTTCTATACGCTGGGACCGCTGACGACCGATATTGCACCAGGATATGACCATATTACCTCGGCAATTGGAGCAGCAATGATCGGTTGGTTCGGCACGTCGATGCTCTGTTATGTTACGCCAAAAGAACATCTGGGCCTGCCCAATAAGGATGATGTGCGGGAAGGCGTTATCGCCTACAAGATCGCTGCTCATGCCGCTGATCTGGCGAAAGGTCACCCGCGTGCCCAGCGACGGGACGATGCGCTGTCCAAAGCACGTTTTGAGTTCCGCTGGCGCGATCAGTTCAACCTTTCGCTGGACCCGGAACGTGCGCTATCCTACCACGATGAGACGTTGCCGGCGGAAGGGGCCAAGGAAGCTCATTTCTGCTCCATGTGCGGGCCGAAATTTTGCAGCATGCGCATTACGCAGGATATTCGTGCTTTTGCCGCAGACAAAGGTTTGTCCGAAAATGAGGCCGTGGCAGCGGGTATGCAGGAAAAGGCTGAGGAATACCGGACACGCTCTTAGGCGCCGTTACAGCGCAATCTGGGCAGCCTGACATGGTAAAAAGCCGTTCCTCTCCGTGATCGCGGAGAGGAACGGCCCTTTTTCTGAGTTCTTGTATGTGTACATCATCTGAAAAACGTTCAGTTCTCATCAGGATGAGATTCTTGATTTTTCTTGTTCCACATTTTATATAAAATCCCCGCAATAACAAATAACAGTGCATCACTGAGTTTGAGATTACTTCCATGTAAAAATGCCGAACAGGCAAATCCAACTACAAATAATATAACAACATAAAGAAAACGCACGCTTATTCCTCCCGTTAATTGTAGACGTAGATGATTTGAATGGCTTACATCTCGGATTCAAACACTCAACGCCGAACTATGTTCAACTTCTTCTCGAAATAAGCTGCAAGCGATGCCAGCGGGCTATAGATCGCCATGCCTGTATCTGATGTGACCCGTACTGCTGCGGGAGCCATCGACAGTTGAGCGGCGACTACCGTGTTATCTGGATACTGCTCAGCAAGTTGCTGTAGTCCGGTGCTCACCGATGCAAGATAGCCTTCCTTATCGCCTCGCATAATTAACTCGAATGTGCCCGGGATCAGTATTGCTTCAGTCTTTATGGTCACGGCCTCGTGTCGCTGCTCATCCTCATCATCTTGCTGCAAAGCCAGATTCACCCGCGCCATCGTTCCCTCAATAGTTGCTGGGTTGGTAAACGCTAGAATGTACTCGCCAGGATTCTGCTGCATTTCCCGAAGTAATGGATCATCAATTCCAATCACGGGGATGGGAACATGCTGTGCCTCCTTCTCAAGTACGGCCGCAAACAGAGTACAGGTGACGAGGATGGCATCTGCATGACAATGTGCGATCCATTGCAGCGTTTGTGATACTTTCTCATGCGTAACTGCCTCGGTGAAATCAGCATCATGTTTGAGGCGATCCAGCCCCGGATCGACATAATGTACAAGTTCAACCTCATAAGGAGCGAGAGCTTCTTCAATCAGTGAAATATTGGAATAGTGAGCGTGAAAACAGCCAATGGTCATCATCATACTTGCCCCCTGAAATGGATTATGTCTCATATAAGTTCCGCAGATATTTAACCCATTATAGGGATGTGACAATAGACTGTACATATTTAAAATATTGAGGTAACAACATTTATCGTGAAAACGCGAATAACCGTTCATCTACAACTTCGCAGAGGAACGGCGCAAACCACGTAAGCGTTTCTCAATTCGCTCGTCTTTTCATTTATCGCATAGAAGGGGTAGCATTCTTTTTAGCCATTTTTTGTTGCAAAATTTCATGAAAGGATAGACCTTGAGTGTTCTCATTCTCCTTTTTGGGAGCAGTGGTCGCCGTGTTGCGCGGATATTGATGGTGGTACGGGATCATTTGCTGAATAGGCATGCGGATCATCTTGGTTCCTCCTTTAATGCATTTTCGAATATGCATATGTGATTATTATTAGGTTATGTATTCCGACGGGTTATCGTCTCTGTTACGCAAGTAGGTATATGTGACTTGTTAGACGAAACAGGCAACTTTAAGGTGTAATTCCAATTGGATTGTAGTGATTTTACCCCGTATTCAGGAGATGTAAACGTTTTTAAGTAAATTCAGGAGAAAAGGACCGCATATGTGAGGTTTCGTATGGGAGGATAGAAGCGGTTGTTAAGTGAATAGACCCAGTTTTCGGAATGCCAATTGTGTCGAAATTAAGACATATTGTCTGGTTGTATAGGTACGGCGCAAGCTAGCTAACTTGGTACCATGGTCGGTTGTCGGGTGCATATTAGGGCAATTTTGAACGGACAGACAAAGGGGAAACGCCAAAAAAGCCGTCAGGAAAACCTGACAGCCTAACAGCATTTTGCATAAATCCGGGAGCGGTATTCCATTGCTGAGATATAGATCGAAACGGTCCAATTGGAATTAAGAAATGACCATAATCACTTTTTTTCTTGTTTTTCTTGGCGAACAGCGATATACAAGTCCACTTGTACGTTCTCAGGATCGAGGCTTCGTTCATCATACAACTCGAAATCTCCAGTAAACGTGCGCTCCCCCCGATTGTTCCAAGCCCACACCGCACCCCAGGCCTCACCTACGACCTCGCCCATCGGGCCCTTTCTGGAGGTGAATACCGCATATGTTGCAGGCGGCAGGTCAACGGAACTCACTCCCTCAGGCAACGCTTCATCCGGACCCACCTCATGACCCACCAATATGGTGTATTCTCCATTTATGCCATCTGTATAATCAGCGTAACAGCCATAGCGGTTCGCTTCAGGGGCAGGCTGATAATCTGAGGCGAAGTAGCTGTTCCAGAGTCCCTGAATACAGCCTTTGCCACTCATCTCAATGGAATTGGTTGTTCTGGCGGACACACCTGCAAGGCGCTTTCCTGGCAGTGTGACGTACCGAATGGGCTCTGTGGAAAGCCGATTGTCGCGAGTTCCTTGATTAAGGTCAACGGGCTCATCCGAATTTTCTGCCCCAAATGTTACGTTCCGTTCTGAGCCGGAGGCATTCCATCTTTTCAAAAAAGGAAGCTGGTTGCGCAGCATCGCCCTTGCTGATTCCTCGTCCATACCTTCCTGGTTCAGAATGGCGGTGCACATTTCAATCATGCCCTCCAGCGTAATATCGGACTGCTCGAACTGGCCTTCTTTATAACAATAGATACAGTATTCGCGGGTTGTAGTACCATCCGTTTCTGTTCCGAATTGAGCAGGGGTAGTAAGTGGCATTCCGCAGCTTTGGCATACTGTGACGTTCATCATCAATTCCTCCTCGTTATGTACAACTTGAATATAGTAGAAGTATAACGTGAGGAACTGGACACCTGTCTGTCAGGTTAGGGGTGGGGCTTTATAATTTTGTACAATTTGTTCAGCAATTCTAAGAATCTCTTCCCGAATATGCAGAGGCTCCAGCACTTCGACATCCGCGCCAAATCCAAGAATGAACCCATACAACCAGTTGTCCTCCGGGAATGCGACTTGGCTCATATAATACCCCTCACCATCAGAAACGACGTTCTCTATGCCAAACCATTCCTCTGCGATGTGACGGATACGAGCATGGAATCTCAGGCTCAGTGCCACTTTATTATCCGGAGTTGCCCATTCCTGCTGCCAGGGCCTGTCCTGCAGGTTGATCGGCTTGCGTTCGAAGCTTCCTTGGGCAAGGACGACGTCACGCATGCGGACCAGCTTGAACATGCGGAAATTGTTGCGTTCGTGACAGAATGCATAGAGGTACCAGGAATGCTTTTTGAGCACAAGAGTATGTGGGTCGGTCGTTCTATGAGTTTGAGTACCTTCTGCACTACAATAGGTAAATGTAATAGGCCGCAGTTGATCCATGCCCTGTTCAATGAGTTGAAGTTTCATTTGCAGCGCTTCGGGATGGGTCCACATCGAATAATCCACAATGAAGCGGCTGGTATTGGCCTGGAAATCCTCATTTTTGGCTTCAGGCACGATACTGCTGAGTTTCTCCATTAACAGATCCCGTGCTACATTCGTATGGGAGGTGGAGACACTGCGCAGCGCAGTGACTATGGAGGCCAGATCCTTGTCGGTCAGTACATTTCGGTCAAGCCGGTAGCCCTCTGCCAGGCCAATACCACCGCTTGCGCCCTGATAGGTGACGACAGGAATACCCGCCTGGCCCAGCGTGTCTATATCCCGGTAGATGGTGCGGATGGATACTTCAAACGTATCAGCCAGATCCTTGGCCTGCACCCGGCCACGATTGATTAACAGCACAACAATGGCTAATAAACGGTCGAGTTTCATATATTGGATTCCCTTCAATCATTTATAAGTTGGATTCAGATATGTTATATTGTTGAGCATCACATATAGGAGTGGAATAAGCAATGAAACGTATTACGATTTTGATCGCAGATGATGAAGTTGAGATCGCTGATCTGGTTGCATTGCACTTGCAAAAAGAAGGATATCACATCATCAAGGCATTTGATGGGAAAGCGGCGGTCCAAGCCGTTCAGACACAAGCAATAGATTTGGCCATTTTGGATATTATGATGCCTGGTATGGACGGATATGAGGTGACCCGCAAAATTCGGGAGCAGTATCACCTGCCTATCATTTTTCTAAGCGCCAAAACCTCAGATATGGATAAAATCACCGGGCTCGTGCTGGGCGCAGACGATTACATGACGAAACCATTTAACCCGATGGAACTGGTTGCGCGGGTCAATTCCCAGCTGCGCCGTTCACTTCAATTCAGCCAGTCTGTACCGATTCAGCGCTCCATTCTGGAGAAAGGCGGGCTCATTATTTCGCCAGATCAACATAGTGTCACCCTTTATGGCAAGCCAGTAGAGTTAACACCGAAGGAGTTTGACATCCTGTATCTGCTCGCAAGTCATCCCAAACAGGTGTTCAGTGCGGAGAGCATCTTTGAACAAGTGTGGGGAGAGGCTTATTATGAGAGCGGCAATACCGTGATGGTTCATATTCGGACCCTGCGCAAGAAGCTGGGCGAAGATGTGGGTAAGAACAAGTTTATCAAAACGATCTGGGGTGTGGGGTACACGTTTAATGAATAAACGCAGAAGTTTTCGAACGACCATGATTCTGTTGCTTGGTTTAAGCATGCTGGCATCTGGCGCGATTACCTTTGGAGTATATAAATTGATGCAATACTATTACACTGGTGTGCGTGCGGAAGATCAGTTAGCGGAATATCGTCACTTTATGAGGAGTATAGGGGATATTTACTTTTTCCTCATCTTGTTTATACCGCTTGCCATCCTATTTTTCTTCTGGTTTACCAAGCCATATGTTACCTACTTCAAAAATATCTCCACAGGTATCCGGCAACTCGCAAGTGGTGATTTCCAGCACCGTGTGCAAATTTCGACGAAGGACGAGCTGGGCGCGATTGCTGAGGATATCAATCTGGCGAGTCTGAAACTGAGGGAAGCGGTAGAACGGGGAGATTTTGCGGAGAGCAGTAAGGACCAACTGGTTGTGAACCTGGCGCATGATTTGCGTACCCCGCTAACATCAGTATTGGGTTATCTGGATCTGTTGATGAAGGATGATCAGCTGACGGAGGAGCAGGTCAGACACTTTACAGCGATTGCTTTTGCCAAATCCCAGCGTCTTGAGAAACTGATCGATGATTTATTTGAGATTACACGGATGAATTATGGTATGTTGTCGATTGAGAAAAAGAAACTTGATCTTAGTGAACTGCTAAGGCAGATGAACGAAGAGCTGTACCCTGTTTTTGAAAAGAACCACCTGGTCACCCGACTGCATATCGATTCCGAGTTAACCATTTCCGGCGATGGTGAGGTGCTTGCGCGCGTGTTTGAGAACCTGTTGATTAATGCAGCGCGACACGGAACGGATGGTCTTTATGTGGATATCCATGGGCACCGTGATGCAGGACAGGTTATCATTCAGATCATGAACTACGGGGGACATATTCATCCGGATGATCTGCCTCATATTTTTGATATGTACTATACCGGAGATCGTGCGCGGACACCTCAGGAAGGTGGAACAGGTCTAGGCCTGTTTATCGCCAAAAATATTGTGGAGCAGCATGATGGGTCCATTTCGGCTCAAAGTGATATCGTACGGACCGTATTTGAAGTGCGGTTGCCAGCACTAGAATGAAGTAAAAGGCTATATAAATTGAACTAAACATTTACACGAGAACGGAGAGGACAGAAATAACCTGAAGAAGCGGAGCTAAAAGCTTTCTGAAAGAAAGCTGCATCGAAAGCATACGCTTCGCCTTTATCCCCGGATTTTCCCCTTTGAATAAGGGAATCCAAAAAAATCTGGGGATAACAGTGATCGGAAGGTTGTTCTGTCATCGGAGTGGTAAGTGTAAATATTCTTTAGTTCAATTTATATAATTTAAGAAAAACTTTAGAATTGCCCTGCTTTTTTTTAACTAGTTTTCTCTATCCTTGAATTACGAGGTAAAGGAGGAGCATGGAATGAAAAAGTGGGGATTTTTGATATGTATCATTGTACTGGGATATATCTTTTCCAAGTCACCCGCACTGTTTGAACAGAAGGAAGAGGCGAATCTGGAAGTTCAGGATACGGGTGAAATTCGTGCAGGATATACCAAAACAATTCATGTGGATATGCAGAATAAAGTACATAAAGGGAATCTATTGCTCGTCAACTCGGAGTATCCCGTTCATGCGGAGGGGATTAGAACCGATATTGTTAATCTGGCTGAACAACATGAACTGGTCCGGGGATACGGATTGCTGGATCAGAATATTATGTTGTCAAAGTACGTAGCGCAAGCGTTCCAGAAGATGGTTGAAGCAGCTGGAAAAGATGACGTACGATACTTCATTATTAGCAGTGGCTATCGGGACTTTACGAAGCAGGAGCAGCTTTATGAGGAAAAGGGATCGGACTATGCGCTTCCCGCGGGTCATAGTGAACATAACCTGGGCTTGTCCATGGATATTGGCTCTACGCTGGCTGCTATGAGTGAAGCACCAGAAGGAGCCTGGCTTGAAAAGAATGCATGGAAATTCGGATTCATCTTGCGTTACCCGAAGGATAAAGTGGACATCACCGGCATCCAATTCGAACCATGGCATTTCCGCTATGTGGGATTGCCGCACAGCGCCATTATGTATCATAATCATCTGGTGCTGGAGCAATATTTGGAGCTGCTGCAGCAGAAAAAGAGCATTTCCGCTGAAGTCGGGGGCGAGCACTATTTTATACGTTATTACGATGCATCCAAAGATGAGACCATTAAAATACCTGAGCATGGTCAATATGAGATATCGGGAGACAACATGAAGGGAGTTGTCGTAACGGTGGAGGAATAAACAACAAGAAATACGTGGAGGTTCATATATGAAACCAAAAGAGTTCAACATGAAGATGATATCGGTCGCGGCATTGATCGTCTATCTGTATCTGCTAACCAAGCTGATATTATTCAAGGGACACACGGTGGATTGGAACATCGTGAGGGTTCAACTTATGGCGATCGCGCAGCAGCCGGATCTGATTCATACGCGAACCGTTAACCTGACTCCATTTCAGGAAATCTCGAGAGACTGGCATAGCCTGTCGTTACATCGTCCAGGTACCGCGATTCATCTGTTAGGCAATGTCATGGCCTTTATCCCACTGGGTATTTTCATTCCAGTGTTGATGGGGAACAAGCTGTTGTCAGGGGCCAAGGTACTCGTACTTTCCTTGCTCTTAAGTTTTGCCTTTGAAGCGACACAGCTATTGACGGGCATGGGCATATTCGACGTGGATGATCTTATGTTGAACACTGTTGGTGGAATGGTTGGTTATGTTCTATATACCATGCTTATCGGTCTGAAACGTATGATTGTGGGAGGAACAGCAAGCACTGCGAAAAAAGAGTATAATTCCAATCAGAGTCGGGTGTAAGGAGGGAAAGCATTTGATGATTTTTTTGGTTGTTCTAATGATTGGCACAGGAATGGTATTTATCGTTCGTCCACGTTATGTTACTCATTCTTCGTCAGAGGATGGAGCCAACAACAATCAAATTACCTCCAGATGGATTGGGTACTCACTGATCATAATGTCCTGTCTGTTTGTGGTCATGGCCACACTGCAATCACTGGATCAAGCATCACATTACATTGGACATTGAAGAGAAGTCTAGTAGTGCAATACAGCCTTTGTCATATTAATCAAAAAAAGCTCCCCGTCACCGTGCAGACGCACGTGGCGGGGAGCTTTTTGTATAACTTAATTGCATTAAATATCAATGCGATTAAAATTATTTTTTCATCATTTGACGCAATACGGTTTGCAGGATACCACCGTTATGGTAGTAGTCCACATCAACCATGCTGTCCAGACGAGCGATAACAGGGAAGTCGAACTTGGTGCCGTCCTCACGAGTTACGGTAACCGTCAGTTCTTGTCCTGGTTTCACATCATTGCTCAGACCTGTGATGTCATACGTTTCACGACCATTCAGACCGAGGCTGGACCAGCCATGACCTTCCTGGAATTGCAATGGCATTACGCCCATGCCCACCAGGTTACTGCGGTGAATACGCTCGAAGCTTTCTGCGATAACGGCTTTGACGCCAAGCAGGAATGTTCCTTTTGCCGCCCAGTCACGCGAGCTTCCTGTACCATACTCTTTACCAGCGATAACGATCAGGTTCTGTCCTTCGTCCTGATACTTCATGGAAGCATCGTAGATGGACATTTCTTCGTCTGTTGGCAGGTATTTCGTAATACCACCCTCAGTACCTGGAGCCACTTGGTTACGAATACGAATGTTGGCAAACGTACCACGCATCATAACTTCATGGTTACCACGACGGGAGCCGTAAGAGTTGAAGTCTTTGCGTTCTACGCCGTGTTCTTTCAGGTACAGCCCAGCTGGACTGGATGGTGCGATATTACCCGCTGGCGAGATGTGATCCGTTGTTACGGAGTCAGCAAGCAATGCCATAACACGTGCGGAACGAATATCTGCGATATCAGTCAACTTGTCGCCAAGCTCCTGGAAGAATGGTGGATTCTGAATGTACGTGGAGTTTGGATCCCACTCATACAATTCGCCTTCCGGTACAGGAATCGTATTCCAACGTTCGTTAGCTGTAAATACGTTCTCGTATTTGTTGCGGAACATCTGTGCATTCAGCGAGCTAGCGATGGTATCCTTGATTTCCTCGGAGCTAGGCCAGAGGTCTTTCAGGAATACAGGTTCGTTGTTGGTATCATAACCGATTGGATCGGTTGCAAAATCAATATTAACGGTACCCGCGAGAGCATACGCCACAACGAGTGGCGGAGAAGCCAGATAGTTGGCTTTGACCTGCGCGTGCACACGACCTTCAAAGTTACGGTTACCGGACAATACAGCCGCTACCGTCATATCATTCTCGGCAATTGCTTCACTTACTTCGTCTGGCAGTGGGCCAGAGTTACCGATGCAAGTTGCGCAACCATAGCCGGCAACGTTAAATCCGAGTTTGTCGAGATATTCGATCAGACCTGCTTTTTCCAGATACTCGGTAACAACGAGGGAACCTGGAGTCAAGCTGCTTTTCACGTAGCCAGGTTTAGTCAGACCACGTTCAACAGCTTTTTTCGCAAGCAGACCCGCTCCGACCATAACGCTAGGGTTGGATGTGTTGGTGCAGCTAGTGATTGCCGCGATAACGACAGCACCAGCACTCAGTTCGCTAGTGGAACCGTTAGGGTGTTTCACAGGCACTTTCTCAGCGATTTTCTCGTCGCTCAGACCATAGCCACCTTTGTCGATCGGCGTGCGGATAATGCTGTTGAAGCCTTCTTTCATTTGAGTCAGCTCGATGCGATCCTGTGGACGTTTTGGTCCGGCAAGACTTGGAACAACGGATGCCAGATCCAGTTCGATCACGTCTGTAAACTCAGGATCAACCGTATCCGCAGTACGGAACATGTTTTGAGCTTTGTAATAAGCTTCAACCAGATCCACCTGTTCATCGGTACGGCCGGTATTACGCATATAGTTCAGTGTTTCGCTATCAACAGGGAAGAAACCAATTGTTGCGCCGTACTCTGGTGCCATGTTGGCTACCGTTGCACGGTCAGCCAGGCTGATGTTGCCAAGACCCGGTCCGTAGAACTCGACAAATTTACCGACAACGCCTTTTTTACGCAGCATTTGGGTAACTGTGAGTGCCAGATCCGTTGCCGTTGCGCCTTCGCTCAGGCTGCCTGTCAATTTGAAACCGATAACGTCCGGTGTAACAAAATAAAGCGGTTGGCCCAGCATACCTGCTTCAGCCTCGATCCCGCCAACACCCCAACCAACAACGCCGAGTCCGTTGATCATGGTAGTGTGGGAGTCCGTTCCTACGAGGGAATCCGGGAATACAACAGTTTCGCCATCAATGGTTTTGGTTGCAGCCACGGAAGCCAGGTACTCCAGGTTAACTTGGTGAACAATCCCTGTGGATGGTGGAACTGCACGGAAGTTGTTGAATGCCGTTTGCGCCCAGCGCAAGAAACGGTAACGCTCTTCGTTACGCTCGAACTCAACCTTGATGTTGTAGTCGAGTGCATCGTTCGTTCCGAATGCATCAACCATAACGGAGTGGTCGATAACGAGATCGACAGGTACGAGTGGGTTGATCTGTTTTGGATCGCCGCCTGCTTTTTTCACGGTATCGCGCATTGCAGCAAGGTCAACGACCACGGGTACACCGGTGAAATCCTGCAGAACGATACGTGCAGGGATAAATGGAATTTCTTTGTTATTGTCACGGCCTTCTGCCCAGCCGGTCAGTTGTTTTACATGTTCTTCGGTAATAGCACGTCCGTCGAATTGACGAATAGCTGCTTCGAGCAGCACTTTAATGGAGAAAGGAAGCTTGGAAAGGTCGCCGTAGCCGCCTTCCTGAAGAGCATCTAAACTGTAGTAGCGATAAGACTTGCCTCCGACCTCAAGACTGCGGGCCGCGGAGAAATGATTCTTGGCTGACATACATGTACCTCCTTAAAATGTGTCGGTGAGATGAAGAAAACGTTCATTTAGGTGAAGAACAGGCCTTCATCGTTCCGTGTCCTTGTTCGATAGTTTCATTAGGTGAAACGTAATTTCATAATCGTAACTTTAGTTTTAAGTATAACGTTTTCAGCTCCGTACGTAAAGGGCTTTTTGCCTGTCCAGCCAAGCTATTGAGAGATTGAATGCGTTCTCAATTAATGAGAACGGACGCGATCTCTTCCGTACGCATTATCCCCCATAATAAGGCTTCAAAACAGAACCAGACACATACAACCGAAATTCTCTCATATAAATAAAAAAGAGTTTTCATGCATTGGATCATTCCGGACAGAACTCATGCCAAAGGGGGACACAGGCTTGGAACGCGAATGGAAGAGCGCCTTATATACCTACGTGAACCAGTATAATCGCTGTGAGATCGACTACCGTCCACAGACAAGCGAACGGATTGTCACCGATCCGGAATTTGTGATGGAACGGGGAGAGCGGATGGCCAGACTGGACCAATGGTACCGCAAGCGGCGGGCCGTGCCTCTTCGCAGTGAGACCAGCGCCAAGCTTGTGCGGACACTTATGGATGGGGCAGATGAATCGATTGTCGATGTACAATTGTACAGCAGGCTGTTCTATGAGAAGAATGGTTTGACCCATCGGGAAGACCGGATTGAACGGGAACGACTGACCTTTCTTAGGCAAGGTGGAGTTTGGACCATTGCACGTGTAGAACGTGAAGTGCCGGAGCGTCGTCCGGTAGGAGAGGGTCGTCCTTTTCAACAAGCCGATTTTGTACAGGCGATGAATCGGCCACTGCTTAACCGAGAAGTATTGGGACAGGGGAGGAGATCGAGGCAGCAGCTGTACCGCAGAGATCTGGCTGTCGCCTACGCGGACCGGTGGTGGAATGCGGGAAACCCGGCATTTGAGGAATTCGAAGTAGATTGCACCAATTATGTGTCCCAATGTCTCTTTGCAGGGGAAGCACCCATCCACTATACTGGTAAAAGAGAAGCAGGATGGTGGTACAAAGGCTATGTAAATGGCTCTGAAATGTGGAGTTACAGTTGGGCCGTGTCCAATAGTCTAGAGCGTTATTTATCCGGCAGCAGCTGGGGATTGTCTGCAACCGAAGTGGATCGTCCAGAGCAGTTAATGCTTGGAGATGTAATCCTTTACGACTGGGACGGGGACGGCAGGTTTCAGCACAGTACCGTTGTGACCGCTTTTGATGCGGGAGGTATGCCGCTTGTGAACGCACATACAGTCAGCAGTCGCCACCGTTTTTGGGATTACCGGGATTCTTACGCTTGGAACGAGCGGACGGTGTACCGGCTTTTTCACATTGCAGATGAGTTTTGATGGTCAAAGATTTTACGGGATTCGGTGACGTGGACATCCGGTTCCGTGTAAAATAAGTCTAGATAACAGAATAAAAAGTGGTGCTGAACATGTTAGACATGGCAGTATCATTGCACAGATAATCGGAGGTTACGCATGAGTATGGATAAATTAACAGTAGGCGTCGTTTACGGCGGAAAGTCAGGCGAGCATGAGGTGTCGCTGCAAACGGCGTTTGCTGTAACGAACGCATTTGATTATGAGAAGTATGAACTGGTTCCTTTTTATATCTCCAAGCAGGGGACGTGGAAAAAAGGATCCGTCATGCACACGCCATTCGCGCAGATTGAAGATTTGAAGCTGGAGCAGGCGGCGGGTGGAACTCAGGAAGCGCTGAATGCGCTGTTCGGCCGTTTATATGGTGGAGAAGAGGCGATGGACGTCATGTTCCCGCTGCTGCACGGTACGTTTGGTGAGGATGGCACGATTCAAGGGATGTTCGAGATGGCGGATATGCCTTATGTTGGCGCAGGTGTACTCGCTTCGGCAGGCGGCATGGACAAAGTGGTCATGAAGAAACTGTTCGCGCAGGCCGGAATCGACCAATGTGCCTTCACGTATTTTAACGCAACTCAATGGAAGCAGACCGAACATGAAATGATCTTACAGGTGGAAGATCAACTGGGCTATCCGTGTTTCATTAAACCGGCCAATCTCGGTTCCAGCGTAGGCATCTCGAAGGCGCGTAATCGGGATGTACTGAAGAAAGCCGTGGAGTTCGCTCTCCGTTACGATACAAAGGTGGTCATTGAGGAGTTTGTAGAGGCACGAGAAGTTGAAGTCAGTGTGCTCGGTAATGACGAACCGATGGCTTCCGTACCAGGAGAAATCGTATCTTCCGGTGAATATTATGACTATGCAGCCAAATACATCGATGGACAGTCTCAGATGCTAATCCCTGCTCCGCTAGACCCTGAAGCCGCAGATCGCATCCGTGAGGCCGCATTGCAGGCATTCCGTGCGATTGAAGGCAATGGGATTTCCCGTGCAGACTTCTTCATCCGCAAATCGGATGGGGCATTGCTTATTAATGAAGTGAACACCATGCCTGGTTTCACACCATACAGCATGTACCCGCTCTTGTGGCGTGAGACGGGCGTATCGTATGCCGAACTGCTGGATCGTATGATTGAGCTGGCTTTGGAACGCTACAACCGCAAGCAGGCGCTGAACTACGAGAACGGCGTACAGGCGTAGCCTAAGGACGACATTATAAGGAGGGGTATGAATGGGATTTCAGACCGAATTCAATTCCGTGTGCAAGTTCAAGAATGAACAAGAGCTGTTTGAATTGCTTGAATATGGCCGTGGCAAAATGGTCAAACAAGGTTTTCGTGTATTTCCTACCGGACAGAAAGTCATTGCTTACACACCGGATAACGTGGCCGTAGCCATCGTGAAAATCGTAGTCTCCATTGCTGAGATTAACTTTCAGGGTCAAGAAGTGACCGAAGTGGAGATGCAATTGATCCGTAAACTGAACGAGGAAGAATCACGCATTCAGACTGCTCTCGCGGACGAGATGTTCTTTGGTGAACAGGCACAGGGGTAGTTTGTTACATGTGTACCCGAACGAATGGACGGATTTGTCCAAATCACGATTATGGTCACTCTTTTAGGGTAAAACTTGGTTATATAAAGTGAAGGGAAGACTGCCGGCTTCATATGCCGGGAAGGAATCCCGCCCTAATAGAGAGGAAGAAACTCATGCTCGTACGTTTTGGCTATGTGGCAATGTCTGTGCTTGTGGAGAATGCTTCACCTTCCCGGACGATGACTATGTCCAGCTTTAAGAAAATTGATGATAGGGAAGCGGCAATTCGCAAGCTTGAACGGATTGCGGCCGAGAATTTGCATAATACATTACGCTTGCTCAGACACAACAAAGGAAGCCATATTCATGTATATCGTTTCTCTTCCAAATTAATTCCGCTGGCAACACATGAGGATCTCAGTGATTGGGACCCGTTTCCCGCACTTAAGCAGGATTTTGCCGCGATTGGCGATTTTGTGAAGGAGAACGAGATGCGTGTGTCTTTCCACCCGGATCATTTTACGGTCCTCAGTACGCCTCGGGAGGAAGTGCTGCGCAACTCCATGCGCGACCTTCGTCATCATGTACGTATGCTGGATGCCATGGGGCTGAATGCTACTGCCAAGAACAATATACATATTGGTGGTGCATACGGGGACAAGCCTAGTGCAGCGCTGCGTTTTGAAGAAAATTTTCTGAAGTTGGATCGGGATATTCAGGAACGGATGACGCTCGAAAATGATGACAAAACGTTCAATGCACCCGAAACCCTTTCGGTATGTCAACGTATGGGGCTGCCCATGGTGCTGGATATCCACCATCAATGGGTGAACAATGAAGGCGAACAGCCGTGGGATCTCTGGCCGGATATATTGAAGACGTGGGAGTCCCCGCTTGCTCAAGCGGATTCACTCTCAGACAAGCCGTTACCGCCCAAAATTCACGTCTCCAGTCCAAAGAGTGAGAAGGACCTGCGAGGACATGCTGATGGTGTTGAGGTGGAACCATTGCTCACTTTTTTACGTCATATTGCAGCAGATACGCCCGCTCTTGATGTGATGATTGAGGCCAAACGCAAGGATGAAGCTCTGGTGCAGTTGATGCAGAAACTAGCATTCTATCACGAAGAGGGTGTGGAGTGGGTGGACGAGTCAACGGTTATCATTCATCCGTAGCGCCAAAAGGGGCCTGGGCAACGAGAAACTTTACGACCCTCGGGGCGTATACTTTTAACAAGTATTTTAATTTTTCGTAGATTGATATAGAAAGTAGAGTGAACGCTTTGAATGAGAAGGAAAAAACACCTTATGTCGTGACAAGCAAAAGCTATACTGCCGTCGCCATTAATGCAGCTTCCAAAGCTGGAGAGTGGATCAAGAGCCGTCTCGGAACTGTGGGGGAGCCCGGAACCAAGTATTCGCCGCAGGATCTTGTTACTGAAGTCGATAAAGGTGCGGAACAGATGATCCGCCGCCTGATTCTGACGCATTTTCCCCATCATGCCATTCTGGGTGAAGAAGGCGTGGAACCGGGACCGGAAGCATCAGCGAAGGCACTGAAAGAAGCTGAGGAAGAAGAGTTTCTCTGGATTGTGGACCCGGTGGACGGAACGACGAACTTTGTACACGGTTTTCCGTTCTACTCCGTATCCATTGCCTTGGCCCATAACGGTGAGGTGATTGTGGGGGTAATCTACGATCCTTCCCGTGACGAGATGTTTGTTGCGGAAAAAGGAAAAGGCGCTTACGTGCACGGAAACCGGATGCTTGTATCGGGTGAACAGGAGCTGGCACAGAGCCTGATCGCGGTTGGTTTCCCAGCGGATACAACCTACGCGTTGCCGATCAATATGGTCGCTGTTCAGGCGCTTGCACCGCAAGTACGCAGTCTGCGTGCAGGTGGTTCTGCCGCCCTGCACTTGGCATATGTTGCAGCGGGGCGCCTCAGCGCTTATACCGAAGTTGGTTTGAAGCCATGGGATATCGCCGCAGGTGCACTGCTGGTTGAGGAATCCGGCGGCAAGGTTACCGATACCGTGGGAACCCCTTACCAACTGTCCGTGAGTCATGTGGTTGCCAGCAACGGCAAGATTCATGATGCACTGACAGGTGTGCTGAAGGAAGCAAACGCAACTGGTTTGGAGTAAAAATTTACTTAAGGAGCGAACAACAATGGATGAATCCAAAGAACTGGAACGACGTTTGAGTGATATGCTGACTGAAGGGGACATGGAGGAGTCCGGCGATGCTGACAAACGTGAACGTCAGCTGATTCCTCCCAAGTACGAGGTGCGCATTCAGACAGAACGGGACCCGATTGTCGAAGAAACGTTGAAGTACCGGGACATGGCACGTGAGGTGGACGATCGCTACGATCGATACCTAGAACGTTCTGCCGGGAACAAACCGGATACCGACCCGTATGGTTCTGATTCAGGAGACGCGAATAAATCAAAGTCTTAACAAGTGGACATCTTGCTTATACTCAACGGATAACAGACTTACCTAATTATTAGGGGAGTCTGTTTTTCGTGTGGATATGGAGTGCAGACGACAGCACCCCTTTAATAATGTTAGAATAGAGTTACACGAACTTCTGTCATCGGAGTGAACAGTGTAATATGTAATTATATCTTATTATATAGATACGAGAAAAAAGGAGTGTTCCAAGAATGAAGCGTAGACGTATATGGAGAAGTACCGCCGCGGGATTAACGGCAAGTATGCTGGCAGGGATGTTGATTTTGGCATCATCCGCACAGTCTGCTCATGCTGCGGATAGCAATACGTTACCAGCGGGAAGCGTAACATCATCGTTGCCTTTACAGAAAGATGCGGTAGCGGTAACCAAGGAATTCCGCCTCGTCACATTGGGGGATTCCATCACCGTAGGGTATGAGCCGAACCTGAAAGAACTGCCATACGGTTATGTAGAACGGTTGCAGGAGCAAGGTCTGCTTCACGGACGTACTCAGGTGGACAACTATGGTATTGCCGGATTGAAGAGCAGTGGTTTGAAAAACTTTGCAGATGCGATTAAAGAAGGGAAAGCGCTCACTTCCGAAGCTATTCAGCCGAGCCTTCCTGCTCCAAGAGCGGCACAAGTTGGAGCCAATATTGCTGCCATCCGGGAGAGTGTAGCTGGAGCTAATCTCGTTGCCATCACAATTGGAGGGAACGATGTATCCGAGTTGCTCGGTTCAGCAGACAAGTTGAGTGATGCAGAACTGGAAGCCAAAGTGAAGGAATTGCTATCCTCTTATACAGCCAATGTTAGCGCAGTTATCAATGATATTCATGAGATTAATCCTAATGCCAAAATCGTAATCGCAGACCAGTACCAACCCATGCCTGAAGTAGCTGGCAAAGCGCTCTATGCGAAACTGATGGAAGCTTCCCAAGGGTTTACTGCGACCATTGATGGAATTGCGACTGAATTTTCCGCTAAAGGGATTGATGTAAAAGTGGCTCATGTCGCCAAGGAGTTTGTTGGCGGTGAAGGCACGATGACTCACATGATTAAAGACCGCGATTTCCACCCGAATCAGTTCGGATATGAAGCGATTGCCAAAGTATTCGCAGAAACAATCTGGGGCGATTACACCAAGCTGACGGCTCCTGTTGCAGGCCAACCAATGAATATCATCGTCAGTGGTAAAACGCTGGATACGCCGTACAAACCAATCAACCGCAATGGCAAAAACTTTGTGGCGATCCAGGATATCGTGAACGCCGTTGGCGCAACCACGGTATGGGATAACAAAACCTCAACCGCAACGATTACATACGGAGATCGGAAGGTTGCCGTGAAAATTGGTGCAACGGCTGTTCAGGTGAATGGTGCATCCCTAGCTGTGGATACACCTGCATTCCTGAACAAAGTGGGTACAGAATCCAAAACGTATGTACCTCTCGCCATGGTAGCTGAGGGTCTTGGCTTTGATGTCCAGTATGTAGCCAAGTTAAAAACGGTATTTGTAAATCCATAACGATAAGTAGTACTTTTATACACTATTTAGCATGATATCGAACAGCCAGATTCCTTGATCCTTTCAGGGAACCTGGCTGTTTTTCTGTCTATTTTCATTCCAAACCAATGAGCCCAATCTTCGGAAACAACCTAAAATGTTGCATAAATATGACTTGTCATCTGACCATGGATGTGTAAATATGAAAATAACTTACAGTAGATCGAAAACAGTTTCGAATGACAGCACCCTTCGCGAGCCAAAGGAGCGCTTTGGATGAGTAGAATTAAAAATGCTTTCACGAAATTACCAATTCATCATAAAACCATTCTCCTCATTGGATTACTGATGATGATCAGCTTCACGTTCTATGTATCTGTCTTGGGGTATGTGTTCGGTATTTATGACCGACAAATCTATGAGAAATCTTCACAGGTGCTTAATATGTCTTCGGTGGGTATCGAGAACCAACTGCGTGAGATCTCCAATCTATCCTTCAAGGTCATGTCTGACGAGCCTCTTCAGCAATACCTACTTCAGTTGGATAAGGCTGAATCAGGATATGAGAAAAATGGCTTGCGCAAAAAAATTACCAACAGATTGGTGGCATATGCAGGTTCAGAGAAATACGTCTATTCCATGATCTTTATCGATAATGATAATAACATTATGGCAGCTGGAAACCGTGAAGGGATCTCCGAGAAGAAGCAAAAAGAATTGGTTGCTTTGGGACAGCAAAATTCAGGCTCCAATGCCTGGTACACAGGCGGGGACCAACAAGCAAGATTACTGTCGGTTAGACAGGTAAAGTCTTTTACCGGTGGAGCATTCACGCTGGAGAAGCTGGGCACTCTGGTTATTCGTGTACGACTGGATCGAATTGTTCAGGACCAGATGCAGCACCCGGCAGAGGATTCACAGCTATTAATTACAGATGGGCGTGAAGTAATCTACCCAACAGAGTCGACGGTCAGTAAATCTGAAATTGAGTCTGAACTGAAGCGCACTCAGCCTTATGGGATAGCCATGTTTGAGCAGGGAAGGAATTTTGTCGCCCGTGCGAATTCTCCGTATACCAATTGGGTTTATCTGTACATGACGCCCTTTGACCAAATGTTTAAGCAGATCCAGTTTGTCAAACAGCTGGTGACCGTCATTTTTATCATGATATTCCTGGCGGCGCTTATATTTGGAGCCAAGTTTTCCCGCAGCATTACACAGCCCATCGCCCAGTTGATCAAGAAAATGCGCAATATTGAAAAAGGCGATCTGGATAAGCTGGAGGAAGCAGCGCTAGGCAATGTCCCGGCATCTTCGCAGAACGAGGTGGGATTGTTACATCGCACGTTCAAGATGATGGTACAGCGTATACGCGAACTCATTGACGAGAATTATGCGAAGCAGCTCGTGATCCGAGAGACTGAATTGAAAGCGCTTCAGGCTCAGATTAATCCACATTTTCTATATAACACACTGGAATCAATCAACTGGCTTGCCAAAGTGCAGAAGCAGCATCAAATCTCTGAAATGGTTGAGGCTCTCGGATTTCTGCTGCGAAGCTCAGTGAACATGTCCGAGAAGTGGATTACTTTGGAAAGGGAACTGGATATTGTCCGCAGTTATGTGACGATCCAGCACACCCGATTCGAGGAAAGACTTGATTTTGACATGGATATTGCGCCTGAAGTGGGAACTGCACGTATTCCAAAGTTAACCCTGCAGCCATTGGTAGAGAACGCCATTCATTATGCATTGGAGCCAAGCATAGAACCTTGCCGTATTCGGATTCGGGCGAGAGCAGACGGAGACAACGTTGTAATTGAGGTAGAGGACGATGGTCCGGGTATGACTCCCGAATTTCTGGAGCAATTGCAAGAGGGACGTGTACAGACGAGGGGACAGGGGATCGGACTGTCGAACATCAAAGAACGGATCAGATTGACCTTCGGCGAAGAAGGCGAAATGATCATGAGCAGCAATCCCGGATCAGGGACCGTAGTATCGATCAGAATACCTTGGATTAGAGAGGACGATGACGATGTACAAAGTGATGCTCGTAGATGATGAACGTGTCATTCTGGAGGGGATTTCGCAAGTTGTGGATTGGGCTGCAGCGGGAACGGAACTGGTGGATACTGCGAGAAACGGGATTGAAGCATTGGATAAAATAGGTCATTCCAGACCGGATATTATCATTACAGATATTTCAATGCCGGGCCTGGATGGTCTTGGACTCATTGAAAAAGCTTCCGAAGCTTACCCTGGACTTCGCTTTATCATGTTGTCTGGCTACAAAGAGTTCGAATACGCTCGCCGGGCCATGCAATATGGAGTGAAACATTATCTGCTTAAACCGTGTAACGAGAACCAGATTCACGATGCCTTGTCCGAGTTGCTTCAAGAACACCAGGATGCCCAGGTAAAGGAACATGTCGCCGGAGAGATGAAACAGCGGCTGCAGCGGGTGCTGCCACATGTCAAGGAGCAGTTCCTGCTGGAGTTTATGACGAACCAAACCTATGGTCCGGTCGATTTGGAGTATTATCAGGAGCTGTTTAACCTGGAGCTGGAGGATAACGAAGTTCGGCTGCTGCTGTTCCGGATTGCAGATGAACATGATTATAGTCATTTATTTGCAATCAAAAATATTGCCAGTGATCTGCTGCCCCATGTTCTGCTAAGCACTACCATTGAAGGTAAACTGTTAATTTTGCTGGGGGACTCTGCCGATCCGGTTGGTCTGAAGGAGAGCATTGAGGAAGTGCGGGCTGCTTTCACCAGATTATATAAATTGGAAGTTACGGCTGCCCTAAGCGAAGCAGATCGAATGATCCAGTCCCGACGTCTGTTCCGTGAGGCACTGCAATGCCTGAATCATCGCTTTTTTATCGGTGAAGGCAAACTGATTACCAATAGTGATCTGGAGCTGGCCGGGGAATGTGATGGTGTACATGTTGAAAAAGATGCAGAGCAGTTGTGCCAGTTGATTAAGTCAGGCAATACCGAAGAAGCTGCAGCTGAAGTGGATCGCCTGTTCGACCTTTTGTCAGGTCAGCAGCTTGAAATCGGGATTACTCGTTCGTATGTAGTGCAGTTGTACTCAGCAATGATTCATGTCTGTCCTCCTGAAGAGGCGACGGAATTTACCCAGCGTATGGCAGAGCTGCCCCATATCGACACATTGTCTGGCTTAAAATCTTTTGTTGCCAGCAGCGCAGCCCGGTTAACCTCCGGTTATTACAAAAATCATATTAGTCGTCAATCTTCTGCCGTAGAGAAGATGATGGATATCGTGGATCGCCATTATGGCGAAGCTGATCTATCACTTAACGGGGTCGCCCATCAGATGTTATATATGAATCCGGATTATCTCGGCAAGATTTTCAAGAAAGTGACGGGAGAAAACTTCTCCAATTATGTGAATCGTTTGCGCATTGAGCGTGCCTGCGACCATATTCGCAGAGGTGGAGATGTGAAGGTTTTTGAGCTTGCCGAATTGTTTGGTTTTGGGGGGAACTCACAATATTTCAGTCAGGTGTTCAAGAAGTGGACCGGTATGACACCTACCGAATTCCGCAGAACTGGCTTATAACAATTGACTGACGATCATGTATTCGATATATGAGGGGGACTAACAGTGCCGATAGAGGTGCAGTTGTCCTCCTCTGTTTTTTGAACCAACAAGACGGTTTTGTGTATTCAACTATGGTCCGACATTTGCGAAAATGACAATATAAAGTTCGTGAAAGCGTTATCAGAAAGTGGGAGATAACTCGTTCACACAACCATTTCAACATAAAAGGGGAGATTGGCATGGTGAAGAAGGCAATATTCCTGATGATGGCGGCATTGCTGGTATTAACAACGGCATGCAGCAGCAGCGGAGGATCGGGCGAATCATCTGGGGATGGTTCGGTAACACTTCGTATCGCGTGGTGGGGATCGGATGCACGTCACGAATATACACAGAAGGTCATTGACTTGTACAAAGAGAAAAACCCGAACGTCAAAATTGATGTGGAATACGCTTCATTCGATGACTACTGGAAAAAGCTCGCTCCACAAGCTGCAGCGAATCAACTGCCGGACATTGTTCAGATGGATATTTCCTACATTAGCCAATATGCACAGAATGGACAGCTCGAAGATCTGTCCCCGTACCTCGGAAACCAGATTAAAGTGGACGATGTATCTGAGAACGTAATCAGCACAGGCGTTATCAACAGCAAACAATATGGAGTACCTGCTGGTGTTAACGTACTGGGTTTCCAGTATGATCCGGCTCTGCTCAAAAAAGCGGGTGTGGATGCCATTCCCGAAAATATGACTTGGGAATCGTATGAAGAGCTTGGCAAACAAACGGCTGCCAAAGGACTCTTTTTGGACGGGGGAGTAGCGCCGGATATCTTCTTCCACTATTTCTTGCGTACCAAAGGATTGTCCCTCTACAATGCTGAAGGAACGGGTCTTGGCTATGATGACGACAAACTATTCGTGGAGTTCTTCGGACTCATGCGCCGGATGATCGAGCAGGGCGCAGCGCCTTCACCGGATCTGGCTAACCAAACCAAAGGTATCATCGAGGAATCCGATTTGGTCAAGGAAAAAGGAGTTGGTATTTGGCAATGGTCCAACCAATTCGTAGCCGTACAACAGGTTGCCAATCGTCCACTGGAATTCGCTCCTATGCCTGGACCTGACATGGAAAAAGGACTTTACATGCAACCAAGTATGTACTGGGCTGTTACTTCGAATTCAAAAGTGAAGGAAGAAGCGGCGAAATTCATCGATTTTTGGGTGAACGATGTGGAAGCTAACAAACTGATCAAAGGCGAGCGCGGTGTGCCGATCTCGGGCAAAATCAAGGAAGCTATCGCTCCTGAGCTGAGTGATGCAACGAAGCAGGTATTTGAATTCGTAGCGGCCATGGAGCCTAAGGCTTCGCCAATGAGCCCGCCTCCACCAGTTGGTTCACCTGAAGTAATCGCATCTCTTGCGGATGTCGTAGAGGAACTGAACTTTGGTAAGGTTACACCAGAACAAGCAGCAGCGACATTCCGCAAAAATGCCGAGGCGGTTCTTGCCAACAATAAATAACAGTTGAATGATCGCTTGCTCATCCCATTAACGGGATGGACGGGAACAGGGCTACTCGCATAACGCGAGGGCCTTTCCCCGTCCAGTAGCCCGAAGTAAGGCTGTGGTAAGCAAGCAGATCAATAAAGGAGGTTCGTTCCATTGAGGCAATATTCGTCGTTGCGCAGAAACCTAACCGGGTATGCTTTTATTAGTCCTTTCATCATCGGTTTTCTGGGCTTTACGCTGATTCCGATGTTTGTATCCCTATACATGTCGTTTACGAGTTATAACCTGTTCACCTCTCCGCGGTGGATCGGGCTGGACAACTACACCAAAATGTTCTTTGATGATCCGAAGTACTGGAATTCGGTTAAAGTAACGTTCCTGTATGTGTTTATTGGTGTCCCTCTAAGGCTGGTCTTCGCGCTTTTCGTAGCCATGATCCTGAATACGGGATCCCGTATGGTCGGAACGTATCGTACCTTGTACTACCTGCCGTCCATTATCGGTGGTAGTGTGGCCGTGTCGATTATGTGGCGTAACCTTTTCAGTAATGAGGGTGTCATCAACAGTGCATTAACAGCAATCGGAATCGGGCCTATCAGCTGGTTTGGTGACCCGAATGCGTCTCTGGTTATGTTGATTTCGCTGTCTGTTTGGCAGTTTGGATCTTCCATGCTTATTTTCCTCGCCGGTCTGAAAAATATCTCTCCCGAGATGTACGAAGCAGCAGGTGTGGATGGTGCCAACCCGGTACGTAAATTTTTTGGTATCACCTTACCATTGCTCAGTCCAATCATTCTGTTCAACCTGATTATGCAAACGATCGGTGCATTTATGACCTTCGTACCTGCATATATCATCTCTAAAGGCGAGGGCGGTCCAATGGACGGTACGATGCTTTACTCGCTGTATCTGTTCCGTCAGGCGTTTATGTTTAACAACATGGGTTATGCTTCGGCCATGGCCTGGATCATGCTTATTATGATCGGTATACTCACAGTAGCGGTGTTCCTGACATCCAAGTTCTGGGTGTTTTATGAATCCGAAGGAGGGAAGTAACGATGGTTTGGAGAAATGTGAAATGGCCCATCTATCACCTGTTCGTTGCAGCTTTGGCCCTCCTGATGCTTTATCCCGTTCTATGGATGCTTTTCAGCTCATTCAAAGAAAGTCGTACCATCTTCGTAACTGCGGAGTCCTTGTTCCCTACGGAATGGATCTGGAGTAACTATGCGGATGGCTGGAAAGGCGCAGGCGGAAGACCGTTTATGGATTACATCACCAACTCACTCGTTATTGTGGTCATCTCTACGATTGGTGCCGTGTTATCCTCATCGCTGATCGCCTTTGGTTTTGCCAGACTCAACTTCAAAGGACGTAACTTTTGGTTCTCTCTGATGATGTTGACTCTGATGTTGCCGCATGACGTTGTACTCGTACCCCAATATATTATCTTCACGAAGCTTGGCTGGTTGAATACCATTCTACCGATCGTTGTACCTACGTTCTTCGGGATGCCTTTCTTTATCTTCCTGATGGTTCAGTTCATTCGTACGATTCCGAAAGAGTTGGATGAGGCGGCTACCATTGATGGATGTAACAAGTTCAGACTGTATGTACAGATTATTATGCCGCTCATCAAGTCATCACTCGCGACGGCTGCGATCTTCTCCTTCTACTGGAGATGGGAGGATCTGCTCGGTCCAGTACTGTATCTGAATTCGCCGGATAAATATACTGTCTCTATGGCACTGAAAATGTTCCTGGACAGTGAGTCTGCCTCCAACTGGGGAGCGATGTTCGCGATGTCCATTGTGAGTCTCGTACCCGTTGTAGCCGTGTTCTTTATTTTCCAGAAACAAATTGTACAGGGCATGAGCACCAGCGGACTGAAAGGATAAACAGTATTCACTGCATCCAGACCTGGATTAGCATGTTGAACAAGGAGGTTGTTCTTTTTGAATAAGGCCCAGGGTAGCCAGGCCGTTACCCACTGGAAGTTCAATTTTGGACCCGACTCTGGCAGTGCAGGTGAAATTGATGGTTATTTGAAAGTGTCTGCCAGCACCGCATATGAAGAACAGGGAGAATACGGTTTTGAATCCGGGTCCCTTGTGTATGAGAAACAACGGAAAAGTGAAGACGAAGTAACGGATACCGATAGGGCAAACAACGACAAACAAGGGCAGGCCAATGTGTCTGCCCGATTGCGTTCAAGCTTTTGTATTCCGCTCAAGGCATCTTTCATCGTTGAAGTACCCGATGGAACTTATCAAGTCCTGTTAACTGCAGGGGATGACTTGGCAGAGACGATCACCCGAGTCAAAGCTGGAGAGGGCAGATTGATGCTGCCGACCATTCGTACACTTCCTGGGCAATGTGCAGAGGTACGATTCTCAGTTGTGGTTCGTGGCGGGAAGCTCCGACTATCCTTCTCCGGTCCCGCGCCACGGATTAATGCATTGGAGATCACGCTTGCCAATCAGACGATGACAGTATTTCTCGCTGGTGATTCTACCGTGACAGATCAGCCGGAAAGTGGATATCCATACTGTGGCTGGGGCCAGCTGTTACCCGCACAGTTCAAACATGATGTTGCTGTGGATAATCATGCCCAGTCTGGGCGCAGCTCCCGAAGCTTCATCAATGAAGGCAGATTGGATGCCATTCTGGAGAAGATTAAGCCTGAAGATTTTCTGTTTATTCAATTTGGACATAACGATGAGAAGCCGGACCCTGACCGGGGAACGGAGCCTTTCACAACATATAAGGAATATTTGAAAAAGTATATCGATGCCGCCCGCGAAGCTAAGGCTCATCCGCTGCTCGTGACACCGGTGCATCGCCGCTACTTCGCTGATGACGGAACATTGACCGATACGCATGGCGATTATATCGCCGCCGTGCGTGAGCTGGCGGAAGAGGAAGGTGTGCCGCTGATCGATCTGGCTGAGCGAAGCCGCATTCTGTTCGAGCAAGCCGGCATTGAAGGCAGCAAGGAGGATTTCATGTGGGTGCTGCCGGGTGAGTACGTGAACTTCCCAGCAGGCGTGGAGGATAACACGCATTTTCAGGAGCGCGGCGCCCGTCGCCTCGCCATACAGGTGGCGGAAGCCATCCGCGAGCTGCGACTGCAGCCGCTGCAAATGTATTTGAGGTAAGGGAGCAATAGTAGAGGACCCAATTGTACCCTAAAAAGGGCTAATAACCGCAGGATTTTAAGTCCTGTGCGTCTGTGAATGGGTAAACCTCATTGCTAAATGAATGACAAACAAATTTTCACTATACCATAATAGCGAGTTAACGAAGTAACGAGCAAGGTTGCTTTTAAGTTGCCCAGGGAACATAGCGAAGGGAATAAGCCTTTAAAAAGCCATGGCGAGCGTTGCAGCGGAGGAGGGCGGAATCGGAGCAGAGGGAGCGAAGCGACCGCCTTTGGAGCGGGATTTCCCCTGCTGAGGGGAATGAAAAAGAAATCCCGAGCCAACAGCGGCCCACAGCCCGATCCGCCCGCCGCAGCGTCCGCCCCGCGAGCAGCTATTTTATTAAGCGAGTTAACGAAGTAACGAGCAAAGTTGCTCTTAAGTTGCCCAGCGAATATAGCGAAGGCAATAAGCCTTTAAAAGGCCATGGCGAGCGTTGCAGCGGAGGAGGGCGGAATCGGAGCAGAGGGAGCGAAGTGTCCGCCTTTGGAGCGGGATTTCCCTGCTGAGGGGGAATGAAAAGAAATCCCGAGCCAACAGCGGCCCACAGCCCGATCCGCCCACCGAAGCTTCGCCCCGCGAGCCTCCCGTGCGTTTAACTAATTATTGCATTAGCAAAGGAGGAATTATTTATGGCACAGGATCAGACGAACACTTCAGCACATAAAACATCTTCCACTGCGACAGGTCACACCTACTGGGTGATTCCCGATGGTTATATTCCACCGGACAGTTCGGGCTCACTGGAGAGTCACGAGAGTATCTGTGTATTAAATACAGGCACAGTGGATGCACAGCTGCAAATAACGATCTATTTTGAAGATAGAGAACCGCTCGAAGACATCGTGGCTGAGGTATCTGCGCGGAGAACAAAGCATATTCGGACGGCTTCGCTGAGATCGGGTGAACAACTTATTCCTCCGGGAGTACCCTATGCCATTACCGTCTCCAGCAATGTTCCTGTTATCGTACAGTACAGTCGTTTGGATACTACTCAGCCTGAACTGGCACTCATGAGTGTTATGGCGTTTCCATTGGGATAACATGTGGATTCATGAAAAGCAAAGACGACCAGTAACCTTGCATGAACTGCAGGCTGCTGATCGTCTTTTTGAGTTACTCATTGTATTTATACGTACTGGCATTGAGGATTTTCACATGAACCTCCACCTTACCGAGTTTAAACCCCTCAAGTGGATTAGCCCTTTTATATACCGCTTGTTTCCATAAAGGGAGATCATGACGATAGAGATGTTCCACAAAACCGTAGGAATCAATCTTGCGTGATTTGTTTTTCTCAAACGTACTGCGGATTTCGGACTCAATCTGTTTCTCAGCTGCCTGTTCCATGACATGGGGGGAACGATGAGAATCATGATCCTCAATGATGGCGCCTTTAACCGAAGTAATCAAGTCAAATGTAACACCGTTTCCTTCTTTCCTCGCCTTAATCTTGGTCTTTGGGTTATTAAGCCTAAGCGTCAGATCCGGAGTTTTACTCCCGTTTCTGTATACGTACAATGGATATTGATAGACGCGATCATAATTCACGAATCGTGTACCATCAGCGTCCTTACCCATGACCCTGCCTTGACTTTTACCGTTTGAAATGACATAAAACCCATCCATTCTAATAAGCGGGGGCGTTTCATCCCCGTTATACCAGGTCTCATTCTGATTGGTAATGGAAGGCAAAAGAATAACGGAAGCAGGCTCCCGAAATCCGTCAAGGAGCTGATGTAGCCGGATGGGTTCATAACCGGAATGTTGCTTGTACAGCTTCATCGGTTCAAACAGCTCGATAGTCTGGGCGGATTGGTTCAGCAGGGCAGAGGGAGAGAGTACATCTGTAATATTATGCTCTGTACCGTAGAGCCAAGGGGTATATCTCAGTTGGCCTGAATGCAACAGTGTATTGAAGACATCCTCCAGTCGTCCATTCAACACATTTTTGGATAAAACAATCGCTTTTACATGGGTCCATAGCGTTTGTTGCTGAGAAGTTTGATATAGATCATCAATTGCCATACTCAGCGTAGAACCCTCGCCCCGTCCGATCCAGATATCACTTGCTTGCCTTGAAGTTGGCCCTTCCTGCTTGGCAATACTGGAGAAATCAATGAGTTGGGCGTAAGCAACGTATTTGTTGTCTACATAATCTATCCCTACAGCCGTGATAAAGTTAATGCTCTGAACCTCTTTGGAGTCCCAGCACCCGGTCAACAGGATAAAGCAGCTTATAAACAAGCTAACCTTAGCCATCCATCTTGTCACGAGCGTTTCCTCCGGCGAGTGGAATCCTGGGTATGGAGTACGGCTGGGCGCTTGGTCCGTTTCATGGAAGGGGGCATGGATACGGCTTGGGTGAAGTCGCCGGGTATATAAGGAGAGACGGGTGACAGGTATGAGACACCATAACACTCTAAGGATACGAGGTGCACGAGCAGACCAAGTAGTCCAATCATGAAACCGAATAGCCCAAGAATGGAAGAAATGACTAGCATCCCAATCCGGACTTGAGCAGTAGCCCCACTAAGTACGGTATTCACCAAAATATAACTGGAGATCACCGAGATAGCCACTGTGACAATGATCGTGGGGGAAGTAATTCCTGCTCGAATAGCTGCATCTCCGATAATAAGCCCACCTACGACGCTGACGGTTTGTCCCAAGGCACGTGGGAGTCGGCGGCCAGCTTCATTAAATAGCTCGAACATAAATATCATTAAAAATGCTTCCAGCGTTACTGGCATGGGTAGACCCATCCGGGTACCTGAAATAGTTGCGAGCAGAGGTAAGGGGATCTGCTCCACATTGAAACTGGTCAGGCCAATGTAGAAACCAGGAAAGAAGCAAGCGATCAGTAATCCTGAAATGCGTAATATTCGCTCAAAAGTAACGATGAAAAAAGGGGTACTCTCGTCTTCCGGCGATTTTAGCTGGTTAAACAGAGTGGTTGGAGCGATAATGGCTACCGGTGAACCTTCAATGAGAACCGCAAATCGCCCATTCAAAAGAGAGTCCACGACATAATCGGGGCGCTCCGTATTATCCGTGAGTGGGAAGATGCTGCGAATTCCCCCCATAATTGCGCGTTCCATAATAGAGGTACCGAGAATGCCATCGATTTCAATTTTGTCGAGATTTTGGCGTGCTTCTTCCAGAATATCTGGGTTAATAATATCCTTGACATACAACAGACCAATAGAGGTCTGGGTACGACCACCTTTAACATATTTTTCATAACACATGGAAGAGGTTTTCATTCGTTTGCGAACGAGGGCGATATTCACGGACAGCTCTTCGGTGAACCCGTCCCGAGGCCCTTTAATCGATGACTCGATCGCCGATTCCTCAGGGTTTCTTCCCGGTATACTCGCGATATCTAGACTGCAGGACTGATCACCATTTCCGAATATGAGCAGTAATTGTCCGCTAAAAATCAACAGATTTAAATTCTCTGTATCTGTAAGATCTTCTATCGGATTCAAAGTTAATCCCAATTCCTTGGGATGTGCTTCTTCTATGAACAGAGAATGCTGTTCCAGACGTGGGATAATAAATTGGTTGATTTGTTTGCCATCGACCAAACCGTCGCAGTAGATCATAATCACCGACATATCGGTTTCATCTTTGGCAGGAAAGGTCTGAATAACAACATCTGCACAGGGATTGAACTGCTCTTCGAAAGAGGCAAGCAGTGTTTCATGGGACGTGGTGTCAATCGTTTGGTGCTCCATGATGTTTCCTCCTCTGATGGCGTGAACTGATGTATGCAACGGCTGTTGCAACCACCGCTAGTCCGCTCAGATACATGAGATTGAACGGGAATATGTATTGGACAAGCAGCTTTTCGAATGTCATATCATCCAGAGGATACAGCATGGAAAGAATAAATAAGACGCCAAGAGTGGCACAACATATGATCCTTCTGGAGGCGCTCTTAATATTCCAAATTTCTACTACAATATACATGGCCAGACTAATCCGGGTGAAAGAACCGGCGAGCCATTGGTAAATGGAAAAGAAATCAGTCTGGGCAATATATTTGCCCAAGGACGCAATTCGCCATTCTTCAAAGGCCGGATATCGCATTTTGGCAGCTTCGAAAGGGTCGAATTCCACGATTGCCCCAATGAGTGGGCCAAGGGTCAGACCAAGAATAATTGATGCGAGCATCAAGTACTGCCATACACGTATCCGCTTGGAGAGGTGGGGCTGCAAGTACCAGATGAACAGCAGCTCAAACATGCCTGAAAGGCTGTAGACCGTACCATGAAGCACAGGGTGCCAGCCATGTTCAAGCACAGGCAGCAGACGACTGTAATCTTTGTATTGTGTATTAACGATAGCGACATAGAAGCCAAGCAGCACAACCAAGGGCAGGATCAATCCTGCTGTAAATGCCAGAGAGCGTACTCCTTTATAGGCCGCATAGGCACAGAGAGACATCAGGGCAATGCTTGTAACCAATATTGGCGTCTCCGTCAGATAATTGGTTTTGGCCCAAGTGGTGGTATCATGCAGAGTGAAGTAGATCACGGACAGAAAAAAGAGGCTGTTTCCCACCCGAAACAGCATGCCAAGAGGCTTGCCAAGATGGGAAGTCAGCCATTCATGCAGGGTTTGGTGCTGGAGAAAACGAGAGACATACGCAAGCATTAGAGTGAATAAAAGATAAGGTCCTGCAGACAACAGAACGGATATCCACGCATCCCTTTTGGCCGAAGACAAAAGGGCGGGGATGATCAGGACGTGACTGATCAGGCCGACAGATAACATCATTAACATCATGGCTTGCAAAAAAGAAGGCTGTGTTGGTTTCATGCTGAGGGGACCTCTTTTCCCAATATACTGTTCTCAGCAGTGTTAACGTGATCAAGCCTTCTCATACCGTCAGTCGAAATAACGTATCCCCATCGCTTCACGAACCTCAAGCATCGTCTCACGTGCAGCCCGACGGGCCTGACGTGTGCCTTCCACGAGAATTTCTTTCACTTCATGCCCACGTTGTTCATAGTAATTTCGCCGTTCACGGAAAGGGGAGAGCAGTTCGTTAATTGCAGTGCCTGCAATCTTCTTGCAATCCTTGCAACCAATGGTGCCATTACTACAGTTCGCATGAATCTCAGCTGCCTCATCCTTTCGAAACAACTGGTGATAGGCAAACACCGGACAAATATCCGGATGTCCCGGGTCAGAACGATGAATGCGTGCAGGGTCGGTTTTCGCCTTGGACAGCTTGGCATACACATCATCAGGATGAGCATTCAACGAGATGGCGTTGCCCATGCTTTTGCTCATTTTGCCCACGCCATCCAGTCCGCCCAGCCGTTCTCCGGTCAGAATACGTGGTTCAGGCAGAACTGGCGCATATAATTCGTTGAACCGCCGCACCAGTTTCCGTGCTGTTTCGATATGTGGGATCTGGTCTTCTCCCGCTGGAACAAGGGTTGCTTTGCAGAACGCAATATCCGCAGCTTGGCTGACGGGATATCCAAGAAATCCGTAATAGAGATCCTTATAGTCACGGTCACGCGCTTCGTTTTTAATCGTGGGATTATGCCGAAGACTGTTCACCGTGATAAACATGGAGAATATGACAGTTAGCTCGGCAATTTCCGGGATCATTGACTGGATGAACAGAGTGGCTTTATTGGGATCGATACCTACGGCAAGATAATCGAGTGTCACTTGATGCACGCTGTCTGCAATCAGCCCCGGTTGATCATAGTGGGTCGTGAGCGCCTGTACATCAGCCAGTAAAATATACGTTTTGTACTCATCCTGCAATTGCACCCGACTGCGCAGGCTGCCTACGTAATGGCCGAGATGAAGCTGTCCGGTTGTCCGGTCTCCGGTTAAAATAATGTCTTTGTTCTTGTTCATGGTTCATTCTCCTTTGATGTTGTGATTTTACGATCCTTAATTGCTGACGCCACCAGCCGTCTTCCACGACCATCACCTCCTTTCAGCCTGCAACAGTTTTTGGTACATAAATTAAATCAAAAAAAGCCTCGTCCTTCATCCTGCTTCCCAGACGGGAACAGAATAGAAGGACGAAGCCTATGCTTCGCGGTGCCACCTTAATTGGCCGCTGGTTGCGGCCCACTTGAGGGATACGGATAAATATATGCGGAAAGCTCACATATGCCTTATCGATATCCTGTCCATGGATAACGGCTGAACATGCCGCCTTGCCTACTGACGATCCGCGCTCCTAAGTACAGGTGGCAGAACGGGTTCAACTCGGAACTCCGAAGCCCATTTCCACATGACCGATACACCTGCTCACACCATCCGCCGGCTCTCTGAGGTATCTAATCCTGTGTACTTCTCTTCATCATTGTTGATAACGTCCGTTTACAATTTTTCACATTGTATCATGCTTAATCTGGATTGACCAGCCTACGTTTTCTTCCGCTCATATTGGTGCCAAGTACACCTGCGATGATCAGCAGGGCTCCAATGAAGTGGTAGCCATGAACGGGTTCATGTAATATCCAGGCTCCGCCAGCAATGGAAATGAGCGTGGACAAATTACTGAATACACTCATTTTGGAAGCTTCCAGATGAGTCAGGGCATAACTCGCCAGCAGCGTGGAGAACATGGTGGAGAGGACGGCCAGATAGGCCAGTGCTCCTAGGTAAGATGCATCTCCTAGTGGCTTCACATAATCCACCATGGTTCCGCTCGACGCGTGACGAATCAGGGAAGCTGCGTTGAAGACGATAAATCCAACCATCAGGGTCACCCAGGTCAATTCCATCGGTTTATATTTCTGCGCCAAGGGTCTTGCCAATACACCATAACCTGCAAAACACACTGTGGAGAGAAGCAATAAAGCAATACCTTTAAAATTACCCGCCGACATCCCGCTTCCTTTCATCAAGAAAATAAAGATTACACCCGCCACGGACAACAGCAGGAACAGTTTTTGCAAAAGGGATGTACGTTCTTTTAGAAAGATAGAAGCCAACACAAGTGTGAATACGGGGGCCATCGCCTGGATAATCCCTGCTTCCGATGAGTTGGACGAGACTAACCCGAATGCCTGAAAGGCAAAGAACAAAACAGGAGAGAGCAGTCCTAGCGGAATAATACGCCACAGATCACGAAGGGTTAGCTTGATCTTGATCCATCCAAAAATAACAGGGATACTGACTACGAGTAATGACAAGGCAAAACGGTGTGCCAATACATCAATTGGATGTGCGACACTCACCGTCATTTTAACGAATAAAAAGGATAAACCAATAATGGCTGCATATAAAACAGCTGCTACATATGCATATGTTCTAGTCTGGCTATTGTTCATAGGGTTTCCTCCAATAATACGGTTTTTCTTTTCTACTTCAACGGTGCATATATTGCTGCGTACGCTGTCTGACCTTATTCAATATACTGCCAGACCAATAGTGGTACAATAGACAAAAACATTTACTGTACCGGTACACTTAAAGTAATGCTGAAGTCGGAGGAGAGGCAGAATCCAATGAGAAAATACGAAATTATCGCTGAATCACTTAAGCAATGGATTCAGGACCAATTGCGCCAGCAGAACAGTGGACAATGGCAGGATAAAGGCATCAAACTGCCGGCTGTGCGTGTTCTGGCTGAGCAATATCAATGTAGCGTAAGTACAGCCATACGCGCATATGAGTGGCTGGAAGAACGCCATCTGGTCTACGCGGTGCCTCAGTCCGGATATTATGCGGTACAGAATGGAGCCGAAGTGGAGGATGGGGAATGGCAGGGTCCAATGGATTTTGCCTCCGCAGCTCCTGATCCGCGAGTATTCCCTTATTCCGATTTTCGCCATTGTGTGGATCAGGCAATGGAGAAGAAACAAGCGGATTTGTTTTTGTATGGAACTGAGAGAGGCTTACCTTCATTAATTGATCTGCTGCAGAAGCAATTCGCCGATTATCAGGTGTTTGCCCGGAATGAGCAGTTCTTTATTACGTCAGGGGTGCAGCAGGCCCTTGCTGTGCTGGCGCTAATGCCTTTTCCGAATGGGAAAAAGCAGGTGATGCTGGAACTGCCGGGTTATCATAATATGCCTTCGCTTCTACAAGGTCTGAATGTACCGATTGCTGGGGTCAGACGCTCTCTGGGTGGCCTAGATTGGGACACGCTCGAACGACAGTTTCGCGAAGGAGACATCAAATTTTTTTATGTTATGCCGCGTTTCCACAACCCGATTGGGACTTCCCTGACGGCAGCTGAGAAGAGAAGATTGATCCGGTTGGCGCAGCGTTATGATGTCTATCTGGTAGAGGATGATTTCTTGGCTGATCTGGAAGAGAACACGAAGCAGGACCCATTATGGTCATATGATACGGAAGGGCGAGTCATTTATCTGAAAAGTTACTCCAAAATTCTGTTTCCCGGCCTGCGGATTGGCGTCGCTATTTTGCCTGCAAGTCTTACTGCATCGTTTAGTAAATACAAAAAAATGCTCGACATTGACACCGCCGTACTATCCCAGGCAGCACTTGAGGTCTACATCCGTAACGGGATGTTTGCCCACCATGGCAAAGTCATCCGCAGCCGCTATGCTGCCCGGATGAACAAATTGTATCAACAACTTAATGCCTTCCCAGACTTCGGCCCATTTGCGAATGCACCGCGTACAGGAGGGGAGCATACGGTTCTGCCGCTGCCTAAGAATATGCCGCTCAGGGTCTTGCTGTCCCGGTTGGACCAAAGGGGAGTCATTGCCGATACAACAGAACGATATTATCCAGAAGGTACACAGGAGATATTTCAGGATAAAATGTTGCGGTTAAATATATCCAATGTTCCAAAGCAACGGATCAAGGAAGGGCTGCGGATTATCCGTGAGGAAATAGTGAAACTGCAAAAGGCGTCCACACAAGCGGATTAATCGCTTGTGGGACGCCTTATTTCATGTGATGAATTTCTTTGATGTCTGCTAAGGTACTATATGTGAATGGTTAGATAAACGTTTACGCTTGAGCCATAGCTTTGAAGGAAGCTTCTGCGGCTTCGAGTGTTTCCGCAACATCCTTGTCCGTATGTGCAGTGGTCAGGAACCAGGCTTCATACTTGGAAGGAGCCAGATTAATGCCACGATTCAGCATATGACGGAAGAAGGAAGCGAACTGTTCACCATCGGTATCCTGGGCTTGATCGTAGTTCGTAATCGGGTGGTCACAGAAATGGGTGGAAAATGCACCACGAATTCGGTTAATGGTTAATGCAATGCCATGACGATCCGCAGAAGCCTGAAGGCCTGTTGTCAGATCAATCGCAAGACGTTCCATCTCCGCATATACACCTTCGCCTTGCAGAACTTCCAGACAAGCGATACCCGCAGAGATAGACGCAGGGTTACCGGCCATCGTTCCGGCTTGATAGGCCGGGCCGAGTGGAGCAACCTGCTCCATAACCTGTTTACGACCACCATATGCACCGATGGGCAGACCGCCGCCGATAATTTTACCAAGTGCAGTCAGATCGGGTTCGATCTCCGCATGATTGTCCAGTCCAGCGTACGTCTGTGTGGAGCCGTAGTGGAAACGGAAGGCTGTAATTACTTCGTCGTAAATGACAAGCGAGCCATTGTCCCGTGTCATGGCACAGAGTCCTTCAAGGAAGCCAGGTTCCGGCATAACCATACCGAAGTTGCCGACAATCGGTTCAACCATGACTGCGGCGACATCATCACCCCAACGCTCCAGAGCCGCTTTTAGGCTGTCCAGATCGTTGAAAGGTACCGTGATGACTTCGTGCGCAATGCTCGTTGGAATGCCTGCACTATCGGGAATACCCAGCGTGGAAGGCCCCGAACCTGCTGCCACAAGAACCAAGTCGGAGTGACCGTGGTAACATCCAGCGAATTTCACAATTTTATTACGTTTGGTGTAGGCACGGGCAACCCGGATGGTGGTCATGACTGCTTCTGTACCGGAGTTTACAAAACGAACCTTGTCCATTGAAGGAATGGCTTCTTTCAGCATTTTAGCGAGCTTGATCTCAAGTTCCGTAGGCGTACCGTAAAGCACACCATTTGCTGCTGCCTCGGTAATCGCCTGGGTAATATGAGGGTGAGCATGTCCTGTAACAATCGGGCCGTAGGCTGCGAGATAATCGATATATCGGTTGTCGTCGACATCCCAGAAGTGCGCTCCTTGGGCCTTTTTCATAAAGACAGGTGCGCCGCCACCCACCGCTTTGAATGAACGGGAGGGGCTGTTGACACCTCCTACAATATGTTGAAGTGCTTCTTCGTATAAAAGCTCGGAACGGGAACGTGATGGATTCATAAGATAACTTCCTTTCATATTAGATAAACAAAACACAGCGAGAGGGCAGCATATGCTGCCCTCTTCGTGTGCACTTCATTACTGTGCAGGTTGCTTGGAGTCTTGTTCGTCACCACTTGCGGTTTTGTCTTCGGCTCCGGTAGTACTGCCTTCTTCTTGAGCAGGAGGATGAATGATATCTTGAATATATTGCTTGAGTTTTTCCTCACTGGTTACCGACAACACCTCAGCTCCGCCTGGTGTACGTTCTTCCTTGAGCATTTTCATTGGCGGAATTTGCTCGCTGCCGTTCATGCTGCTCTGATATCCAAGTCCGCCCAGCTTCCACATGTCGGAGAGGGTCAGATTGGTATCTACATAAGGATTTACTTCTTCCAGAATGGAAGGTAGTTTGGCAATCGTTGTTGTTGACTGCATTTTCGCTGCTACAGCTTTCAGGAATTCGCGCTGCCGCTCGGAGCGGGCATAATCCGACATGGCATCATGACGGAAGCGAACGTACATGAGAGCTGTATTTCCATCCAAATGCTGGTAGCCTTTTTTCAAATCAATATCGTATTCATTATTGTCCGCTTTACTTGTATAGTGCATGTCCTTCTCTACGTCAAAATCCACACCGCCAACGGCGTCCACCAATTTGATGAATCCTTGGAAATCGGTATACACATAATACTGGACAGGGATACCCAGCAGGTCTCCGGCAGCTTTCATTGCCGCGTTGGGACCATGGGTAATAGCAGTATTGATGCGTTCCTTGCCATACCCGTCAATATTGACGTATGTGTCGCGCAGAATGGAGAATAAATTAATTTTTTTGGTGAGTGGGTCAAGCGAGACGACCATCATGCTGTCAGAACGAGGGACTTCCCCCTTCTCCAGCCCGCGGGCATCAACACCCATAACGAGAATATTTACCGTTTCGGTGCCTTCCCATTTCGGAGGATCCGGTGTACTTACTTTTTCAACATTTTCGATACCGGCAAACGGCGATTCATCGCCTTCCTTTTGCAAGCCATTCAACTGATTGAGAATAGAACCGAAATAAAATGCCGCAGCGCCTCCAACAATCAGCACAAAGGCGGCAAGAGAAATCCAAATGGTTCTCTTCGTCTTTCTGGTCATGCTAGCTCTCCTTTGTATTCAAAATAAATGAAGATGAGTCCAATTTGATCTAGCCAGGGCTTTCCGTACACGACATATCTGTGAGATGCAACAGAGGACGCGGCCTCAGACTATTTTTTAAAGCTTGCTGAATTTTGACTGATACTATTATAATTTCTTTTTGGGCTACAAGCAATTTCAACAAAATCCAAGTGAGGTATAATCATGCTGGCGATTGATGTCAAAGATTTACGCAAGTCGTTTAGCGTCCAGAAAAGTCGAGGAGGACTTAAGGGCGCATTCCAGGATCTGTTTGCACGTCAATACCAGGAGGTCTTGGCTGTAAATGATATTTCATTTCAAATTCCGCAAGGCGAAATATGCGGATATATTGGGGAGAACGGTGCCGGTAAATCAACAACGATTAAGATGTTGACCGGCATTTTGGTGCCTACTTCAGGGCAAATATCGGTTGGTGGATATGTTCCGTATCAGGAACGTGAGAAGTTTGTACAGAATATTGGTGTCGTTTTTGGTCAACGCAGCCAACTCTGGTGGGATATTGGTGTCATTGAGTCCTTCCATCTGCTGCGCAAAGTGTATCGAGTAAGTGAGGTCGATTTCCGCAAACGTCTGGATGAATTGGTTGAGCGGTTACAGCTTCAGGATCTGCTGAACCGTCCGGTACGTAAGCTCAGTCTTGGACAGCGTATGCGCTGTGAACTGGTTGCTGCGCTGCTGCATAATCCGGATATTGTGTTTCTGGATGAGCCAACCATTGGTCTGGATATTGTTGTGAAGTCGGAAATCCGCGAATTCCTGAAAGATATGAATAAGGAACACGGAACAACCATTTTGCTGACAACCCACGATCTGCAGGACATCGAAGCTTTATGTTCAAGAGTTATTATGCTCGATGCGGGCAATATCATCTATGATGGCGGGTTGGATCATCTAAAATCCCAGTGGGGCAAAGAACGGGAAATCCGGTTCAAGTTTGGTACGGCTCACCCTATGGAACAAATGCTGGGATGGACAGCTGCGTTTCCTGTTCGATGGACGGTGGAGAACGAACTGTCCGCATCGGTCTGGATTCCACTTGAACTCAACGTGTCGGATGTGCTGGGACGTGTCGTTGGACAGGCAGATATTACCGATATTCAGATTATTGAGATTAACACGGATGAGATCGTGCGCAGTATTTACCAATCCGGTTCAGCCGAGCGTCCCGAGATTGTGGGAGCAAAGAATGAAGCGGTGGGTGTATCCTAACATGAATAGTGCATTTTTTGATTTTATGCGCATCCGGTTCCTGACGATGCTTGCATACCGAGTGAATTATTATTCCGGCATTTTGATATATACGCTGAATATTGGCGTGTATTACTTTACGTGGCAAGCCATTTACGGCAGTAGTGGTGAACTGGGCGGTTTTACGGCAGCTCAGATGACGACATATGTGGCTGTATCGTGGATGGCGCGTGCGTTTTATTTTAACAATCTGGACCGGGAAATAGCCGCAGACATTCGGGATGGCTCCATTGCCATTCAATTCATAAGACCGATCAACTATGTCATGGTCAAAATGATGCAGGGGCTGGGCGAAGGTATTTTCCGTTTCCTGCTGCTCATGATTCCTGGAATGCTCATTGCCATTCTGTTGTTCCCGGTTGAACTGCCTACGGCGCCGTCCGCGTGGATTGGCTTTCTGGTTATGCTGTTCTTCAGTTTCCTCATTAACTCCCAGATTAATGTCATTACGGGACTGGCCGCATTTTTTGTGGAAAACAATGAAGGTATGATGCGCATGAAACGCGTTGTGGTTGATCTGTTCTCCGGTCTGATCATTCCAATCAGCCTCTATCCGGGCTGGATGTCTTCAGTGATGAAAGTATTGCCTTTTCAGGCCATTACGTATCTGCCCGGTTCGGTGTTCACTGGAAGAGTGGAAGGCACAGGCATCTGGAGCGTACTCGGTATTCAGGTGTTCTGGTTTGTCATACTGCTCATTCCGATGATGCTGATCTGGCGTCAGGCGCGCAAGCGTCTGTTCGTGCAAGGAGGATAACAGAGTGTACTATATGGGTCTGATCTGGGAATATTTAAAAAATTATATGAAAACACGTCTCATGTACCGCGCCGACTTTTGGGTTGAGATCCTTTCGGATTTGCTGTTCCAGGCAACCAATCTGATCTTTATCTTTGTCGTTTTCCGACATACGGATAATCTGGGCGGTTGGAGTGAGAGTGAAGTTCTTTTTGTTTATGGATATTTTATGGTGCCTTACGGCATCTTCAGTTGTTTTATCAATCTGTGGGGGTTCAGTGAACGGTATATTGTCAAAGGCGAGATGGATCGCATATTAACACGACCTGCGCATAACCTGTTCCAGATTTTACTGGAAAATGTGGACCCACCTGCACTTGTTGGTTCGTTTATCGGTCTGATCATTATGGTCATCAGTGGTGCAGAGATGGGACTTGTGCTGGAGTGGTGGCATATTCCGGCCCTCATTATTCTTACTCTTAGCTCAGTGTTAATCTATGCAGGAATCTATATCACTTTGACGTCGTTATCTTTCTATTCGGACGCGCCTACAGGCATCCTGCCATTAATGTACAACATTCAAGGATATGGACGTTATCCGGTAACCATCTATAACCGTGCGATTCAGGTCCTGTTAACGTGGGTCATTCCATTTGCCTTCGTGGGCATTTATCCGGCAGCCCTGTTCCTGGAACGATCCGAAATGCACCGAATGGCGATGCTAACACCTGTGATGGGATTGGTGTTTGGCTCTATCGGCCTTCTCTTATGGAATTATGGCGTGAAGAAGTATCGCGGAGCAGGATCGTAACAGAAGTCCGTTGTGAAAGGAAAGACGAGATAAAGGAGGAAATGAGATGACATTAACCGAAGGGAATCTGGCACCAGACTTTGAACTTCCGTCCAGTACGGGAGAGACGGTGAAGCTCTCGGATTATCGCGGACAGCGGGTGTTGATATATTTTTACCCGAAGGATATGACTTCTTCCTGCACACAGCAGGCATGTGATTTCCGTGATCGTCATGAGGAGTTCAAGGGGTTAAATACAGTTATTCTGGGGATTAGTATTGATCCGATGAAGCAGCACGACAAATTCATAGCCAAATACGGCTTGCCATTCATCCTGTTATCCGACGAAGAACATCAGGTTGCCGAGAAGTACGGTGTATGGCAGCTCAAAAAGATGTATGGCAAGGAATATATGGGGATGGTACGCTCTACGTTTCTCATTGATGAAGACGGTGTTTTGCTGAAGTCATGGTCCAAAGTTCGAGTTAAAGGGCATATTGAGGCTGCGTTGGAGGCTTTGCAGCAACTTTAGGAAGGTAAACTGATCTGTTCTCTATACAACAAAAAAATGTTACTTATTAATAAAGGCTGTGTTCGCGGGTTATACCGTGAAGCACAGCCTTTTTATGTGGGCAGGCGTTCTGAATGGGTCTGATTTTTTCTGTTCTTGCCAAAGCGAATGCGATGAACAAGTATAAGCAGCAGAGGAATAATAAAACTGCAAGTAATGTCCCAATCCACCCATGCAGGCATGATGGTATTTGTGTAGAAAATCACGTTAGGTGAAATCAGGATTGCTAATGAAAACATTAGCAAGGCTGAAGGAAGTATTAAAGGTTTGTATGTTTTTAACTGAAAGAGCTGAGCACAACCTACCACAAAAGCAAACATATACAGCAGGCTTTTAAAATAGGTTGCAATTAACCAGGCAGTGGCCATAAAAGCCTCAATACGCTCAAAGAAGTTACCTATATTAATTTTCTGGGACAGGGTATAGGAGATATAGATATTATGTTGGGTCATGAATGGCCCCACTACGAGTAGAGAGAACAGTAACAACACACTGAGAAGTATGCCTCCACAAAAAGTAGCAAGCAACATGTCCCGTTTAAGATGCGGCCCTGTCACCACATAAGGAAGTATCATGGAAAGTACGATTAGCTCCCCGAAGGAGGTGAATGATCCACGTACAACAGTTTCAATCAAATGAATCCGGCTGGTGCTCAAGAATGGTTGCAGATGTGAAACGTCTATTTTGGGCAGCAAGCCCACGAACAGTAGAGCCATAATGACAACAACAATAGGAGTCAATAGCTCACTGGTGGCTCCCATGGTTCGCAATCCTTTCATTAGGCCCCAGATCAGCGAACACATGAGCATAATCAGAATGACACGGATGGGGGTCTCGAGGTAGATTTGAGTCGTCATGAAGTCTCCAACCTCACGGATACAGATAGCAGCACCTATTGCGAAATAGAACAGGTACCCAGCAGACAAGATCGATCCAATCCATGGACCAAGCAATTTTTTGCAAATTTCTATTAAAGATAGCTTAGGGTAGGATCGGTGGAGTTTGTAAAAGATCCAAGTGATGAATAGGCCGATAGGCTGGCTGAGGAAAGAGCATATCCATGCATCATTTTTACCCAAGGTTGTGACCAACGAAGGGTAGATCAAAATCATATCCCCGACCATGACAAGAAAGGTTAGCAAGGTGAATTGCCGAATGGTAATTTTATCTTTAATTATCATGGTCTCCAGCCCTCCTTCCTGACATAGTAGAACTTCAGCATTACCTTATCCTGAAGGCTTGTTTTTCCAGCGCATTTTGAACATGTGCACCAACAGTAACAGTCCTGGCAAAATAATGCTCAATGTGGTGTCCCAATCTACCCAATATGGGACGACCGTAATGACGATGAAGGTCAAATTGGGCGAAACCAGATTGGCAAGGCCAAATATAAGCAATGATGCTGGGAGGATGAGTACCCGATACTGCTTGAGCTTAAATAGTTCGGCGGATCCGACGATAAATGCGTACGTATATACCATTGCTTTAACATACGTGGAGATCAGCCAGGAAGAAGCCATGATGGCTTCAATACGCTCAAAGAAACCACCGATGTTAATCTTCTGAGATAAAATAAAGGAAGCATAGATGTTGTGCTGTGTAAGGAAAGCACCTAGAACGAGTAGAGAGATGGTAACCAGTATTGCAAGCAACAAGTTTCCAAGTCCTGCCGCAACAAGAACATCCCGAGTTTGGTGAGCCTGTTTAAGCGTGTAGGGAATAATCATCATAATGGGGACCAGTTCACCTATCGGATATATGATACTGATGAGAATACCCTGTAGGATGGGAACAACACCGGTATCCGTAACAGGCTTCAAATTGCTGGGATCAACCTGAGGGAGTAGACAGAATGCAAGCACAAGAATAAACACGATAAGGATAGGCATCAGTAATTCACTGCTTCTCCCCATCGTCTCAAGACCATGATATAACCCCCAACCAACCGTAATGACAAACATGAGAATGATGACGCGAATCGGGGTGTACTGAAAGATTTCGGAGGTAAGGAAATCTCCAACCTCTCGGGTGTGTGTTGAGGCACCTATAACAAAAAAGAAAAGATAAAATCCGGATACAAGAGTGCCTGGCCAAAATCCTAGAATGCTTCTTGCAATCTGTATCAGATTTTTCTCCGGATACAGATTGCACAGCTTTAAAAACATAAGGGTGAGGGCCATTCCCAATGGAATCCCAATAAGAGCACATATCCAGGCATCTTGTTTGGCATAGGATGTGATGACCGAGGGGTAGATTAGCATCATATCCCCGACCACCATCATGAAAATGAGGGTGGACAATTGTCTTGTTCCGATGCGGCCCTGCTCAAGCATAATGTCCCCTCCTTTTTTCCTAAGTTCCGGTCAAGTGTGCTAGAAATTGATTTACAGGTTCATACATCCATATGATGAGATAAAGTGGACTGGGAAAATCCCAAAGGTTGGCCGCAAAGATGCTTAGAAAGGTAGCTATGATCAGCAAGACACCGTAAACAGCTGTTTCTTTCCATTCCTTGCGACGAATGAGCCCAGGCAGATCGTACCATCCAATGAGCCCTGCAGTCACAACGACACTAAGTGTAAGTAACATCTGCCTCACTCCCTAATTTGATCTTTGAATGAATCATCCAATGTGCCTACACGTTTGATTTGCACATTAACTTTGTAATCGACATCCAGATCTTCTAGATATTGATCCCAATCCTTCTCCACCTTTTTGAAGAACTTGGGATCAGCATGATAGACCTCCTGCCCGAATCCGAAAATATCGACGTGAAATTTACGCTGTACCGACTTGACGGATTTTTGCATCAGCTCTACGAGCCGTTCCTCACTGTCTCGTTCCAATTCCTTAAGTACTTCCATTGAACCTATTTTGATTCCACATTCCACGGCACCTATAGACGATACATTTTTCATGTTGATGTTGATGACAGGATGTCCGGCAACGACTTTTGCGCTCCGTTTGGTCGTTGTGCGGAGTGCTTTGAAGGTCACATATCCGTCTTTGCGACAAGGTAGATGACTGATGGTTGATACTACATTGTTTCGAATGTAGTTATACCCTTTGGATTCATCCTCCGTTAGCCAGCCAATCAGCTTATCTCCTCTGAATACAGACAGCCCGGTTGAATTCAGTCGGGCAGGAGCTTTAATAGTTGCAATATTTTCTTGATGTCCGCTTTTCTCTGGATTGCCAACGACCTCTACACCGGTAATCACAGGCTGTATTCCGGGAGACAAAATATATTCCATTAACTGATCGCCGGTTACAGTTGTTGTCGGTGACCAGGTCTTGGTGGAGACATCCAATGAATTGAACATTTTCTCCGCAGGTAAGTTTTCAAGAGGCGTCATCACGTCAAGCACTTTGGAAGCCGTTGTATTTCGTGCCACCATGACGTAATAGTCAGGCCGAACTGTAGGTTCCCGCATTAGAGCTTCGGTCACATCATAAATCCCGACTTTGCGGGCGTATTCTTCGCCATATACCAAAATACGTATGTGCGCCATAAAGATACGACGTGGGCTTGACTCTGTCAGTTTCTGAATAGCTTCAAACAGCGTTGGGGCAGAAGCCTGATACTGAGTCACAGGGGTCCCTTTGCCTCCCCCTGATTTGGAGGAAACTTCATTAGGGACAACCACTTGAGCACTCACTTTAATCATATCGCCATCCTTGTCCACCCCCAGTCCCAGCATAATACCGAGTTCATTGAGTTCCTGGCGATCCCAGCATCCGGTAAGGAGAGGGAGCAGAACGGCAAAAGACAGAATCAATTGTAGGCATTTGTTCATACACGTTCTCCTTACCGATTATCGCTTCGTTTTTTTGTCAGCTTGTCTGGTTTCATTCGCAGTTCCGGTAGAAAGCGGACGGGTCTTCATCCGGGCCCAAGGCACACGGAAGATGGTATCTTTGAGATCTTTCCCAATGTAAGGTGCGAATGGGGACATATAAGACACACCGAAAGATCTTAAACTGCATAAATGGGTTACCGTAATCAGCAGAACCATCAGAATTCCGTAGAAACCAAAGGCGGCAGCCAGAATCATCAGGACAAATCGCAGAATCCGTACAGAAATGGATAATCCATTTTCTGGAATGACATAGCTGGATATCGCTGTAATGGATACGATAATAACCATGGCCGCCGATACAACGCCTGCATCTACCGCAGCTTGCCCAATAACAAGGGTACCCACAATGGAAACGGCCTGACCGACCGTTTTCGGAATCCGTATGCCAGCTTCTCGCAAAATTTCATAGGTCAACTCCATTAAGATGGCTTCAATAAATGCCGGGAAAGGAACGCCTTCACGCTGCGCTGCCAAACTGATAAGTAGGTTGGTAGGCAGCATCTCTTGATGAAAGGTTGTAATGGCAATATAAAAGGATGGGGCGAGCAGCGCGATAAAGAAGGCCAAGTAACGAATCATTCGAATTAATGAGCTAATATCGGCCCGCTGGTAGTAGTCTTCGGGAGACTGAAAGAAATGAACAAACAGGGCTGGGACAAGCAGTACAAATGGAGTACCGTCTATAATGATTGCTACCCGACCCTCGAGCAGTGCAGCACATACGGTGTCCGGTCGCTCGCTGTTATAGACCGTAGGGAAGATCGTACCTGTTTTGTCTTGCACAAGTTCTTCGATATATCCGCTTTCCAGAATAGCGTCAATATCAATCTCATCAAGTCTGCGCCGCAGTTCTTTTACAACCTCTTGATCGACGATATGCTCCAGATATACTACGGCAACCCTAGTGTTGGAAACTCGGCCAATCTCCCTTTCTTCAATCCAAAGATGGGGGTCTCGAATTCGTTTGCGTATCAAGCCTGTATTCGTACGCAAATTTTCATTAAAGCCTTCCATAGGTCCTCGAACAACCGTCTGGGAAATCGGTTCACCGACGGCACGATCTTCCCATCCTGCTGCTGCAATTTTCAGGCCCTGATTGGAACCTTCTAGGAGCACAACGGCAAAGCCCGCCAGAAGGGCGTCAAGAATGTCTTTTATCTCATCGATTAAGATTACACTGCTGGCGACCAAGACATCATTCTGGAGATAGCTCAAATGCTCGTTTTCCGCCGAAAAATCAGGTAGTTCACGGGTCTGTAACAAGGGTTCCAGGATGGAATGGTTCACGATCTGCACGTCAACCATCCCATCGATGTACAACATGACAGAAGGCCATTTGTGCAAACACTGCAGAGGACGAATCATCAAGTCTTTGCTGTTCCCCATTACCTTCTTGCAATAATCCGTATTTTCCGTAAGATTCGGAGATATTCTCTGATCCTGACTGCTCTGCGTCGCTGTACTCATTCCTTCACCCCTTATACACCCTATATTTGCAAATTAGTATGACCTGGATGAATCAGGATTATCACAAAAGTGTTATTGAATATCCCACAAAATAAAAAAAGAATATTGTTAATTCCTTTATATTAGAATATTATCTAATTAGATTATCATCTAATAAAAGAGAAGAGGATTTGTCATGTTGTTTAGATCGTCCATTCTGATTTTGCTACAGAAAGAATCGGAATACCGCAAGTTCTTTATCGCGGGATTAGTGAACGGCATAGGTGACCGTTTCTGTCAGGTAGCCATGCTTTCGTTAATTCTCAGCACAACAGGATCTGGACTTGCTGTAGGACTGGCCCTTGGTCTGCGTGTGCTTCCATTTCTGTTGCTTGCCCCGGCAGGCGGCATGTTAACGATGCGATTCTCACGGCGAAAGATTATGCTGCTTACCAATTTGATAAGGGTGCCTCTTGCTCTGAGCTATTTACTCGTAAACAGTGCAGATGATTTGTGGATTCTATACACAGCGAGTACTTTACTAGCCTGTGCTGAGGCTCTCTATGCGCCGGTGCGCAAATCAGGCATACCACTGCTAGTACAGCCGGAACATTTGCTCAAAATTAACGGACTTGAACAGGTGATGAACGGTACGGTGCTGATCGTAGGTGCCTTTCTTGGGGGAATCACCTCATCAGTGATAGGGCCGCAGGCTGCGTTTATAACCAATGCACTGTGCTTTCTGATGGCTGCTGTTTTGATCCGAAAAGTCTCGTTTCCATCCGGAATGGGTACGGAATCAAATGAGATATCACTTGAAAGTATGGAGAGATCAGCCACAGCAGCTTCTGGTAAATCTTCAGTAATTACTCGTGTCAGTGGTGCAGTTCATGTTCCTTCGGTGATATGGAGGCTGGTTCGATTCTCTGTAGCATTACAGATCATCATCCTGTTCGAGTTATGGGTACCGGTCATAAACGGGATTGATAATGTATTGATCAGCGTTTATGCAATTGAAGTATTTTCCCTTGGGGATTGGGGTGTAGGTCTGTTCTATGCGGCGCTTGGGACAGGACTGGTATTAAGCAACTGGTGTTCTCGTTATTTTCAGCATTGGCTGCTCCCGGGAGTAGTCATGTGTCTGCTCGTGGAAGGGGGATTGCTTATGCTGCTTAGTGTGGTGACTATGCCAGTGATCGCAGTTATGATCTATATTCTGCTGGCCCTTATGTCAGGAGTAGGCAATGCTTGTCTGGATACATTGCTGATGCGTGAAACACCTGAGAAATATCGAGGGCTCATTTACGGCTTGGTGACGGCTTGCAGTAGTACCATGCTAGGGTTATCCATGTTTGGTGCGGGTTTGTTATTAGAAGTAGTGGAGCCACGAAAGCTTGGTTTCGCAGGCGGATTGGGTTTTGCGGCCATTGCTGTTTTGCTTACAACCTATGGATGGTTAAGGGCGCGTGAGGTTTTTAACATTAGACGTATAAGCAAAAGAAGAACATAAAAAAGGAGCCGCGATATGCAGCTCCTTGCTATTAACAGAAACAGAAAATATAACCTGAGGTTCCACACGGCACAAAAATCTCTGCGCTAAATATGTCTGAATCCAACCATTGATATCATCGATAGATATGTGAGTGCTATCGTTTATTTTTGTCTTTGCCGAATAGCGGCAGGTTTGCGCAACGATCGAGCTGCCCACGCTTTTCGATAACGGTACAGTACGGCTGCAATCAGCAGCAGTCCGATCCCCGCCACGATGTAAGGTGCATATTGATGAACAATCTGAAACACGGCGTTCCATTGGGGTCCAAATATTTTGCCGATGCCTAGGAACAGCATTACCCAGAACAGTGCGCCTGAATAGGCATAGAGAGCGAATTTACGAAAGGGAACAGCGGCTATACCCGCGAAATATCCGGTGAAATGTCTCACTCCCGGAATGAAATAACCGATGAAGATCAGGGCATTGCCGTACTTAGCAAACCACTTTTGCGTTTTATCCAGCTTGTCCTGTTTCATCAGAAACCATTTTCCATATCGTGTAATGAACGGCAGACCTGCTTTGGCCCCAATAAAATAAGTGATCGTCATGCCAATCGTCGTTCCCAGAAAAGCAAGGATGGCCAGTATTCCAAAGTCCAGATGACCCTTGTAGGACAGAAATCCTGCATAAGCCATAGTCGTTTCTCCCGGGAAGGGAAGGGCGATGAATTCCAGCAATAAACCAAAAAACAAAACGCTGTATCCGTAGGATCCAAACAGATGCTGGACCTTCTCAAGCAATTCCAATAGACTTCACTCTCCTGCAGACAGGGTGGGAGGAGATGCTTACTCTCCAAGGAGTTTTGTTCACGATCCTACCTGTCCATTATGCTACCTAATCCGAAGCCAAGAATCAATCACGAGCCATCCCAAATTGTGAAAAATTATAAAACAAAATCGCGTCTTTTTTCAGTGCGTCCTCCATATAATTCTAACAAATCTGCTGAAGTCTATCAGCAAATTCACTAGAGACGTTGGAGGTCGATTCGTACATGTTAACGCCAATACATACATTATTATCTGGAAAATGGTCTGTACTAATACTTCGCATAGTTGTATTGCTGTGTGTATTCGCTGCATCGGCAGGCACAACTTACGCTTCCTCTGTATCGGGGTCTGATGCACCGGCCTCCAAAGAAGAGAATCTTCAAGATAAGGTAGTCTATTTGAGTTTTGACGATGGACCGGGTAACCATACCCGTGAAGTATTGGATATTTTGCGCAAGGAACAGGTTTTGGCTACATTTTTTGTGCTCGGAGAGCAGGCAGAACGTTATCCTGAGATGATCCGTGTGGTTGTGGAAGATGGACATGCTTTGGGCAATCATACGTTTAATCATAATTATGAACAGCTATATAGTGATTTCAAAGTGTTCTGGAAGCAGATCAAACAGACAGAGTCAGTCGTAGAGCGAATTACCGGATTTCGACCGAATCTGGTCCGGGCACCGGGCGGTACCTACGGACATTTTGATAAGAGTTATTTTGATCTGCTGAAATTGGGCGGGTACACCGTTATGGACTGGAACGTAGACAGTGGTGATTCCAAAAGGAAGGGTGTTCCGGCCAAAGAAATCTTACGCAATGCGACCAAGGTGCCTGCCGGGGCACATTCGGTCATTGTATTGATGCATGATGGAGGAGCTCATGCCGAGACGGTAAAAGCACTACCTGGCATTATCAAGTATTACCGCGATCAGGGATTTCGTTTTGACACGATGAAGGCCTCGGATGAGCCTGTTCAATTCCGAATCGATTCCAATGGTAAATACAAGTCTCGCAAAGCCCCGAGTAAGGAATGGATCGCAGAAAATGTACAAGAGAACAGCAACCTGTGGTTGGCCGGCAAGGAACTGAAGGTGGAAATTGGTTTGGCAGCAGCCACATTGAAGCAAGGAGAGTTTCGCGTGGAAGATCAGCGGATCATGGTGCCTTTGCGGACCTTTATGAAAAAGTTCGGTGGTAGCGCTCGTTGGAATGCAGAGACCCGAACAGCCACAGCCGTATGGAAAGACCGAACCATGCATGCAGACAGTGTCAGCGGAGATCTGACAACGAAACGTTCAGGCCAGTTGAATGACAGAACGACAGAGGGAGTCGTGCAGAGTCAGGGAGGAACGATCTGGGTTCCGCTGCGTGAATTGATGGAGCATATGGGAGTAACCGTTGATTCACTAAAGGCGAATGAAAAGGAATGGATGGTTAAAGCCAGCGTTCCTCTAGCAGCAGCTAACAGCATGTATTTGGATAAATTGATCTGAATAAAGTCGTTCGTACAGGACTATTCTCTCTACTTCCGGGCAACACTGAATCATAGATTAGTATGGTTCAGGAATGCCGATGGATGGAAGGAGATTAGAAGATATGTCTTATATCCGAATGGAACATGAACATGCCGTAGAATTGCTGAATAGAGTTATGAAGCGAGTTGAAAGTGTGATCATTGGCAAAAAACAAGAGATTCGTTATGTGTTAACTGCAATGCTGAGTGGAGGTCATGTACTTCTGGAAGATGTGCCGGGTACAGGCAAAACGATGCTGGTTCGCGCCGTCGCTTCTGCACTGGATTGCTCCATGGGACGAATTCAGTTCACGTCGGATGTGATGCCGGCAGATGTGACGGGCACGTCGATGTATCATCCGCATACGGGAGAATTTAAGTTTCGACCAGGACCCGTCATGTCCAATATTGTGCTGGCCGATGAAATCAATCGCGCTTCCCCCCGTACTCAGTCGGCACTTCTGGAAGCGATGGAGGAAAGACGCGTTACGGTGGATGGCACAACCTATGCTTTGCCGCGCCCATTCTTTTTGCTGGCGACGCAGAATCCGTTGCAGTTTGAGGGCACTTATCGTTTGCCTGAAGCGCAGCTGGATCGTTTTATCATGAAGATTGGACTGGGGTATCCTGATCCGGAGCAGGAAGTCGAACTGTTAACCCGGATGCAAAGCAGAGAACTGCTTGATGAACTTCGCCCTGTCATGCTTGCTGAAGAAGTCGTAGCCATGCAGCGTGAAGTAAAACATGTACATGTGGACTCTGTTGTCAAACAGTATCTGGTTGCTGTTGCCGTTGCCTCCAGAAGTCACCCGGCGGTAAGACTGGGTATCAGCCCGCGCGGAACATTGGCCTGGATGGCCGCTGCACAATCGTTTGCTTACCTGCAAGGACGCAGTTATGTCATTCCCGATGATGTGAAAGAGATGGCTTTGCCTGTCCTTTCCCATCGCGTTCAATTGAAATCCCAGAACAGAGCGGAAATCTGGGCACAGGCGCAGGTGATTCAGGAAGCTCTGTCATCGGTTCCTGTACCTGTACAGATGGCGGCACAGGGAAGGGGACGGCGTCAATGACTGCGCTGGGTCAACGGATGTTGGGTGCTGTCCTGGTCATAGCTTTTGCCTCTTTGTATGTATGGCATGGCGGCAAGGCCGCGCTTTTTCTATCCATTATGGCAGCCTTGATGCTCGCAAGCGCACTGATTATCCATTTTCTCGGTCCGCGCAATATTAACATTCGGCGGCAAATGCATGCGAATCGGGTTGTGGCAGGCGAAATAACGCGAGTGGCCGTGGAACTGAAATTCGACTGCCCGATTCCACTGTTATGGATCATTCTGTGTGAGAATACACCTGCCGGTGTACACCGTAAGTTACTATTTCCGGGAACCCGTCGCCAGTTTACGTATCAATATGAATTATCGGGTTTGCGCAGAGGTGTATACAGATGGGAATCAAGCAGATTGTACTGGGGTGATGTTTTCGGATGGAATACGGTCTCCGCAGAGACTGTGAATCATACCTCGCTCATTGTTGTTCCCCAAGCAGCGGAATGGGGTGAGAATAATCCCGGAGAATACTCGGCAGTGGGAGAAGATGCACTGTCTGAGCGAAGAAGCAGTCAAGGGAATCGCAGTCCTGAGTTCCGGGAATATCAGCAAGGAGACCCGCTTGGGCGTGTTCATTGGAAAAGCACAGCCAAAACGGGTCGACTTCAGACTTTTTTGCCTGAAACCTCCGACTCTGTCTCGCTGGGTATACTGGTGTATGAAGGTGCATCTGGTTATGAAGTGCGGCAGTCAGAGAAGAGGGATACGCCCGCCTTTGAACGTGTAGTCCGTGCAGCTGCCCGTTGGATTCAGACCGCTGAACGTGACAACATTCCTTATCAACTGTGGACGGAAGGTGGTGGGTCAGGATCTGCTCATCAGGAGAAATGGCAGCAGGAACTCCTGCACTCGCCTGAAAACCATGCGCTGGACAAGCTGGCGCAGGCACGAATTTCCGCGCCTCAAGCTGTATCTCCATCGCTTCGTACAGAGATGTTGGATAGAATGGCGATCGGCTCACGAATTGTGATCCTCACTGGCAAAATGGATGACGCTTTGGTGGAGTGGGTAATGTGTGCAATCAGGTTGGGATACAGGGTAGAGGTCCAGTTAACGGAGTTCATGGCCGGAGAAGGTTCATCACCTATATCGCGAGCGGAATCACTCAGCAGCAATATGGCTCAGCAGCGAGAAAATCATGTTGATGCTGCGGATAGCGCGGTAGTTTCACAAAAAGCACATTCTATTGCAAAGGATCAAACCATTAGTGACATGGGCAATGAAAGTCTGGAACAGCTTCGTCAAAGTGGAGTACAGATCCATTGGATCACAGACTGCTCTTTACCTTCAATGAGAAAGGCGGAGGTAACGGATGTGGGAGCATAATGGAAACCCTCAAGTGAATTCCACTGTGGCTGACCGGAGGTACGCCGCAAGTTTGGGATTAGAGTCTGTGCATTCCATATATAAAGCGGAAACCAGGACATCTGGAGTAGATTTGAAGAGTCCTGGCCACAGTTCGGAGCCTCTTCTTTACAGAATCGGTCTTTCTGCCATTTTGCTTATATTGTCCATGGAGTGGATTTATCCGGTTACGTCAGCGGGTCAGCAGGGCAGCGAACGATTCTTATCCGTGATGGCAGGATTAACGGGGGCCTTGCTGCTCGCGGGGTTGCTTCGTACGGGCTGGATCACGGGAATACTGATTAGACTCTTCATTGCTCTAGCCGCATTATGTTGCATGTATGGAGGTAATGACCTTGCTGGATGGGCAGTTACCTATCCGACCACTTTTTCTGCCGATATGGGCAGTTTCATGAGTACGTGGCGTTTTCACTCGATTAGTGTGGAGACAAGAGGTCTGCTCATGATGTGCGGTTGGAGCATGCTGATGGCTTCCGTGCAGTCACTGGTACTGCTGCGACGAAGTTTGATGCTTTTTGGCAGTGCAACATTGGTCTATCTACTGCTGCTTGAATCCTTTGCCGGGCTGGATGTATATGCTTCGGTGATACGTTCTGTGTTGTGGATTCTACTCATTCAGGCCATGTTACAGTTGCTTCGCCTTAATGGCGGGGTCACCACACCGATCTTTAAGCATAGTCCTTATGGCCGTTGGTCTGCGGTAACGCTTGCGGTGTCGGCAGCCATGGTACTTTTCTCAGCGATCCCTGGTCAGCTTGCCTCTATTCCTCCACCGGAACGTATTTCACTTGAGCAGATGGGTGAGCGTTTGGCCCGCTGGGCAGGCTATACACAGCAAGGAAGTATTCCTGCAACAACTGCCGTCACAGGATATAGTACAGCGGATGCACCAATGGGCGCACCTTTGGTGCAGGGAGACACGATTTTTTTTACGGCAAAAAGTCCGGAAGCTACGTATTGGCGGGGCGAGACCCGTTCATATTATAACGGAAGCACCTGGAGTGATCCTGTGCAGAGCTTTGAGACGGCAAGTCCATCCGGATTGGTGCGCACCGATGGTTGGGAGTACCCGACCTATTGGCAACGTATTCGTCAAACGGTGACGATGAAGCGAGAGTGGAGAGGACCCAATCCCCTCTTCACAGGTGGAATGCCACTCAATCTGTCGTTCCAGGATAAGAATAGTGATAATCAGAAGAATAAACGTTTACTGCTATCAAATGAAGATTCCGCAACGTTATGGCTCGCGGCTACTTATGACAATCAAACTGTCAAAAGTTATACGGCAGATGTCATGATTCCCGTGGCAACACCTGAACAGCTACGCCTTCTGGGGAAGAAGTCCAACATGAAAGATCCGGCTGCAATTCGCAGAACGTATCTGCAGCTACCAACTACGCTTCCCGGACGCGTGCAGGCTCTTGCCAAGGATATCATTCAGGGGAGTGAGACCCGTTATGATGCCGTGCAAGCCGTAAAGTCGTACCTTGCGGACCACGCCGAATATACGCTGGATACCCGTATGCCACCACGCGGAACTGATTTTGTGGATGATTTTCTATTCGTTACACGGCAGGGTTACTGCAATCATTTCTCGACAGCTATGATTGTGCTGCTACGTGCAGAGGGCATTCCGGCACGCTGGGTTAAGGGGTTCGGGCCCGGGGAAGCCGATGCGGACGTCTCGGGGCAATACATTGTGACCCAGGGAGATGCACACTCCTGGGTAGAAGTGTATTTTCCAGGCGCGGGCTGGATGCCGTTCGAGGCTACGCCAGGCTTCACTATGACGCAGGGTGAAAGCCAAGACGCCGCTGCGCTGAGCGGGCAGCCGTCCGTTGCCGTAACCCCGCCGCAGACGGACGGCGGGGTGGCTCACGCGGGCGCATGGCTGCTCGCCCGCGCTCGGGCCATTGCCGCGCACCCATGGCTCGCGGTGGCCCTTGCGGCAGCGGCGCTGCTGTGCGCCGCCGGGGCCATCCGCATGCGGCGGCTTCGCCCCGCGCTGCGGCTAAGGCTGCTGCTGGCGTGGCCGCGCAGCAGCTTTCCGGACCGCGAGCGGCTGCTCAGCGCCGCCGCTCCGGTCTGGGCCGCGCTCGCGCGCCGCTACGGCCCGCGGCCGCCGGGAATGACGCTGCGTGAATATGCAGCGTCTCCCGCCGTGGCCGCAGGCACGTACGGCGCGGACATCGCGCGGTTCGCAGCCGACTGGGAACGGCTGCTGTACGGGCCGGACCGTCCGCTGCGCGCGGACAGTCTGGACTTCCTGCGCCGGGCACTTCAACTGGCCCGGCGCATGCAGGCGCTGTAACACGAAGTACAACGCCGAACTTAACATAGGACGCCTTTCTCGCCCCATAAAGCGAACGAGGCGTCTTTCCGCGATCATACACCGTGAGCTTCATGCGGACGATCTCTTTTATGTTGAAAATAATGCGTCAACCCTTTTCTTATATTTCCTATCGGGAATATATAGAATGGAGGCGAGAATATTCGATCAAATATTGTAATCTCAGGCGTTGAATATGCCATGTTTTGAAATGTCGAAAAAAGGAGTTTCGCCTTTCCTTGACGGTATGTTTTGTCGTTGCGTATAATTAGTTTCATTAATTGAGGGAGGCTCGGTAATGAATAAGCAAAATGAAATAGTGGTTGTCCTTGACTTTGGGGGCCAATACAACCAGTTAATCGCCAGAAGAATCCGGGATCTGGGCGTATACAGCGAGCTTTTGCCGTATAACACACCGGCGGAGAAAATCGCAGAATTATCACCAAAGGGAATCGTGTTCTCGGGTGGACCATCTAGCGTTTACGCAGAAAATGCTCCACATGTAGATCCGGCCGTTTATGATCTGGGATTGCCAATATTTGGAATTTGTTACGGTATGCAGCTCATGGCGCAACAGCTTGATGGTAAAGTCGAGCGTTCTGAGAAGCGTGAGTACGGTAAAGCGGATATTGAGTTTGCACCAGGTGCTGCTCTAGCACAAGGTATCGAAGGTGAACATACGGTATGGATGAGTCATGGTGACCACGTGGTTGCTCTTCCTGCTGGATTCAAACTGGATGCAGGCACGGAAAGTGCGCCAATCGCAGCAATGAGTAACGATGAGCGCAAATTGTATGCTGTTCAGTTCCATCCAGAAGTACGCCACTCTGTTCGCGGTAATGAAATGATCAAAAACTTCCTGTACGAAATCTGTGGTTGTGAAGGCAACTGGAGTATGGAGACGTTCATCGAAGATACGATCAAAGATATTCGTGAAAAAGTGGGCGACGGTAAAGTATTGTGCGCACTTAGCGGCGGTGTAGATTCTTCCGTTGTGGCTGCATTGCTTCACAAAGCCATCGGAGACCAACTGACATGTATGTTTATCGACCATGGTCTGCTGCGCAAAGGCGAAGCGGAGAGCGTAATGGAGACGTTCGTCGGCAAATTCGACATGAAAGTTGTCAAAATCGATGCACAAGAGCGTTTCCTGTCCAAACTGGCAGGTGTGGATGATCCGGAACAAAAACGTAAAATCATCGGTAACGAGTTTATTTACGTATTTGACGAAGAGTCCAAGCAGTTTGATGATTTTGAATTCCTGGCGCAAGGTACACTGTACACGGATATCGTGGAAAGTGGCACAGCGACAGCTCAAACCATCAAATCCCACCACAATGTGGGCGGATTGCCTGAGGACATGAACTTCAAGCTGATCGAACCACTGAGTGCCTTGTTCAAAGACGAAGTGCGTAAAGTCGGCGAAGAGTGCGGTCTGCCAGAAGCAATCGTATGGCGTCAGCCGTTCCCAGGTCCGGGTCTTGCGATCCGTGTACTTGGCGAAGTAACGGAGGACAAGCTCAAAATCGTTCGTGATTCGGATTACATCCTGCGTGAAGAAATTATCAAAGCTGGTCTTGATCGCGAGATCTGGCAATACTTCACAGCCCTGCCTAACATGAAGAGTGTTGGGGTTATGGGTGACGCGCGTACGTATTCCTACACTGTAGGTATCCGTGCAGTAACGTCCATTGACGGTATGACAGCTGACTGGGCACGTATCCCTTGGGACGTATTGGAGAAAATCTCCGTGCGGATCGTTAATGAAGTGGATAACGTCAACCGTATCGTGTATGACGTAACTTCCAAACCACCAGCAACGATTGAGTGGGAATAGGTTGTGAAATATTAGTGGACTTCATTGCTTAGAAGCCCTGATATGGTTGGAACCCTTGAATTATTAAATAAAAAGCTCATCCTTGATAAATTGTTATCAAGGATGAGCTTTTTATATTGGTTAGATGAATTAATCAACCCTAGTTCCGAAGTAACTCCAGTATTCGTTGGGGTTGACTGTTTGCTTGAGCAAGTATGGCTTGAGAGGCATCGGTTAGAATACTCAGTGTAGATATCTTTATCATTTCTTTGGATATGTCAGTGTCCCTGATTCGTGACTCGGATGCTGTAAGGTTCTCAGAATAGTTGGATGTGTTGTTATAGGCGTACTCTAGTCGATTTTGATAGGCGCCTAATTTTGCACGCTCCCCTGTGACTTTATCTAAAGCCGTTTTGATATCTGTTACTGTGATATGAGGAATGACTTCATAATCATCAAAACTTGCTTCCGAAAATGCGGTGAACAATCCGGTGTAGCCTTCAAGCATGGATGTATTGGCGGAATAGCCTTCGATCTTTCCTACACCCGTAACAGAAAATGTATAATAATTGCCTACAACAGTTCCGGTAAGTTCATAGTTCTGATCTAATTGCGCAGGATCCACTACTATGGAGGTAATTAATCGATATGATCCATTTACGCGTTCTCCAATATATAATCCACCGTACTGGCTATACCATCCAAAAACTTGGTTGTTAAAGTCGTTTCCTTTAATAATTATGCCAATATTTCCATCTGGATGTGTCGTCATGAATTTTCCATTGACCGTGATGGTCATATCGTTACCTTGAATTACTTCCGAGAGAATCGTTTTGTCACCAACGCCTTCAGTGGACTGTGTCAATAATCCGTTCTGGACTGTCCAGGCACCTTGCGCAGGATGCCATTGTGAAAACCTATTTTGATCGTTAAAATTCTCCCTATAATATAGGTCCAGATGCATGTCATTAATGCTTAGCGGAATTGTGTCAGTACCTGTATGGACAGCAGCATTAGTAAGTGAGCCATTCAAAAGGTAGATTCCATTAAATTGTGTGTTGTTTGTTATATCCTCTATATTTCGGAGGTTGTGTGTAATTTCTAGATTAATTGTTTCTTTATCACTATAGGTGTATGTATCATTTTCCCTTTGAACAAGTAGTTCTCTGATTCTTTGAAGTCCGCTTGTTATGCTATTGAGAGCACCTTCCGCAGTTTGAATTAATGAGATTCCATCTTGGATATTTCTTACTCCTTGCTCTAAAGCCCTAATCTGAGCACGCATACTTTCGCTAATAGCTAGACCGGCAGCGTCATCCGCAGCGCGATTAATGCGTAGACCGGACGAAAGTCTTTCAAAAGAAGTTTTTTTGGCGTTACTATTATTATTAATTCTATTTTTGGCGTTTAATGCTGGCAGATTATTGTTAATTCTCATATTTCTCCTCCTATCCTAATATTAGTATACACGTTTCGTGGAGAAAATTAATCTGATAAGGATAGACACTTAAACAAGACTGACCGTGTTGATAAGCTATGAAACGTAAAATGCATTTTTTTATGAAAAATTTAAAACGTCCATCGATGGTATGACAGCTGACTAGACACGTATCCCTTGGGATGTATTGGAGAAAATCTCCAATAGATTTTACGAAGAAGAACACTCTGTAAGGAGGAACTATAGCGAATGAAGGAAAGAATCGAACTTAACCCAGGATGGACTCATGAAGAGGTTGCTGCACTTGCGGCTCGTCCTGAACTAAAAATTGTTCAATACAGCGAGCACAATATCCCGGATGTAAACCTGATGCAGACATTGAATGAGGAGCTGTTTGCCAACAGACCCGATGTTACTTTTCGTATATATGGCTTTCATTCGCAATCTGGCGACTTGTCTGTTCTAAAATATATGAACCATGTAGAAAAGCTTGTGATTGACTGCAATAGACGTGTTCACGGGATTGAGGCCATAGGTGCATTGCCAGGGCTAAAAGAGTTTGCCTTTGACGTATTTGAAGCGGAGTCTCTTGATGTATTGGCTCTTTTACCTACCACTTTACAACAGCTCCGCATTGGCAAAACCAAAACAAAGAAAATCAATTTATCCGTACTTAACCGTTTTACCAACCTTAAAACACTGAGTGTGAATGGTCATACAACTAACATCGAAACGATCGGAACGTTGTCATCACTCCGGTCCCTCTATATTTCGGGAATGCCATTAAAGGAATTGGGATACTTAAAAGATGTAACGGCTTTGAGCGAACTTTATCTCAGTTTTGGTGGAGCAGAGAATCTGGATAGCCTTGCGGGAGTGAAATCTTTGCAATTGTTGAAGCTCCTAAGGGTGAAAGGATTATCAGACCTATCCGTATTGCCTGAATTGAAGGAATTGCGCTTATTAGGGATAGAGGACCAGCCGCATCTAACGAGTCTGCCATCTCTTGAAAATCTGACTGAATTACAGCGTGTTTTCCTGAACAATGTGAATGTGGAGAATATTGATTGGGCAAAGACTTCCAAAAGTCTGAAAGAGCTCGCCCTTCTGCAAATGAAACATACTACCGCCGAAGATATCGAATCTCTGATTCATCATAAATCCTTGGAAAGAATGATCGTTCATTTGAAAAGTGCCAAACAGCAAAAAAGTGGCGAAGCAGGCGATAATGGCAGCAGGCATGTGGGATGAGAGCGGATGGTGGTATAACGATGAATCTCTGAATATTTAATTCCTTTTTTAGGTTCGTTTCAGATTGTTTTCATATGGGGCTTGTACACTGAGTACAGAATACGGCTATATGGCAATTGAAAGGAGAATTGAATGTATGCGTAAAACCGACAATATGAGCAAATGGAAGATGGGCATTGGAAGTGCGTTTCTGATGGTGATGCTGGCAGGATGCGGCTCGGGTATGCAGGATTTGGCTCTTGGTGCGGGGGATTCTTCATTTGTGAATTTAGAGGCAGCAGATTCGTCTTCCGATCAAGCCCAGAATCAGGAATTGTCTGAAGGGTCAACGGCTAACACCGATCAGGAACAACAGCAGGTAAGGGATGGACTTCAGACAGAAATGTAAGGACGTAGGACTTATCGTGTAAAAAATGATCTGGTGATCGTCGCAGCTTGCTCCGTATACCTAAGCTAATGGATATTAAGAAACGTTATTCTCACCACATAACCATCTTCTAGAAGACCAATCAAGCTACCATAATCAAAGGGCACGTGCTTTGATTTATGGTAGCTTTTTTAATGTTGTAGATGAAGAGAAAACTTGTGGCAAGATCGACATATACACATGAAAACGTAGTGTAAAACCAATTTTAATTTGGGTTGTAAACCGCTGAACTGGTTCATTTTGTTAAATAATACGAACGATTTATAAGTTGAACGAGGATAATATTCGTTTTTATCATTGACAAACTAGAGGCATCCCTCCTAAAATAGTGATGGGAAACACACAAAAAACGCATACTACTTCGTATAATCCCGGGGATTGGCCTGGGAGTCTCTACGAGATCACCCTAATGATCTGGCTACGAAGAGGATAAGGCTGAGCACACGAATTCTACATGATTGCGTCGGGCATGACATCTCGCACATTAGAATTTTTTTGTTCTCCGTAATTGGCACCGTGCCACTCCTCGTCAGCTAAAACCCTGGGTGATACATTTCATCTTCAGGGTATTTGTCGTTTTGTCGGTTTTCAATATGGCTTCAACATCTCTAAGGGGGAGTTAGTGAATTATGGATCGTTTCTTTAAACTAAAAGAAAACGGAACGAACGTTAGAACGGAGATTGTTGCGGGTCTTACTACCTTTATGACAATGGCGTACATTCTTTTCGTAAACACGTTGTTCTTGGGATCGGCCGGAGCCGGTATGTCGGACAATGCAGTATTTTTTGCAACAGCCGTAGGTGCTGGTTTGATGACCATCATTATGGGATTGTTCGTTAACATTCCGATCGCCCTTGCACCAGGTATGGGTTTGAACGCTTACTTCATGACCGTGGTTCTGAGTTCCAACGGTGCGATTTCCTGGCAGGCAGCTCTCGGAGCCGTATTTATCTCTGGTATCGTGTTTATTATTTTGACAGTGACCAAAATTCGTCAAATGCTGCTCGTTGCAGTTCCGGACTCATTAAAAATGGCAATCACAGTTGGTATTGGTCTCTTTATTACCATTGTAGGTTTCAAACTGGCTAATCTGGTCGCTGTAACAGTTAATGTTGCACCAGATGCAGATCTGAGCCAACCGATTCCGGGCAGCAGTTTTAATCTGTCTTTGGGTAATTTCATCTCGCATCATGATGCATTACTGGCTCTGATTGGACTGTTCATTATCGCTATACTGATGGTTATGCGCGTCAAAGGTGCACTGCTAATCGGTATCATTGCTACAACGTTGATTGGTATCCCAATGGGAGTTACGAATCTCAGCGGTTTGTCCGGTGCAAGCTGGTTGCCTAACTTCAGCGATCTGGCGGTCGGACAACTGGACTTGAAGGGTGCAATTAGCCTTGGACTGTTTGAAATCATCTTCATCTTCACCTTTGTAGAGCTGTTTGACACATTCGGAACGATGGTGGGCACAGCAACACGAATGGGGATTATGAAGGATAAGAAAAAAGGCGAAAAAACAGTTGGCAAAGCAATGCTCGTCGATGCAGTGGGTGTAAGTGCAGGAGCTGCACTGGGTACAAGTACAATTACCGCTTTTGTTGAAAGTGCCTCTGGCGTCGAAGCTGGTGGACGTACAGGTCTGACCTCTGTAACGACAGGTATCCTGTTCATCTTGGCCTTGTTTATTGCCCCGCTGGCATTGGTTGTTCCGTCAGCTGCAACAGCTCCGGCATTGATCATCGTGGGTGTCTTGATGATGAGTCAGGTTCGCAGCATTGAATGGGATGACTTCCTGCAAGCTTTCCCGGCGTTCCTTACAATTGTATTGATGCCTTTCACTGGAGGAATTGCAAACGGGATTTCCGCAGGGATTGTATCCTATGTAATCTTGGCCGTATTCGGTAATCTGGTTACGGAGCGCAAAGTAAAGATCCACTGGCTTATGTGGATATTGGCTATCATTGTTATATGCCGGTATGTATTTATCGGTGGAGAGTAAAGGTTTGACTGAATAAATCGGGTCAGATTCTTATAATGTATTTCTTATTTATACAAATGAAAGAAGAAGCGGAAGCCTTGGTACTTTAACCGGGCTTTCGCTTTTTTGTTTCTTATATATGTAGCATGAAATTTAAAAGAAGGGACAGGAGACTCTTTGAAATGTTCTACGTAGGGGATATTCTTGATCTATGGGAGATCGAAATTGACTTTCTTCTATATATAAAGGGGGGACATACATGAGTTATGATTTGATGGTTTTTGATCCAGCCAAAGCTCCAGTTGATAAAACGTCGTTTATGAGATGGTATGGTGAGCAGACAAAATGGTCGGAGGATCATTCCTATTCAGACATTAAGGTGAGCTCAGAGCAGTTGCAACGCTTTTACGAAGAGCTTATTCTGACATTTCCTTCGATGAATTTAGACGATGATGTGTTTGAAGCGATGGAAGAAGCGGGAACAGATAATCGATTAACAGAATACTCGCTTGGAAAAGAAATGATTTATGCTGCATTCGCGTGGTCTGTTGCGGAGGACGCCTATAAAATGATGCGTGAGTTAGCTAGGAAGCATAACGTTGGTTTCTTTGATGTAAGCGGCTCGGATGGTGAGATCATCAGACCCTGATGTGTATACTTAAATAGCAAACTTGAAAAGATGCACTATGAGGATTACATAGCAACATCTACAATTTATGAAAACGGGAGCGGAAATAACCGATCCTGTTTTTTTAGTTTTATAAATGATTATGAATTGGACAAATAGGCATATCTGAGCGGATTGAGGTGAGTTAACAGGCAAGCTGGATATAACCGGTTTGAAAGATATTCTGCTATATATAATAGAAACTATTGTAATGTGAGAGAGTTGCTATTCTCCCGAGTTTGGAAAGATAGTTGCTGCTGCGGGATGAGTATCTTGTAAAGTATAATAGGAGTAGGGAGGAAGAAGTAAAGCAATCATTGATATTTTAAAAATAAAGCTTGCGTTCCAAATCTGTACATGGTATATTCTAATTCCGGCCAAGAAAACACGAGAAACACGGTGCGGCAAGCGAATGAAATAAGCTTCGAAAGAAACTTAAAAAAAGAGCTTGCAAAGTTGGTTCGGATGTGATAAGATATAAAAGTTGCTGAGGTGAACAACACACAGCAATGAAACAAGTTTGATCTTTGAAAACTGAACAACGAGTGAGTAACGATCTTGCTTGCAAGATCGACGCTGAGAAATCGGTACACGTCTTCGGACGGTATGATTTCGAAGCAAAATAAATGAGATTTTTAATCTC